>NZ_JBFUIY010000068.1:0-13070 GCF_056401655.1 Allobosea sp. P4_E12 | reverse complement strand
AGTGGACTTGGCCTTTGCGCCGCGGCTTAGAATGGGCCCGCCGCCTCGGAACTTCGCCGTCGATGCGCATGACTGCATCATGGTCGCGATCCTCCAGGATCGACCGAATACAAGTTTGTGGCGCCGAACCGCGCCAAAATGGCGAGTTCCCCTCGGATCGTTTGGATGTGAGCGCCTGCACTCATCTACGGCCTTCGCCGCGCGGAGCGGCGAAGCTGTTGACGTCCACCCGTACGTGAAAACGAACCGCGTCTCAAAGCCGATAAGGGGTCTGCGGCCTTGACAAGGAAAACCCCATACAAGTCCAAATTGTAGTTGCCATCCCGCGCGGCAAAGTCAGCCTCACAGAGCGCCTTCGCTTCAGCGACCGACTGCCTGTGGCCAATCGTCAGCTCATAATGGTCATTGCTGCAAAAGGTGACCCTGTAGAAACAGTCGGTCGCTGCTTCGATGATGTAGCGCTGGGTTTCGTCGCGGTAGCCAACCGTGCCGTTGCTGCGGGCAATCATGGCCCAGATCAAGCTGGTGGTGCTGTTAGTGCTCATCGTCGGCTCTTTTCGCAGCGGTGTGGTTGCACCCCCATGCCAGACCAGCCAACGGTGTCATGCTGAACCGCGCCAAAATATTGCTAAATCACGCCAGGGCAAAGTAGCCATGCTTGACGTTGCCTATGGCCACATCCGACGCTCCCCGGTGACCTCCCCAGGGTCGGCCGGGTGAGGAGACCCCGTAGAGCCAATCTCCAGCTGGTTTTTCCACCCTATGACACGTGGCAAGCGGAACGGTCTGGGAGAGGATGAGCTTTACCCCGATTTATCTGGATCTTCGACCTCTGTATTCGTCTTTTCCTTAGTCACATTGACTTGCACGGTCATGCCGAGAGCATCCGAGGCGAGGCCGGAGTAGCTTCCCGTGAGTGGAATCGCCTGGCGAGGGTCCCGGGCAACGGCGACCCGGACAAGATCCCGATTGCCGACGATGCCGTTGGTTGGATCGAACTCCACCCATCCGGCTCCGGGGAGATAGACTTGGCACCAAGCATGGGTAGAGCCGCCCCCGAGCGTGGTCGAGGTGTCGCGGCTGGGAACGTAAATGTATCCCGTGACAAAACGAGCCGCGAAGCCAAGGGAACGCACCGCCTCCATCATGAACAATGCAAAATCGCGGCAGGTGCCGCGACGTAGGCGTAGCGTGATAAGCGGCGGCTGGGTTCCGGCCTCCAGACGACGCGAATAGGCAAAGCTTTCGTGGATTGCATAGCATAGCGTCATCAACAGCTTCCCGGTGTCAGTCCGCCGGCCAACGTTGACGAATTGCTGGGCCCATCGCCCGACTTCGTCATCGTCGTCGAGGTAGTGACGATCGGTCGTACCAGCCAGATCCGCTGTTTCGTCCGAACTATAGGCGAAGGGATACGTCAGCGCCTCCTCATCCATCTGGAAATCGGGCGTTGCCTGCGGCGTGTGGTCGAGCTGAATCCGGGTTTCGAAGCACAACTCCGAAGCGGGACGAGAAATCCGAACGAGCGCGACGCAATTGCCAAAGACATCGTGAATCCAGCGGATAGTGCTGGGCTCCGGATCAATCACCAGGGTCGCCCTGAGTAGCCTCTGGTCATAACTGTCCCGGGGGCGAAACATCAGTCGGTGCTCACCGAACCCCACCGGTTTTGCATAGTGATAGTTTGTGATGTGCCTGACGGAGAATATGGTCATATCGATCGCTTTCGGCCCGGCAAATTGGACTTACTTGGCCTCTGTGAACACCCGAGCCAATCCGGCGGGAAAGATAGACCAGCTGCACGCTAGGCGAGAGCGTTTTGGAGAATGTGCCGACCTAAATCACGGCCTGCGGATCGAGAGTTTGCAAGCGCCGCATCGCTTAGGTCGCTACCACCTCTTCGGTGATGACCTCGAAGCGTTGGAGAATGTGCGGGCCGAACGTGTGGATCATCGGGATGTCGGCGGCGTCCCGGCCCCTGCCCACCAGGATGCGACCGATGCGGGGCATATTGTGCCGGGCATCGAAGGTGAACCACTCGCCGCCGTCGAGATACGCCTCGAACCAGGAGTTGTAGTCCATTGGCGCCGGATCACGCGGCACGCCGATGTCGCCCAGGTAGCCGTTGCAGTAGCGTGCGGGGATGTTCATGCAGCGACACAGCGCGGCCGCCAGGTGAGTGAAGTCACGGCAGACCCCGACCCGTTCCGTCATGGCCTGCACCGCCGTACGAGTGCCGCGGGCTGACTGGTAGTCGAAGCGAATCTGAGCATTGACGTAGTTGCAGATCTGCTGGACCCGATTCCAACCCGGGGCGCAGTTCCCAAAGAGGCTCCATGCAGTTGCCGAGAGCTCGTCAACCTCGCAATAGCGGCTCGATAACACGTATTCCAAGACCTCGGACGGTAGGTCCCCGGCGAAGACCTCCTGCGCGTTTTGGTCGACGTAATCGACCTCGCCAGAATCTCGGATGATCATGTCGCTGGTGAATTCGACGCCTCCCGGGGGCACAACCAGGCGCCGGCGACGGTTGCCGAACCCGTCCGCATATTTGGCGGTCGGCACGTTGCTGCCGTCGTTCAGGGACCTGACGGCTGTCTTGGGCGTCGTCACCAGGTCGCCATCGCGGCTGGGGTGGGGGTCGAGAAGCGGCAAGGCGGGCGTCGGCTGATAGGTGACGATCTCGATCCGATAGCCGATCCTAATTTCCATGGAAGCCGTCCTTGCGCGCTGGATTAATTAGCGCAAACCCATCGAGCAGCGGCGTAGTTCCGCGCGCATAGAGCCATTTTGGACGTTGTGGCGCGTTTGATGCTGCTGCGGTCAGAGTTTCTCCGAATCCCCCTTGTCGTTCAGCAGAATCAATCGCTGATGCCGTTTGAACTCACGGAGCCCCCCGAGAGGCGCTTACGCCTTGGCCCAAAAAAGCGCGCGTGACGACGAGTGGCTTTTCCGGAGCCGTAGTCGGGCAGGCGATTACCGCGACGCTCCGGCAACATCACACTCAGGAAGCCGGCAGTCGCATAGTCCGGCTTCTGTTCTTCGCGCTCCTCACTTGGCCGGACGGACGAAGGCGTCGGTGGTCGCACCGGAAGTCGACCGTGGTCGAGACCGAGCGGGAAGGGCCCTTGTTGCCGGAACCACTGCGAGCGGAGCTTCTCGACGGAATCCCGGGCGCGCTTGATCGCGAAAGGAGGGGCGTCAAGAGTATTCGGGGGGAGGCTGCCGTCGCCAAGCTTAAGGCAGAGATCGAAAGCCTGCAGCTTATAAAGATGATGGGGTGAGGCTCATTCGAAGGGCGGGCGGAGACCCCGCCGTAGGCGTGGCCAGCACGCAAATGAAACGTACCTGCCTTCTCGGCGGTTCCGTCCGGCGTTAGACTGCTGATCGCCCGCGGCGGCTGCGTTTCCCCACGCCAAATCAGGAACCGATCCCATGACCATTCGCGGCATTTGCGCAGCAACCATCTGCGCAAACCCACGACGATCTTATGGTGAGAATTATTGAAATCATCGATAAACTGGATGAGATGAAGAAGAAAAACGATCAGCTTTAAGGGCGCTCGCAACGGCTCTAGGCAAATTGTATGACCTAGAGACTACAATAGATAAAAACTGCAAGAAATCGATCTGTTTTTTGGAGGCGGAAGCCTCGGTGCTTCGGATTATGCGCCAGCGTTGGACGGAGAGCCGTGTCTCGGAATCGCAGCGCTGAGTTTCGCCTCCCCCAAGAGAGCTCCGCGGTCATTGCCCCAGCGCCATTCACCCTCGGCAGCATAATTTATCGTCCGAAGAGTTGAATACCTCGTACCGATCACTGAACTGGCGATCTTCGCAGCGAGTACTGCTTCAGGGGCTGGGACGTCGATTTTGCCAAGAAAAGTTACGGCATCAAGTTCCGCGGGTTCCCACCAATCTGCAATTACGCCGAACACGGCCAAACACGTCCGTTGTGGGCAAATCGATGTTCCTTGAGGATTTGCGCCTGTTCGGCCTGCTTCAGCGTCGGGACTTCTCCCCACACGCCGTCCAATACGGCGATGGCTACGTGTTTCTGGTTGGGCCGATGATCTTGAACGCAGAGTATCGCCCGGTTTCCGCCGGTGCGAGCGTGGAATAGGGCCTGGTTCGAAAAGCGTAGACAGTCCCCGCCGGGGGTAGGCCCTCGTGCGAGGGGGCAGCGACAGGTTCATCCGTGTCGGCGAGTGTGCGCAGGCATGATGTCGCGACCATGGGCATCCTCCGACGGCAGCGTGCCAGAAGGATGCAATGTCCGCCATGGCCCTGTGGGCCAAATTCACCGTCACCGGAAGTCGCGCGTCTTGACCCTGATCGGATCGAGTTCGAGTCAAGCTGCTGCTGGGGGAAGGCCCACAGCACAGGATCGGCCCCCTAAACAGCCAGAGGTTTCAATACCGACGAAAGGATAATGGCATCGGCCATGGTGCTGCAGGTAGGAGAGTGGCGTCGCGGGGAGGGAACGCCGTGATGAGAGCCGGCAGCGTTCCATCAGATGAACGCGCCGGCTCAATTCTCAAGGCCCCCGGCGGATAACCGCAGCGCGTGCGTCGCTTCGCGAGAAGGCAATGACTCCGAGGAACATTGAGTAGTAACATCCGTTTCGGTGGGGGCTGCGCGCTAAACTTGGCCCAGGGCGTCAAGGTGCTGCCATGAAAGACGGAAACGGAAATCCTCTTTCGCCGGAACAAGAGGCTGCAATCCGGAACGGAGCGCTCTCCGTAAAGGAACACACTGAGCATGGCCTTGCTGAGGACCTAGTTGCCAGGACCGCTCGGAAGCATGGGGTGGGAATAGACGCGGTAGAGGTCGCGTTAGCAACGCTTCGCCGCGGTCATGGCAAGATGGCCCAATTCTCTCATCCTGAGTTTGGTGGGATGGCCCAATGGATCGCCGGCGGGATGAGCATGGTCGGAGACATGTTCAATGCCGCGACAAAGGGGAAGCTTGATGGAGTGCTTCACGACCTAGCTGATGGGCTCCAGAGGGGCGAAATCGAGATGGATGTGGCAAAGCCCGCAAGCAAAAGCCATCCAGCGCGGAGCAACGAATTAGGCTGGCCCGCCGAGTTTGGTCTCCCAGCGACGGCGGGAAGCCAAAACGACATGCGTTATGCCTTCTTTCCGACCGCCCGTCGGCTGATCATCGACGATGGAACCAAACGGACGGTTTATGACACCGGTGAGCACATGATCTCCGGGGTCTCGCAACAGCAGAGTGCCGACCGAACGACGACGTTTCAAAGCCAGCTCGGCGCGGTAAATATTGGAGACCTCCCAATCCTGCGTTAGCTCGAGCGAATTCCCGTGCGGGATCGGGTGGCGAGAGATGGACTTCGACTAGCTGCTCAGCCTACGTCCCCGCCGATACCGCCAACGATGGCGGGCGTTCGTGTATCCACTCGTTGTAGTCACCAGCGACAGTTCTCGCGGACCGGCCGGATGGATTCCTGGATGCCGTCGAGTTTGAAGTATGCTTCGCCGGTCCGAAGACTGGTCTCACCCGGAACAAAGTAATCTTCGGCGTCAAGGAGAGCCTTTACGAGGGTAACCAAGCCGCATGTCGAATACTGCCTCAATGTGTGTCGCGGCGGGGAGGCTTGGATGGCGACGATCACCTACGCGGAATGGCTCAAACAGCTCGAGAGAATGGAGCGAGAGCAACGCGACCACTATGCCGCCAACCGCGAGAAGGAAGGCGAAGCGGTCGGCAGGCAGATCGAGCAATGGATCGTTGAGGGTCGCGCTGAGGGATTCTGTGCGCCGGATGGGCGCCCGCTTTCGCGGGTCGTGACACTCGCAACGGCGTCCGGATGAGAGCTTGTGTCGGACTGAGTTGAGCGCTGCCGCGCGCAACCAACGTGGCTAGCACCGCGCGACTGCTCGTGATGACGTCCTTCGGATGGAGCTGTTCCGTCGCGAAGGATGTGTCAGCCGCGGGAAGCTGCGTATGAGTTCATTCGTCGCGTGGGGGCATCACATGCTTGCGGGCAATCCCGTCAAGGCTGTCTGGCTGCGCGCTGCGATCGTGCTGGCGCTCGCTAGGCTCATCGTCATCCCGATCGCCGTCAAATAAGAGCGCGGGCCGGCAGGGAGCTGGGGGGCTTGATCCAGCCGGCCGGCTGCCCAGCGAGCCCGGACAGCCACCGAGCCTCGCGGCTCGGCCGCACGATCATCATCGGCCGAAAGGGAGGGATGGCAAGGTGTCCGAGTGCGACTTCCCTCAGTTCAATGCATGATGCCGGACCCACGTTCGAGGAAAGCCGGCGTCCCTTCGTTCTCCACAGTGAGTCAGAACTCACGGTGGGCGTCCTGGCCAGTAGCGAAGAGATCATCCCACACGGTTGATGCGCCAGTTTCGTCGATGTCTTCCAGCGACCATCCCCCTGGACCGGCGACGCGATAGATTTGCCGGCACACGGACATGCCGTCGTGCCACCGGCCGCCTCGGCTGCGGCGCAGCTGACTGACGCGGCAGGGCCGCAAGCCCTCACCCACCCGCTGCCGGGCGCCAGTCTTCGTGTGCCATTGCCGCGCGAACGCGATCGGACACGACCGCGACGGGACCGCATCAATACCAATTCAGCTAGCAGCCTTGGCCGCGAACCTCGGCGATCAGATCACCGGCCGCCCGGAACGAGTAGCCTACCACGTCGCCGTCCGCGTGGATCCAATCCCGATTGGCCCGTGCAGACCAGAACTCCGGGGCAGTGTCGTCGTCGTTAAGATCTAATGCACGTCTGACAGCCCTCTCAAAAGCCGCATGTGGTTCTATCGCTCGATCAGACCTCGACGACACAGAGGGGATCGAACCACGGATTTTCTCGATCACCGTGAAGATTTGGATAGCCAGCCTGATTGCCAGGACGCGGGTGCCCTCCACTCGGTAGTCGTGTGATCCGTGATCGTGGCCGTGGACCCAGAGTTCGGGCTGGTTCCCTCCATCAGAGCCGCAGCCCGGAGCCGGGGGCGCCCTATACCTATGTGACGACGAAGACATTCCTGGCGGTCTTGGGTCTCGCCAGCCTGCGCGACCTGCCCGATCTCGAGAAGCTCGAGGATGCGGGCCTGCTGAGCAAGGACACGCTGCTGGCGAGGCGATTCCGACGAGCGGCGCCGACGTTCTCCCCCTTTGATGACCCGGATCCGAGCGGTGGAACTGAGCCTCGCCTCTGACCTGGGATCGTTCAGCCGTACTCAAAAGTCTGGATTGGCGCGCTTGAAGACGAGCCGGCCCGCTCTAAGGTACGAATGTGTGTTGAGGGAGAGTTGCGATGGCCTACCGCCCCCACGATGTCATGTTTGCTTTCGCCAAGACAAGAAACGGCACGCACGTTGCGCTTGCGATGCAAAAACACCCCTACCGGAAAACGCCGAACGAGTTCGAGATCGAAGGGGTCGATCTTGACACTGAGCTGTGCCTGCAAAACGGCTTTCTCCCCGTCGGGCCAAGGGTCTGGTCATTGGTCGGTGATATCGACCAAGAAATGGCGGTCGCGTTTTTGACGGGTCTTGGCTTCGTTTACGACCCTCATATCGCGGCGCGGGATCGGGCAACGGATGTCGTCGAGGGTCGCTCGACTAAGGCGATCCTCGGTTTCTACCGCGCCGAATGGCTTGTGATGGTCGTAACGTCGGTCGCGCTGGCGTCTTGGGTTGCGATTTGAGCACTGTGATGGGGATCGACGCCGTGGTGGCCGGCCGGCTTGTCAGCACGCCGCAGCCCGGCTTTGCCCTGCACCAGCTGACCTAGGGCGGCGGCGCCGAGGGGAGGGCGACGCAGAACGCGACAGCCTCCCCTTTGATGACCCGGATCCGAGCGGTGGAACTGAGCCGAGAGCATGTCGGCGGATCCGCCCGGGCCCTCGCATTCAATCTGAGGCCTCACTCGGCGCGAAGATTCTCGGCTGACGCTTTGCCCGACCGCCTGTCTGGCACGAGCTCGTAGGAGATCTTTTGTCCTTCGCGTAGGTCGCGCATGCCCGCTCGTTCGACCGCGCTGATGTGAACGAAGGCATCCTGGCCGCCATCGTCCGGCTGGATAAAGCCAAAGCCCTTGGTCGAATTAAACCACTTCACTGTTCCCGTCGCCATAAGCCACCTTTTAATTAATCGACAAGCCAGCATCGCACGACGCTCGAATTGCGCAAGCCGAAGTGTTGACGTCATGCCGTAGGCCAAGGTGATTGGCATTTTCTTGTTGGAACAGCGTATCTCTCGATTCTCGGTAGACTGGATTGGCGTTATAGGGTCGGCAGCCGTCACCACAGAGTGACGCAACTGGTTAAGCACCTTATCGCCCCGTCGTTGCGAGACACCCCGACGGGGCGGAATCTTTATTTGTGTTGGCCGGGCTGACAGGTCGGTCGTTCCCAGGCGTTGATGGCCCGAACAGGGCAATGGCGAGCACGAGATTAATAAATAGAAGTTGCCGGCGACTGAGCAAAGCCACGGTAATCCAAGAACCAAAATGGAGAGGGGAAGCTCTGAGACCTCAAAGGCCGCGATCAATTCCCGGCTACCACGGCCGCGATTGATCCTGACCCGCGTCGAATAGAGCTTCCCCTCCCACTTCCCCAGCCTAGGCGGCCCGATGGCTGCTCCGCAAGAAGCAGGGATGCCGGAATGTTATCTAACCGTTGCCCGCAGACCCATGCGAACAGCAGCCAGATACTTGTTCTTCTCAGCCAAACCCAGCTTCGAGGTAGTTGCGACGGTGTCCACTGGAGTAAAACCGACGCCAGCTAACCTGCGGGGGCAATGGTGGCGGGTGATGCGTCCGCGCGGCTGGCTCAGGCGGCATGTCGCGCCCGAGTTGGGGTCATCGCAACTGACGGAGTGGACGTCGGCGCCGATGAGATCTCGGGCACGGTCTACGTGTTCCGGCCACGGTCCACCGAGCGATCAAGCTCGTTCGATAGAAAGCAGAAGCCTTTCGCTGCCTATAAGAAAAAGGCCCGGCTTGCGCCGGGCCTTCCTTGGAGACGTAGAGAGACTTGGACGATCAGAAGTCCATGCCGCCCATGCCGCCGCCGCCCGGCATAGCCGGCATGGCGTCCTTCTTCGGCAGCTCGGCGATCATCGCTTCGGTGGTGATCAGCAGGCCGGCGATCGAAGCCGCGTCCTGGATCGCCGTGCGCACGACCTTGGTCGGGTCGATGATGCCGGCCTTGACCAGATCGCCGTACTCGCCGGTCTGGGCATTGTAGCCGTAGGCGTAGTCCTTCGACTCGAGCAGCTTGCCGACCACGACAGCGCCGTCATCGCCAGCGTTGTCGACGATCTGCTTGGCCGGGGCCATGATCGCCTTGCGGACGATCTCGACGCCGGTCTTCTGGTCGTCGTTCTGGGTCTTGATCGACTTGACGGTCTGGAGCGCGCGCAGGAGCGCCACGCCACCACCCGGCAGGATGCCTTCTTCGACCGCAGCGCGGGTCGCGTTCAGGGCATCGTCGACGCGGTCCTTCTTCTCCTTGACTTCGACTTCGGTCGCGCCGCCGACGCGGATCACCGCGACGCCGCCAGCGAGCTTGGCCAGACGCTCCTGGAGCTTCTCGCGATCGTAGTCAGACGAGGTCTCCTCGATCTGCGCCTTGATCTGCGCAACGCGGCCCTCGATGTCCTTCTTCTTGCCGGCGCCGTCGATGATCGTGGTGTTCTCCTTCTCGATACGCACCTTCTTGGCGCGGCCGAGCATGTTGAGCGTCACGGTCTCGAGCTTGATGCCGAGGTCTTCCGAGATCAGCTGACCGGCGGTCAGGATCGAGATGTCCTCGAGCATGGCCTTGCGGCGATCGCCGAAGCCCGGAGCCTTGACGGCCGCGACCTTCAGGCCGCCACGGAGCTTGTTGACGACGAGGGTGGCGAGAGCCTCACCTTCCACGTCCTCGGCGATGATCAGCAGCGGCTTGCCGGTCTGAACGACGGCCTCGAGGATCGGCAGCATCGCCTGGAGCGACGACAGCTTCTTCTCGAAAACGAGGATGTAGGGGTCCTCGAGCTCGGCAACCATCTTCTCGGCATTGGTGATGAAGTAGGGCGAGAGATAGCCACGGTCGAACTGCATGCCTTCGACGACATCAAGCTCGGTCTCGGCGGTCTTGGCCTCCTCGACGGTGATGACACCCTCGTTGCCGACCTTCTGCATCGCGGTGGCGATCATCTTGCCGACCGATTCGTCGCCGTTGGCCGAGATGGTGCCGACCTGCGCGACTTCCGCGTTCGAGGTGACCTTCTTCGAGTTCTTCTTCAGGTCCGTGACGATGGCTTCGACCGCGAGGTCGATGCCGCGCTTCAGGTCCATCGGGTTCATGCCGGCGGCAACCGACTTCAGGCCTTCGCGCATGATCGCGGCGGCGAGCACGGTGGCCGTCGTGGTGCCGTCACCGGCGGCGTCATTCTGCTTCGAGGCCACTTCGCGCACCAGCTGGGCGCCCATGTTCTCGAACTTGTCGGCGAGCTCGATCTCCTTGGCGACGGTGACGCCGTCCTTGGTGATGCGGGGAGCGCCGAACGACTTGTCGATCACGACGTTGCGGCCCTTGGGACCGAGCGTGACCTTGACGGCGTTGTTGAGGATTTCGACGCCGCGCAGCATCCGGTCGCGCGCGTCGGTGGAGAACTTGACGTCTTTAGCAGCCATGCGAGCTACTCCTTAATGAAAACGGGGAATGGAGGTCGCGTGGCGTTCAGCCGACGACGCCCATGATGTCGGATTCCTTCATGATCAGGAGATCCTGGCCATCGATCTTGACCTCGGTGCCCGACCACTTGCCGAAGAGGACGCGATCGCCCTTCTTGACGTCCAGGGCAACGAGCTTGCCGGCTTCGTCGCGGGCGCCAGGGCCGACGGCGACGACTTCACCCTCTTGGGGCTTTTCCTTGGCGGTTTCGGGGATGATGATGCCACCCTTGGTCTTCTCTTCGCCATCAAGGCGACGGACCACGACGCGGTCATGCAGCGGACGGAACTTCATGGTTCTGTCTTCCTCTAAGAAGGTAGAAACGGAACGCGCGGCCTGCGTGGAAACGCTGCCGGCATCTGTTAGCAGTCTCGGGTGTCGAGTGCTAACGGATGCCGCGGAGATAGGCGCGCGCCCCTGCGAGAGTCAAGAAGTCATCCTGTCCTGTGGTCGATCCCGATGACGGGCTGCAGTTGGCGACATCAACGTACCGTAAGAGATCGCCGCGCTGTTCGGTCTCGCCAGCCTGCGCGACCTGCCCGATCTCGAAAAGCTCGAGGAAGGGCCGATGCAGTGCCGTGGCCACGACAATTTGCCGTGATCGGCCACTTGCAGGACGACATCCTGTCGTTATGTTGGGTCCCTCGACGGACGAATCCGTGCGCCAGACAAGGAACGACCATGACGCTTGCTGAATTCATCGCCAGCCGCGAGGAATCCGCTGACGTCGGCGCAGTCATCGGCGACGACCTGGTCGAGGGGATGCCGGGATATACCTATCTCGGCTCGCTCTATATCGAGCGCCTGCCTAGCGGCGTCTTCAATCTGCGCATCGGGACCGGCGAACACCGGTCCGCCGACATCGCCGAACTGGAATCGAAGCTGTTCGACGCCGCCGTCTCGGAAGGCTTGATTGCCGAGACCGGGGACGAGCGCCGGACCCGCCTCGCCGCCGCCTATGTCGAGCGCATCGGATACGACCCGTTCGAGGACGATCCGACGATCAGCGCCGACGAGGTCGAGCAGGCGCTCCGGGATCATGCGCTTGAAATCGCCAAGGCCGACGCCGAAGCGTCGAAGGCAGGCACGCCATGAACGTCGACGTCATCACCACCCGCGCCAACAGCGCGCTCCGCAAACTCGACGTCGCGCTCTGGACCAAGTTCGTCCGGGCGGAGGACGAGAGCATCGACGATGCTTACGAGATTTTCTGCGGCGTCCGCGACACCGGCTGGTCGGTCCAGTGCGGGCATCACTGCGCCACCATCAATCGCTGGATCGAACGGGAGGAGACCATGCAGTCGTGGGACTATCCCTCCGTCGAGACGGCGTTCGCACTGCTGCCGGAACTGCTGCAGCGGGAGGGCTGGCGATGACCGCCGACGAATACCGGGACGCGCTCAAGCGGCTTGGCTTGAACCAGCACAGCGTCGCGCCGCTGCTCGGCATCACGACACGGACCAGCCAGCGCTACGCCGCCAAGGGCGCGCCCGCCACGGTGCGTCTGCTGCTGGCCTATCTCGAACGATACGGGACGCTCAAGTAGAAGGCGCCGAAGGTGTCTCCTGGCCGGTTCGCGCCCAATAGCCGACATCATTCAATGACCTCCGTTGCCTGTGCGAGGAGCGTGGTTGACACCGTAAGGCCCAGCGCTTTCGCCGTCTTGAGCTTGTTGACGAGATCGAACTTGGTCGGCCGCAACACTGGCAAGTCGGCTGGCTTCTCGCCCCTGAGAATTCGGCCGACATAGATGCCGACTTGGCGAAGCGCACTTGATCCGAGCCTCACGATCCGGTGGTTGCGGCGGTCTTGCGCGCCCTCTTGGGTCTTGCGGGCGGTTCCACCACTGGCTCCCCAACAGCTTTCGCCTTGCGTGGCGCGCGCTTCGCCTGGATGCTCTCCGGCGCGGCCACGACCGCGGTCGGTGCGCTTGCCTTGACGCGCGAGGCGCGTTTTGGCTTATCTGCGACCGTGGTCGCAGCCTGGACAATGGGTTCAGGCGCAGACGCGGCGGCCTTGCGCGACTGACCAAGGCCGGACGCCTTCGCCAGGGCCGATCGGGATTCCGCATAGTTCGGCGCGACCATCGGGTAGTCCGCCGGAAGGTTCCATTTCTGGCGGTGGCGTTGTCACGTTAACTCCGGCATGCGGCAAGCGGTGTAGGTGGGCGTGCATGACCCTGCCGGCCATCAGCTACAAGCGCCATCGGTTCCCACCGGCGATCATCGCCCATGCGGTGTGGCTGTATTTCCGCTTTCCCCTGAGCCTTCGCCTGGTGGAGGAGATGCTTCTGGAGCGCGGCATCGCCGTCTCCTACGAGACGGTGCGGCGCTGGGCCTTGAAGTTCGGGCGGGATTACGCCGGATTACGCC
>NZ_JBFUIY010000067.1:0-13147 GCF_056401655.1 Allobosea sp. P4_E12 | reverse complement strand
CACGATCAGCGCCCGCCACGCATGCTTCTGGGCGGCGTTGCGGTCCCTGGCCACCGCCTCAAGGCGGTGGCGATCAGACGGCGTGATGGTGATCGAAACCCCGGTGCGCATGCGCCAGACTCGCATACGCGCCGACCGAGGGGAATCCCAAGCAGGACTCTTCCGTCAGGCAGAGACCACTAGTTCGTTTGGCGGTGCGGCCACGAGGGCCTTCATCGCTGCGGATTGCTACCCGCACGGGAGAAGTTGTGGTCATGCCGAAAGGATCGAAGAGGGCCGAGATTTGCCGTGCACCAACCCGGTCCTGTGCCTTCGAATATTCTTCAGTTTGTTCGCGGATAGAGTCGGTGATGAGTTTGAAGAGATCGAACATCGTCTTTGCTCCGGTGCCGCGTGCGAGCGGCTTTAAATCGAGAGTCAGAAGGTACGGACGCTGTGCAGGCTCCACCACTCGCCAAGGTCCAAGCTTTTCCACGCTGTTGGTCTCGCGGAACTACGTGGGGGAGCCACCGACCAAAGTCCGCGATGCGGACTTTTGATCTCGGTGATTGCGTCCCGGCATAGGGGTGGCGCTCCGGATGACCGTTTACGCCACCGCCCCCGCAGAAGGGGGCTGGACTTCACACTCGGCGGTCAGGCCGAGAGGTGGCTGATCAGGATCGAGACTCCGAGGCCGATCAGCGCGAGACCGCCGACCACTTCGGCCCACCGCCCGAACTGCGCCCCGATGAAGCGGCCAGCCAGCATGCCGCCAGTTGACATCAGGAATGTCGCTGCACCGATCGCGAGCGCGATGACCATGATGTTGACATCGAGGAAGGCAAGCGAGACGCCATACATGCGCTAACTCGGGTCGCCAGTCCCCGATTTTCAAACGTCTCAGATGGGTCGATTTTACCCCTTCGATCTCGGTCCGGAAGCTGACGCCGATGAGGCGGAAGCACACGATAGCCGCGGCCAGTGCCGCCTTGGCGGCCGCAGGTGATGACCGTCTCAGTGCCCTGCTGCCGTTCCCGTCGATTGATTCAACCGTGTCTCCCGCCGCCTCGCACGGCGCCCGCACGATACGACGGCAACCGCATCAATGCGGCTTTGGCTTCGCGCTCAAGAGTCTACGACCTAACCAGAGACTGCCGCCTCGCAAACCGCAGAATCACACCCAGCGATGCCGCGAGAGGTATCGCCAACAGCCTTGGCATGAGAATAGAAGAGGTGCTCGTTGCATCCATTCTGATAGCCACTCCTCTCCCCGTCCTCAAACCGACAATTGATGATGTTGGGTCCGCAAGGCCCGTGACGATTGGGCTGGGCAGCGAGCCGAAGGCGCTCGGCATAGCCCCCCGACATTTGCGACGAAGAACCGTTCGCCAACTTAACCGTAATTGGAGATGTTGGGCCAGTTGCGTTGCCCGGACGCACAAACACGTTACTATTACGTTAAGGAAATTATCGAGTTGCCGCGCGGATCGAGCCCAGCCGCGCGTTTTCAATCCAGTGGCGGGCGTTAACAGGTGAAGTCATGAATACGCTGCTCGCACTCCCTGTGGCCGCCCTGATTGGCCTCGCCGGTCTCGTCTTCACCGCCAGTGACGCTGAAGCCCAGCGCCGTGGAGTCGGTGCAGGTGGTGGTTACCGAGGTGGTGCGGTGGGTATTGGTTCCCGCGCTGGATACCGTGCCGCTGCCGTTGGCGGTGGCTACCGAGGTGGATATGGTGGCGCGTACCGTGCCGGATACCGTGGAGCCTACCGTGGGGCGGCATACCGTGGCGGTTACTACGGCAATCGTTACTACGGTGGCCGGGCGCTCGCAGCAGGCGTCGGACTCGCAGCCGGTGCTGCCTATTACGGCAACGGTTATGGCTACGGTTCTGGCTATGGCTACGCCGCGCCCGCCGCCTACGGTTCTGGCTATGCCACTCCCGCCGCCTACGGCTACAATGTCAATGGCGTCTATAGCGACGCTCCCTATGCCACCACCACGTATTCCGGCAGTGCATGTAATTGCAATCAGGGAACCGTGAGCGGCTATTCGCAGCCCGTCTACTACGGCACGCCGGCCTCAACTTACTATGGCGGCGGCGGCTACTACGGGGGAGGCTACTATGGCCGCGGATACTATGGCAGACCTGTCCTTCGTGCGGGCATTCGCCGCGCCGCATATTACAATAACCGACCAGTTGTTGGGCACTACGGTAGGCGCTGGTAAATCTCCAGCCCCAACAGGCATCAGCGCACTCGTCGAGCTCCTTGTTTGAGCGGAATAGACGTAGCTCAGCGGTGGGATGCTGGTCATGTGCATCCAAGCATGAGAGCACGGTAAGAGGTTCGACCGCGATGTTGAGCCTCTGGTGCCGTCAACTCCACTCGCGCCCCGCCATCCATTGCCGCAGCTTCGTCCGTCGGCATTTTCCGCCAGCCCTCACGGCCTTGGCCAGTGCGCGCTTCTGCCCGACGATGACGACCAGCCGCTTGCCCCGCGTCACGCCCGTGTAGGGGAGGTTGCGGGCCAGCATCATGTAGTGCTGGGTCGCGACCGGGATGACGACGGCGGGTCAGGTTCGCGACCGATCCCGACGTCTTTGAAGGGCGTCGAGGAGCAGTTACAGGGGCAGGCAACACGGGCCTCCGATGTGCCAATAGCAGAAGCCGGTTCTGCTTCGCCCGCCAGCCATGCCGCAGTCACGCGTGTGTCGCCGAAGGAGTGGGCGGCGAAGCGAGTTCGTGGAGTATGGTGACTAGCTCAGTGTGAACAGGCGATGTCCGATCACTGAACACCTCGATTGGATTTGCTTCAGTGAGCCGGTTGAGACGTGTGAGCAGGCGAATGCGCTGACGGTGGGTAAGTTTGGCTTCGGACGAGCGCCCGATGCCGCTGGGTGGCGGCCCAATCCTCGACATTCTGACCGGCCAAGCCTAGACAGCCGCCTGCCGTGCACGGAAGGGCGCCCCTCCATGAAACTCCGCCCCGACACGCTGGCGATGACCGCCGTCCTCGCCATGCTGACGGCGCTCGGCCCGCTCTCGACCGATTTCTACCTGCCCTCGCTGCCCGACATCGTCCGGGTGATGCAGACCGACATCGCCGGCGCGCAGGCGACGCTGTCGGTCTTCCTGTTCGGCTTCGCCGGCGGCCAGATCTTCTGGGGACCACTCTCCGACCGGGTCGGCCGCAGGCCGGTGCTGCTGGTGGGGCTCGGCATCTTCATGGTGTCGACATTGGCCTGCGCCTTCGCGCCCTCGATCGAGGCCCTGACCATCGCCCGCGCGGTCCAGGCGCTCGGCGCGTCGGGACCGATCGTGCTCAGCCGCGCCATGGTGCGCGATCTCTATGAGGGGCCGCGTGCCGGCCGCGAACTGGCCCGCATGGGGATGATCATGGGGCTGGTGCCGGCGATTGCGCCGGTGCTCGGCGGGGTGCTGCAGCAGGCCTTCGGCTGGCGCTCGACCTTCGTCGCCACGCTGGCCTTCGCCGCTGCCGTGGTGGCGATGGTGACGTTTCTTCTGCCCGAGACGATCCGGAACCGCTCGCGCGAGCCGCTCTCGCTGGGCTCCATCATCCGCGGCTTCGGCACGCTGTTCGCGAGTCGTGCCTTCCGCGTTTATGTCGCGCTGACGGCGCTGGCCTACGGCGGGCTCTTCGCCTTCATCTCCGGCTCGTCCTTCATACTGATCGACATCCATGGTCTGACGCCGGTCCAGTATGGCCTGTCCTTCAGCCTCGTCGTGCTTGGCTTCATTCTCGGCACGATCCTCGCGCAGCGTCTGGTCGCCCGCCGTGGCATGGACGGTGTCATCGCGCTCGGCGTGCGGTGCCTCGCCGGCGGAGGCCTTGCCATGCTGGTCTGCGTCGCTGGCGATTTCGGTGGCGTGGCCGGCGTTGTGCTGCCGATGGCGCTCTACACCTGTGGTGTCGGCCTCACGATGCCGCAGGCCCAGGCCTCGGCGATGATGCCCTTCCCGGATAGCGCCGGCGCGGCCTCATCCTTCACTGGGATCTGCCAGATGTTGTTCTCGGCCTGCGTCGGCCTCCTCGTCGGACATGCGCTGAAGAGCGGCGCGCTGCCGTTGCCGCTGGTGATGTCGGCGATCGGCGTCGCCGCGCTCGTGCTGTTCAGGGCGAGCGCCGCCGTGCGGGCGGCCAGGATCTAGCGGTCAGCCGTGACGCCCATCACTCGTCCGGTCCTAGTGAAATTAATTGCACATCATCGTGGAAAAAAAACCCGTAGTGCCGCGGCCACACGCTGGCTTCTACTGGGTTTCAATCACCCGGACTTCCCTCGGGAGGCCACCGGGGTGCCCGTTGGACTATCCGCTACTGCGGCTCCTCCGGCCGTCGAAGCGGGTCATGGAAAGATCTTGCAAGGCCCTATGGTGCTCCCGGTAAGCAACCTGGTCAAGAAATGACAGGATCAGCGTTCATAGGCGCTCGGATGGATCTCGTCGGCCTTGATGCGGGCAATGATGCCGTCCGCGTAGTCGGACACCCTGTCCCACGGCGCTGGTAATGCTCGTTCATGCCTCGCTCCGTCGGAAGAAGCGGATGGCTGCGCGGAGGGCCACTCGTGGCGGCAATGACGAGGCGAAGGCATTTGGTCGCGGCGATGCTGGTGGGCTTGCTCCTTTAGCGCAGGGCGGTCGCAGCCCGCTCGATCTCTGCCTTGTACGTGGCGCAGAACTGCGTCGGTCCGGCTGTCGACTCGGCCAGCACCCCGTCTCTCGCGGCCTCCATCGCGCTTCGCGGGATGGTTGGGATCTGTTGCTTTGCCCTCGCGAGAACGCCGGTGGGCAGTGATGTGCACTTGTCATGATAGGCCGTGACAAGCGCGATGCCGCGCGCGGCCCACTGGTCGTTCGCGGCGGCAGGCGACACTGCGCTCGCCGCGATGGCCGTCGCCAGCAGGGATGGGATCAGTTTCATCGTGCTTGCTCCAGCGATGAGGTGGCGCTTGGGTTCAGTCGACGCGGATGCTGCCACGCGCGATCAGGTTGCGGAGGGCCTCGTACTGGCTGCCCTCGCAAAATTCCGGCATCACGAAATTCTTGATCGCCGCGACCTTGTCCTGCGGCAACCGCGCGATGTCGGCAGCGCTGAACTCGCCCGCGAAGGGATGGCTGGCGAACAGCGCGAAGCCAGCGATGGCGAATAGGCGTTTCATCATGCTTGCTCCATGGTGAAGGCCGGAATTGGCGCTTTTTACTCCGCACCTGGTCAGGATGCGTGGATGCAGCGCTGGAAAGCCTCAACAGGCGGGGTCCGCCCTCAACGGCACCAGCACGACCGTTGCGCGGTCGCGTCTATGTGATGATGCTCGGCGCTGGCGATCCGCTCAGCGGAAAAGAGGGTGCAGCCGAAAAAGCCTGGCGTTGATCTGTCCGGAGAACCTGACCGGGTCGCCGTTCCTATAGCCCGCCAAGGTCCGCTCCGTCACGATGCTGCGGGGCATGACAATTTGCGTGGCGTCGTCATGGGTCGCAGCGCGTGCGGCTGATACCGCGAACACTGCAAGGGTGATGGCCAGAAGTGCGGTAGCCGATTTCATTGCTTGCTCCATTGGTGAAGACACTTGGACGGCGCTTCACGCCGCGTGCCGCATGGGCTCGCAGGGTCAGCGCAGGTGCGGCGGACGGCCTTCTAAAGCCGGATCATTTCGGCGCATGCGGCTTCGCGGTGACTGCCGGCTCAGCGACCTCAGCAGGGCTGCTCCTGATCCGGACGAACTGCGCCGTCGGCGCGCCCAGCGAACCAGCGGACGATGACCACCCCAAGCGCGAGGGTGGCGACGGCGCACGACCAGATGGCGAGGACCATGAGCATTACTCCTTTTTTTGGGTTCCTCTGCCTACCATGCGTCCGCCATGTCGGGCTTGTTCGTTCAAGCCATGCCCATGTCCATCGCCGCCAAGTGTCACGGGCCGTAGAGTAACTTGCCCTTGCCCGGGCTCGCTGCGTTCCTCTCGTCTGGCACCGCGCGTCGCGGGTGTTATTTTCGATGGCAATATTGCATATTCAAGCGCGCCTTATCATTTCATAGTCTGCACATTTGCCAATTGATTGTTGGGAATGGAGGTCGGGTGCGGCCTGAAACGGGAGCGACTGAGCCCGGGGGCCCGGCGGGGGATAGAGGAAACTGGCGGCTCCCTTTTGATGACACTCGCCGTCTACGCCCTGGTCGCTAGAGGGCTCATGTGATGACTGGCGCTGAAAATGCAGCGGGGAAGCAGCGGGGCACGCCCTTCAAGCCGGGCCAGTCGGGCAACCCGGCAGGCAAGGCTAAGGGAACCCGCCACAAAGTGACGCTCGCCCTTGAAGCCTTGCTGGAGGGCGAGGCCGAGGCCCTCACGCGCAAGGCCATCGAGTTGGGCCTGGGGCCGGCGACATGACGGCGTTCCGGCTGTGCATGGACCGGCTGGCTCCCGCCCGGCGCGACCGTCCAGTGACGTTCGACCTTCCCAGGTTCGAGACGGCGGGCGATCTGGCCAGGGCGACGCAGGCCATCCTGGAGGCAGTCGCGGCGGGCGAACTGACGCCGTCCGAAGCCGCTGAACTCGGCAGGCTGGTCGATGCCCATGCCAAGGCCATCGAGGTCACCGATCTGCACCGCAGGCTCCAGGCACTTGAAGGAGGGCGAGCATGACGAGGCCCAGCACTATGTCGCGACTGTCAGTGCGCATTGCGAAACTGGAGGCACGCCCCAACTATGGTGTGCGCTACATGATCAGTAACCGCCCGCCAAGCGATGAGGAACGGGAAGCGAACCTCACGGGCACACTCGACGATGGCCACGAGATGAGCCAGCTGCTGACAGAGGAAGAATGACAAGCAACGTTTTGCATGGGCGAACGGTTGCCGTACCATTTGGTTCTGTTGCAAACTCTTCAGTTACGGAGGTTAGGGCATCACCTTCCAGCCATTGGCGGGGGGATTTCAGATGTTCAAGGGCCGTCATTTCGACCGATCGGTGATCCTGCTGTGTGTTGGCTGGTATCTGGCCTACGGCCTGAGCCTGCGCGACCTGAAGGAGATGATGGCCGAGCGCGGCATCAGCATCGACCATTCCACGATCCACCGCTGGGTCGTCTACTTCTCGCCATTGCTGCTTGAGCGCTTCAACCGGCGCAAACGCGCCGTGACCGCCAAGTGGCATGCGGACGAGACGTACATCAAGGTCCGCGGACGGTGGATGTATCTCTATCGCGCCATCGACAGCGTTGGCGACACGGTCGAGTTYTGGTTCAGCGAACATCGGGATTGCGGCCAAGCGGTTCTTCCGCAAGGCGCTTGAACGCCATGGCCGGCCCGAGCGCATCGTCATTGACGGCAGCCAGACCAACCGGGAAGCCATCGTCTCATGTGATGCGACAAGCCGTCTTCAAGATCGSTCACGCCGCMAGCTGAAGCCGATCCGAATCCGGCAAAGCCAATACCTGAACAATCGGATCGAGCAGGATCATCGGCGGATCAAACGGCGAATCCGATCGATGCTTGGCTTAACATCATTCAAAAACGCCGCTGCAACCCTGGTCGGTATCGAGATGGTTCACATGATGCGCAAGCGACAGGCCAGATACGCCTACAATCCAAACCCGTCCATCGCAGCGCAGTTTGAGATTATCGCAGCGGCGTGAAACGGCACGAACCACCAAATTCTATGGCGCCGCGGGAATTTGCAACAGAACCATCAGAACCTGGGAAGCGCTCGACTTCGCGGATCGACTAATGCCCACCGAAAACGAGCAGCTTGATCGGCAGCACCGCCGCCTGAATGCGCAGCAGCAGAGCGTGGACGAGCCCCACCGCGTCGACGGCATGCAGGATCGCACTCCGCGTCGTGCTTAGCTTCCCCGAAGCGATCAGATCATGATTGCTGGTGTAGGCGTTGGCGATGCAGCTACTGCCGGGCACGACCCCATCCAGGCCACCCTCGTAGAGCGGTTCGAGAAAGGTCAGGATCGTGCCCGGCGCCCGCAACTGCTGGGCATCGACAAGCAGTTCGCTGGCGCGGAACTGCCCCGCCGCGATGAAGTCCTGCACATCGGTGACGACCATCGGGTCCAGGGCTTCGACAGGCAGGTGACCTCGGCGATCATGCCGACCTTGAGCACCTGAGCCTCGACCTGGCCGAATCCCGCCTGGAGGCTTTTTCGCCCGGCTTCCTCCGGAATCAGGATACCCGCCGGTCGCATCAACGGATTGACGACATCGCCGGCCCGAAGTGCGAACTGCTCGATACTGCCCAGCGAACCCTGCCCGGATGACCGTCTTGTCGAGTTCGACCTCGGCCTGGGCAAGTGACGATTGGGCACTCGCCTTCTCTGCCGGCGGCCCGGCCCTGCGGCCAATGCGGAGCGGCTGGCGGCTTGGTGCGGATGACATCCTCTAGGACCTCATTAGAAAGGTCCCGCTCCCCTCGTTAGAAGTGTCACGTTCCCTGCGGCGTAGCACTCGGGGAGATGCAGGTTATGACGGTGCTCTCGATGATCCGTGTCGAGCGCAGGGCGCCCGCACGATACGGCTGTCGAACTCCGCGCGCATGATCTAGTCGAGGGGGCTCTTGTCGCCCGCCCGCGTTGGAGTCAGCGACCGATCCCAACGTCTTCACCCTGAATGGCGTCGGGGAACAGCGCCCTGGCCCAAGGCGCAGGATGAGCCAGCACCCACATGAAGACCGTCTACGTGCCTTCCTGCCCGTTCGAGCCGTGACGCCCGTCGCCACACAGCGCTGCACGATGCGGCTGTTGGACTCCGTGCGCATGATCCGGGTCGAGGAGGCTTTGTCGCCCGCGCTGGAGACTGCGACCGATGCCGCAGCAAATCGCCCGAGCCAATGCCTGCCGGCCGCGGTGGCAGGCCAGCAACGCTCGTCCGGTGACCGACAGCCGTTGGCTGCGCCGATTTGAAGCCGCCTGAGCCTACCACTAGCGGACGTCCCGAAGGTCGCAGGAGGGTGGAGTGCCGACGTTTGATCGGTGACGCATATCGTCTGCTAACGGTCGTAGTGGACCTCCCTGGAATCTTCCGGCTTCAGCGACTTCGATTGGTCGAAGGGCGGGCTTCGGCTTCATTGGATCTTGCATCAAGCCTGCCTTCGAACGTCGGTGGTCCCATCGTCGTAACGAACATCGCGACCAGGCGACTTTTGCGCACTGCCTGACATTGACCGGGCTTGCGCCGGGATTGAAGATGCTCCTCGAGAGCGGAGGCATTCGGCATGGGCGACGTCCTTCTCCAACTCTGGTATTCGGATTGGGTTCTACTGGCGTTCACGGTCCTGATCTTCGAGGTGCCGCGCTATACCTTTTCCCTGGTTTCCCTGACCGCGCTGACGTTGGGCCGACAGCGCCCGCATGCCGTTGCCCCGGCGCGGCGGGTCAGCGTCGTGATGCCTGCCTTCAACGGGGCCGATGGTCTGCTCCATTCGATCGCCTCGCTGCGCGCCCAGACATCCCCGCCCTTCGAGATCATTGTGATCGATGACGGGTCGGTCGATGAAACCCTCGCCATCGCCGAGCGCGCTCGCGCGGATGGGCTGATCGACCTCGTGATCCATCACACGAACCGCTGTGGGCGCAGCGCCGGCGTGAATGCGGGAGCGCGTTTCGCGCGCGGCGACCTGATCCTGACGGTCGATCCAGACACCGTCTTCGCCCCCACTGCGCTGGCCCTTATGACGGCAGCGTTCTCAGATCCACGCATGGCCGCGGTGAGCTGCAACATCAGCGTCAAGAACGAGAGCGCATCGATCTGGACCGAACTTCAAGCTCTTGAATACCTGATGTCGATCAGTGCTGGAAAGGCATTCCTCCGTCAGTTCGAGGGCATCTCGTGCACCTCCGGCGCCTGCTCGCTCTATCGTCGCGACATCTTTCTCTACCGTGGTGGACTTGATGTCGGGCCAGGTGAGGATATCGAGTTCACCCTGAGACTGCGGCGCTTCGGATACCGGATCGGCTTCGTTCCCGAGGCTTGGGCCGCGACAATGGCGCCGGAATCGTTCATCTCGCTCGCCCGCCAGAGGCAACGCTGGGATAGAGATGCCCTGCGAGTGCGCCTTATCCAGTACCGCGAAGCCTGGCCCTTCAGGTCCGAAAGCCTGGCCGATACGCTGCAGCGTCTGGACTTCCTGATCTTTGATCTGGTCCCGACACTGTCTTTGCCCTTCTATCTTGCCTATTGCACCGTGCTCTTCGGACCGGCCACACTGACGTTCCTTGCCGGAGTCAGCCTGCTGTTGCTGGCTCTCAACCTGTTCAATATCGCGTTGGCCGGCCTGCTGTTCAATCACAAGCCGCGCCTGTTCAATGTACTGATCGCTCCGGTCTTTCCAATTTACCAGGGCCTGCTGATGAAGGCGGTTCGTTTCTGGGCCTTCACGAGCGAACTGCTCTTTTCTGTCTCGCGCCACGACGACTTCGTGCCCCCACGCGTCCGGCGCGCCCTGCTGACGCCCGATCTTTGACGGAGCGATCGCCATGAACCGCGAGATTGAACGCCTCGACACCCGGGTTCCAGACCCGGTCGAAAGTCGCCGTGCGGGCGCGGGACGTATTGTCCGTTTCATCTACGCCGCCCTGGTTTTCGGTGTTCTCGGCTTCTTCATTGTCAGTTTTGGTCTGCCGCTGATCTTCCTAGACGGTCCTGGCGTGGTCTCGGCGCCGCGCACGGTCATTTCGCCGCCCTATCTTGTCCAGATCAAGCGGATGGATGTGGGGCCGGGCTCGGTCGTACAGGAGGGCACGCCGATCGCCGAGGTGATTTCGCCCCAGATCGAAGTCGTCGCTTCAGGCCTTCTGCAGACCCTCGCCGATATCACGGGCCGCGAGATTGAACTCCGGGTCAAGGCACGCGTCTCGCTTGCAGCCATCGAGCCTGCCCGCGCGCGATCGCAGTTGGCCGAGGAAGCCTTCCAGCGTCTGGAGCGCAGCGCAGACCTTGGGACCGCCAGCCTGATCTATCGCAGCGATGTGCTCAGGGAGCGCTCCCTGGCGGTCCAGAACCTCGTGGTGCTGGAAGCGGAAGCCGAGGAGGGGGCGGCGCAGCTGGTGCGTCTGACTGCTGTGAGACAGGAAGTCCGCGGGCAGTTTGACAAGGTCCGGAGGGAATTCAACGACGGTATCATCCTGTCACCGGTGAGTGGTATTATTTCGAACCAGACGCGCCAGGCGGGCGAAACAATTGCAGCGGCAACGGCGATCGCCGAGGTCTATCTGTCCAAGGACATCTATGTCGATTGGTACATTCCCGATTTCAGGATGATTGATCCCAAGCCCGGACAGCGGGTCTTCGTCGTCTTCGGGAGAACCCGTTACGCAGCCACCCTCACCGAGGTCCTTCCCATCTCGGACCAGCTCGATGCGCGTCGCGGGTCGGTCTTTCGGCAGCCGGATTCAGGCCAGATCGGACGCGTCCGCTTCGATGCGGGAGTGCAGCCACCAACGCTGAACTCCACTGTGAGCGTCCACATGTATTACTCCGAGTTCACGGACAGCATCGCACGACGGCTGATGTGGCTGTTCAATCTCGCCTAGCGCGGCTGCGATGACCAGCCCCCCACTGCCCGATCAATGCGACATCTGCAGGAGCGGCGACGTCGAGCGTCATCGCGTCATCCACCACATGATCTGTGCCTATATCGGTCCAGAATACGATTTCGCTCGCAGCGGAGATGAACGGCACTGCCCCAAATGTCGCAGGCGATTGCTGGGCGCTGGGCGGGACTGGGAGGTTGTGGCGGCGAGCCTCCAATGCCGCATATGTCGCAGGGAGATCGTTGTCCCTGAGGTCGCTGATCCCAATCCGTAGCCCAAAATGCACGCCCCTCCGCACAGGACATCCAGCATGATCTCGGAAATACTCATTGACGAGGTCGAGCGGGGGAGTGGGTCTGACCCCAGACTGGATGCGGACACCCTGCGTGCCCTAGGCTTCACATCGCAAGGCGACGGTCACTGGCGTTTTGAGGGGATGACCATCTGGAACAGTGCGCGGTCCGTGACCAAATCGCTTGATCTCGTGATCGCACTTGTCGAGTGGAGGCTGCCCGATCTGGAGTGGCACTCCAGTGGACAGAAGACTCCCCGCGCGCGTTACACGGCGTTGATCCGTTCCGGGAGTGAACTGGGGCGCAATTTCGAGGGGACAGCGACGTCTCCGGCTCGTGCGCTTCTGGGGGCATTCCTGCGAGCCGTGCGGGCAGAGAGGCACGGCGAGTGAAGCCGGCGGCTGTCTCCTTCGTCATTCGTTGTGGTCACTGGAGGACGATGGGGCAGAGTCCGAGATGGGTCGATTCTGCCCTTTCGATGTCGGTTTGAAAGCTGACTTTGATCGTTCGCCTTCAACTCGGCTTCTTCGCCCTAATCTTCTCAGCTAATCAGTCTGCCGACTTCGGCAGCACGCCCATGACCGCCCGTCCGCGCTCAGTGAGCGCGTAGCTGTTGACGCCCATCCACGCTGGCGCGGGCGYCCACTCGATCAGACCTTTCCGGATCAGTTCCTCGCGCGCCTTGCCCGGCCGCAATTCGACGCAGCCCCTGTCTGGCCGAAACAGGTGCAAGATCCAGATTTCATCGCGCGTCAGCATCTGGKTCCGGCTTTCATCCGTTCTCGCYGAGCGCCTACCTGCGAACGCGTTGGTTCGCCGTCCTCTGCTGAATCACGATCGACCAGTCGAACAGTCACCGCAACGTTGCGTYGTGAACGGCGCAAGTAATTGTCGGTRTTAAATTTAGACCCGGTTTAACCCCTAACCGCGACGGCCGGCGGCGCTAATGCAACGCCTGTCGGCGTATGAGTATTGGGCGGAAGACTTCTTCTCGAACGCCATGCACATATTGTATCGCGATAGGTATGAGAGCTGATCGATGCTCCACCATGCGCCGAGGCCCGTAAGGAACGCGCAGGCGGCAAGAAAGATTTGCGTCGAGACCGGCAGGGTGCTCCAGCGTGCGAGCCAAGCGCTGATGGCATTCATGTAGTCGCTCTTTCATTTTAAGGCGCAGGCTAGGTATCCTGTTCATCCCGCCGCGTTTTGTTGATTCCCGCCATTCTGTTGACGAAACACGCCCTGCGCGTGCAATCCGCTTCGGTCCTGTCGATTGCGTGCCGCAGCCCGAACAACTCGCTGGTCGGTCAGCGCTAGCGGCTTGTCAT
>NZ_JBFUIY010000066.1:0-13255 GCF_056401655.1 Allobosea sp. P4_E12 | reverse complement strand
CTTGCTGAGTGCTCATGCGCGATAAATCACGCATGCGGTGCCGTCATCGAAAGATAGTGTACCAGGCCAACGCCATCCCTCCCCAGAGCAGGAACGATATCGCAGCTCCCCAAATAATCCCTCGCCCAAAACTATCGTCATCGTCTCCCTCGGGCCGAAGCCATTTGTAATTCCGCTGGTTTGCCGGGGGCGATGCTGGAGGTTCGTGAGAACATCCGTTTCCCTTTGAGGCCGCCATGCCAATAACCTTTCTGATGGCCGATGGGCGTAGCGAATCGTGTAATATTCAGCACGTAGTCAAACCAAGATCTGTAATCTAAGTGATGTAAGCACACGTATATCGGCTCGTCGACGGGGATTTGCACCTGCCCGTTCGGGGCGACTGAGATTGGTTAACCGGTGACATCAGGACGATACAGCCACGATAAGACGAGACCGCACGCGCGCACTACATGACGATACGTCATATAATCTCAGCTGGGGTCATCGCGCTGCGGCCCGATTGTACTTGCGCTATCCCTGAGACCCGATTTCATCGCCAGTCCCAGCGGGATCGGCATCAGGCCCTTCACCGGGTGCTGGTCGCCTGCACTCCGTGCCAGGTCGGTTGTCATGGCGCTCCAACTCTTCTTCTCGAGACTGCCACAGAGCCGTCGTCCACCTCCGGGAAACGCGCCGTTTTGCCAGGCGCCGCGTTTCTCGGCCGTTTTCAAACTGCGTACACAATGCAGGGGGGTGTTGGTGCTCTCGAACTGGTCGCCCGCCTTTTCTAAGAGATGAGCCCAAGCTGCTCTGAGGACAGGACAAGCTCGGCAATGGAGCGGGCGGCCATTTTTTCCATCACCTTGTGGCGGTGGGCCTTGATGGTGCGAATGGTGGTTCCGAGTTCGTAGGCGATCTGCTTGTTCATCCGGCCTCTCGCCACAAGGGCGAAGACCTCGCGCTCCCGCGGGGTGAGGCTGCCGAGCCGGACCGCGCGCAATTCGGCGCCATCGTCATCGCGCCTTGCCTGACGACAGCGCGCTAGCGCGAGACGGTTCCCACGATCCCTGACGCCTGACCTCCCAGCCCGGGCGGCCGGTAACCCCCGTCGTTGCGGCAGTGCAGGCAAAGGGGAACATGTCTTGCTAGGAGCGCTGCTGCATGCGCTATTTCCATGTAATGGGGAGGCCGGCGCATGGCTCGTGAGGTTCTGTCGCAGAACGGCTCTGCGTCTCATCACCATCACAACGGCTCCGTCCGCGCCCTGACCCTCGGCGCTCTGGGCGTCGTCTATGGCGACATCGGCACCAGCCCGCTCTATGCGCTCAAGGAAGCGGCCCGGGCCGCGGCTGCGGGAGGAGCCTTGCAGCCGGAAGCCGTCATCGGCTGTGTCTCGATGATCCTCTGGGCGCTGATCCTGATCATCTCGATCAAGTACTCGATCTTGATCCTGCGCGCCGGCAATCGCGGCGAAGGCGGCATCATGGCGATGCTGGCCCTGCTCAAGGCGCGCCATGCCAGGCCCGGCACAGGGCGCGCCTATGTCCTCGTCGTCGGACTCGTCGGCGCCGCCTTGCTCTATGGCGACGGCGCGATCACGCCGGCCATCTCCGTGCTCAGCGCGATTGAGGGCCTCAAGGTCGACGCACCGATGCTGGCGCCGGCCGTCGTGCCGCTGACCGCTGCGATCCTGATGGGTGTCTTCCTGGTCCAGAGCAAGGGCACCGGCTTCATCGGCCGGCTGTTCGGGCCGATCATGCTGCTCTGGTTCCTGGCGCTCGCTCTGCTCGGCATCCGGGGCATCCTGATGGCGCCGGGGATCCTCGCAGCGATCAACCCATTGAATGCGCTCTACTTCATTACCCACACCGCCCCGCTCGTCGGCTTCGCCGTGCTGGGCGCCACGTTCCTGGCCGTGACCGGTGGCGAGGCGATGTATGCGGATATGGGCCATTTCGGTCCCAAACCCATCCGCCTCGCCTGGTTCACCATCGTGCTGCCTGCGCTGATGCTCAATTATTTTGGCCAGGGCGGGCTGCTACTCACCCAACCTGCAGCCCTCACCAACCCATTCTACCAACTCGCCCCGGACTGGGCGCACTACCCATTGATCCTCTTCGCCACCGCCGCCGCCGTCATCGCCTCGCAGGCGGTAATTACAGGCGCCTTCTCGCTCACTCGACAGGCTGTGCAGCTCGGCCTCTTCCCCGCCGTCCACATCAAGCACACGGCCCATGACCAGAGGGGACAGGTCTACATTCCGATCGTCAACTGGATGATCTGCCTGGCGACGCTCACCTCGGTCTTCATGTTCCGCTCGTCCGATGCGCTGGCCGGCGCCTATGGCATCGCCGTCTCGTTGCTCATGGCCATCACCACCGGACTCGCAGCGCTGATCGCCCTCAAATGGGGCTACAACCCAATCCTTGTCGTGGCGGTCAACGGCTTCTTCCTGCTGATCGACCTTGCCTTCTTCTCCGCCAACCTGCCGAAGTTGCATGAAGGTGGCTGGTATCCGCTGGTCCTGGCGCTCGTGCTGGTGGTGATCATGCTGACCTGGCGGCGCGGCCTCGCTTTGGTGGAGGCAGCGCGTGGCCGCCAACGCGAGCCGGAGAGGGAGTTTCTCGACATGCTGGCCACGAACCCGCCAGTGCGCCTGCCGGGCACCGCCGCCTTTCTGGCCTCGGCCGCCCGCGGGCTTCCGCTCTCACTCACGCATTTCGTTCGCCACAATCATGCCCTGCACGAGCGCATTCTTCTTGTCACCGGCAAGCTAGAGGAAATCCCGCGCGTCCCCGACGAAAACCGTATGGAGGCGATCAAACTCGCGCCCGGCGTCACTCGCGTGATCCTGCATTTCGGTTTCATGGAGACGCCACATATTCCCGGCGGCCTACGCTGCGGCGCCGACCGTGGACTTCTGCCGGGCGTCGATCTCATTCAAATGTCGTACTATATTGGCCGTGAGACGATCATTCCGCGCGAGGATATTGTGGGAATGGCCGTGTGGCGCGAGGCGCTCTTCTCCTTCATGCAGCGTAACGCCGAGCGCTCAGCTGCCCATTTCCACATCCCCGCGAAGCAGGTCGTGGAGGTCGGCGTGGAGATCGAGATCTGATTGCCACGACTGAAGCCTGCTCGAATACGTCACCAAGCCCTTAAGGAGCAAGCGCAAAAGCGTTCAGCGAGAAGCAGGGGGCGGTCGGTTGCCGCGTTCAGCTCAAGGATGATCGTCCTCCCCTGACGGGATGCGCCGCGCATGTCTCTCGAACCACGAAGCAAGATCAGCGCCCCATAAGGCGGCAAGTTCAGTGGGGCTGAAATCATAGGGCGAGCGAGGGCTCAACGCTTCGATGCCCTTCAGCCAGCGCTCCCGATGCTTCGGTGAAAGAAGCGGGTTGTTGATGTCGATCGGCTGGTCGTCCATCGCCTTGAGGACATCTCTCATCCGGAGCGCACGCGGTTTCCGCCGGGTCTGCGTTTTCTGCTCCGTCGCCAGCTTCCTGAAATGCACCAGGTCGCTGACCAGCCGGGCATAGGGGGCGACGTTCCAGAGCCGCAGCTGCTCGATCACCTCCGGGCCGTGCTTCGCAACGTCGGCGGCGACGATATCGATGATCGATGCCCCGAGGCGATCACGGGCGTTGAGCAGGTTCTGTCGTCTCATGGCGGTCTCTCCCGCGCCTGCGCGCGCTATGGGCAGGCATCGCGCAGCCGCGCCACGCATGGCGGCGATGCGCAAGGGCATGGCTGAATGCAACAAGCCCGGCATGGCGGACGATGTTAAGGCGCGAGGAGCCCCACGGAGCAAGACCGTGGAGTTCCTCGTCATCTGTTGGTCCCTCGCAGTGCTCGTCTGGCTTGCGCTGATCCTCGTCGTCTCGTTCCACGACCTGCGGGCTGAAAAACTTGAGAAGGCGGTTGGCGTGAAGGTTAAATCCGACCCCGCCGAGAAGGACCGCATCCGCCGCCAGCTGCGCTGACCTTTCGGCGCAGCGCGCCCACGTGGGACGTCCGGCAACGCGCCTGACCTACTGGAGCCGTCAAGACGGTGCCTGACCCGCGCCCGATGCCCGCGCGTCTCCCGGCCCCGTACAAGCTTGCGTCCCCGTCGCCTGCGCGACGGTCTGCTCCCGGCTGGGTTGCCCTCTCAGCACCCACGCGCAACAGCCGCCCCATCGGAGCGGCTGTGCATGAAACCAGATGCTGCCGGTGGGCTCGCCAATTGGCCCGGCAGGTGTGCTCAGGCGCCTTACGGGCAGGGACCTGAGAAACGGCGACCGCTCGTGTCCTGGAAGATGCAGTTGTTTGGGGTCGTCGCCCGACCGACCACCGCGCCGGTCACGCCACCTGCAAGGGCACCGATGGCGGCACCACGACCGCCGCCCGCGATCCCACCGATGAGCGCACCCCCGCCAGCGCCAATGGCGGCGCCGCCAAGCGTGCGGTGCGACTGAGACTCAGGGTTGCAGCCTGCGAGTAAAAGGCCAAGGCCGATAAAGCCGGCGACTGTGATCGAACGGAGCATTTTGGGGTCCTTGTTCAAGTCTGCGCGCGAATGCGAACGCATCAAACTAGGGCGAGACGTCGGGTGCGCCATCGCAAGTGACCGCGTCAGTCGGGAATTCCTGTGGATGTTTATCCGGTTTCCCCGATACCTGAAGCTTCGTAGCCTTCAGCTCGGTCGCACGGCGTCGCCGAAATCTTTTGATCACGGCCTGACGGAATGAGGCCCAAAGCAGCTGCTTGCCACTCTCGACCTCAACAAATTCCTGCTTGAGCTGCCAGCGCCCTCCATCGAGAAACTCGGTCACTGCCGTGCGCTGCGCCTCGAGACCCAGACCAGAGCGTCCCTGACGCAGCGTCGACACGCGGAGATAACCACCACAAGGCAGGCCGGGCAAAGCGGCCCACCGCCCCTACCGCGCGTCTTCCGCGCCTGCGCTGCGCGCCGCGACACCCGCCAGCGCACGCGACGGCGCCGACGATGTACAAACGGATTGCGGAGCCTGGTCAGACCGGGATCGTCATCCCCGATGTCGAAAGGCGCGATGAGGGCCGGACTCATGGCCTGATATCCCTTCGCTGGGAGGCCCGGATCGTCCCAAACGTCGCTGCCACGCAAGCAGCATGAGGGTGGTAGTTTGAAGGTCCGCGACCTCACGCTGGATTAAATCCAACCTATCGAGGACTTCTTTGTATTTCTGCATTTATGCATTCGGCGCTCTTCCCGCGCATAATACAACAGAAACATCAGCAGGATCGTCTATCGCCCGCAACTTCCGTTTTGCAACGACGAACAAGTGCCGACGAGGACCTTAAGGCCCGACTGGCACCACCCATCTGGGTTCTGTTGCAAATTCCCGCGGCGCCATAGAATTTGGAGGTTTGTGCCGTTTCACGCCGCTGCGATAATCTCAAACTGCGCTGCGATGGTTGGATTTGGATTGTAGGCGTATCTGGCCTGTCCTTTGCGCATCATGTGAACCATCTCGATACCGGCCAGGGTTGCCGCGGCGCTTTTGAATGATGTGAAGCCAAGCATCGATCGGATTCGCCGTTTGATCCGCCGATGATCCTGCTCGATCCGATTGTTCRGGTATTGGCTTTGCCGGATTCGGATCGGCTTCAGCTKGCGGCGTGASCGATCTTGAAGACGGCTTGTCGCATCACACGCGACTATGGCTTCCCGGTTRGTCTGGCTGCCGTCAATGACGATGCGCTCGGGCCGGCCATGGCGTTCAAGCGCKTTGCGGAAGAACCGCTTGGCCGCCGACAGATCCCGATGTTCGCTGAACCAGAACTCGACCGTGTCGCCAACGCTGTCGATGGCGCGATAGAGATACATCCACCGTCCGCGGACCTTGATGTACGTCTCGTCCGCATGCCACTTGCGGGTCACGGTGCGCTTGCGCTGGTTGAAGCGCGCTGAAGCAGCAACGGCGAGAAGTAGACGACCCAGCGGTGGATCGTGGAATGGTCAATGCTGATGCCGCGCTCGGCCATCATCTCCTTCAGGTCGCGCAGGCTCAGGCCGTAGGCCAGATACCAGCGAACACACAGCAGGATCACCGATCGGTCGAAATGACGGCCCTTGAACATCTGAAATCCCCCCGCCAATGGCTGGAAGGTGATGCCCTAACCTCCGTAACTGAAGAGTTTGCAACAGAACCCCAGCAGACCTCGACGTCGCGGAAGCTGAGGGTGAACCGGAGATACAGCGAGTTTGCCAGCTGGATGATCGCGGGTGGAAAGCGATAACCGCTGTAACTGATCTTTGCCATGCTCAATGGCTACCAACCCGATCGAGGCGCAACAACTCCGCTACGCCGTGACAATGCCGTTCTATGTCGATCAACGGCCTTTGCGATCGGTCTTGCAGTGCCCCTGGCAGCATAGTCAATACTTACATAATAAACGGCCCTCAATTCTTCTAATACTCGGAACCGCTCTATATCCAAGATGTGCGTTTATTTCTCTGGCCCGAGCGCAAGCCTAAAAGTTTAGGCATTGACTTCATCCAGCGCAGAAAGGCCGCTCGCCATCTTCCCTCTGTGATCCGGAGGGGTGTCGATGTACCGATCTGCGTTGGTTCGGAGGGGGCGGTTTTGGAGATGGGCAGTCAACCTGCCGATCCTGATCGCGATCACCTCGTCGATGGCAATGGCCAGCATCGTGACGAGTGATGCCGACAGTCTTCCTTCATCCGTGAAGGCACCGGCGTTGCCCGTCTTCCTTGGCATCTCGCTCTTCGGGCGCAGTCCGTTGGACTGGCCCGACCTTGCTTCGATGCAGGGCCCGCACGCGCCGCCCCAGAAAGAGGCGCAGCGAGAAGCGGCCGAGCCGGTCCGCGTGCTGGCGGCGCTCGGCCAGGCAAATCTCTCACTCGCCGAACGCTGGACGCTATTTGGCGAAAAGCTTCCGCAATCGCCGCGCGAAGGCCGGCGAGCAGTACCTGCGGGGCGCAGCGACGTGCTAGGTTCGGTCGCGCTGCCTGTCTCTCAGGTTCCTCAGTCACGCCGGTGGCACACAATGCTGGAGGAGCGGGCCGATTCCTATTTCGTGGGCAGCTGCTCCGCATCAGCCTCAGCCTGCGCAGAAAAACTCCGCGGGCGGCTAACGGACGCGGTGACTATTGCGCGCGGCCAGTATGATCGAGACGCCATCGACACCGTCAACAAGGCGGTAAATACCGAGCTGAAATACCGCCGTGATCTCGATGGCTATGGCATTCCGGACTATTGGGCGACGGTCGAGGAAACCCTGGCGCGCGGCAGCGGTGACTGCGAAGAGTTCGCCGTCCTGAAGATGTGGATGCTTCTCGCCGCCGGCTTCGATCGCTCCCAGATACGGCTGCAACTCGTCAAGCTGCTTAAAACCGCAGAGGATCACGCGATTCTCGTCGTTGATATCGGCGCCGGTCGCCTCGTTCTCGACAATCTTTCTGCATCGGTGCTGGACGATAGTCAGGTCAGCGAATATTTGCCTCTGCTCTCATTCGTCGGAGGCGACGCCTACCTTCATGGCTTCAAGCGTCGGCCGGCAAGATCGAACGAAGTCGCTGCGCTGCGTTGAGACAAGCAACTTTCAGGTCGGGGAGGCCTGCTTCTGGGTAGGCGCGTGCGGCGGTTGCAGCGCCCTCCCAACGACGTCGAAACCGGTGGAGGGCGGTCAGCGTGATCTGTTCCGGGCGCGGCTCGACCAGATCATTGCCCTCAACCATGCCTTGGTCCGGCTGGCGCGGACGATTGACTGGAGTGTCCTGGAGCGGTCCGCTGCCGACGCGGCCAATGGCGGGGCTCGCCATCCTCAAGAACATGCACGATCCGTCCGACGTGGCACCCAGACCCGGATGAAGCTTCGTCAGACCAACTTGCAACCAGGCCGGAGTCGAGCCTGATCCGGACCAACCTTCTCGCAAGCATGGGCAATGAACGTGGCTAGGACACGCGGGCTTGCGAGGGCGCGAATAGCTCTGGCCCGCCGTATCGCAGTCACTTTGCATAAGATGTGGCTAACAGGGGAGTCGTTCTATTGGAGGAAAGCGGAAATCACCTCAGCCTGAGTTTTTACAGCATCCGCCTCGGCGGACGTCCCCGGCAAGGGCGAGTGAGAGCGACCGTCCGTTTGGTGCGCCGTCGGCCGACCAGGGAACGCCGCAAATAAGATAGCTCCGCCGCCGCTCAGATGAACACCATCCTGTGCCGGCTTCGCGCCGAGCCCGAGTCGCGCCGAAAGGGGCATGGAACGCGACTCTACTCGAGGCTATGGGGTCGGATGCCGATCCAGCCCAAGTCCCCGACCTTCTTAAGGAAGCTGTCGCGGTAATGATAGCTCAGATCCGTGATTCGGCGAACGGATCACCCATCTTCACGATCGGCTGGTCGCGTGGCATCACGCCAACGATGTCAGCCAGCGGCTCGCCACGATCCCCGGCCCTGTCACTGCGTCCTCTCATTTCGGCCTCCGTCAACGACGCTGCTCAGTTTCGCTCAGGACGACACTTTGCGGCGTGGATAGGCCTTGTTCCCAGAGATTTCTCGACGCAATGCGCCCGGCCGACAAAAACTGGCTTACCTTTCGAGGGCGCGGTCCGTCCTGCACGACCTCGCTTTGACGCTCGCTACGAGAAAAACGAAGGGTTGGCTCTTCTGCTCGCGAGACGTCCCAACTGATGCGCGTGGGTTACGGAAAAGCGACCTTTGGAAGGCCACTTTTTCTCACGCTCAATTATTTTATGCGGATCTTCCGCTCAGATATTCGCGGTGTTCTGACTGCTGGCGACATGCACACCCCCACCGCGCGCGCGAGTCAGCATCTCGTCGAAAATCGTCTCGTCGGATCTCCGCTCAACCGCTACGACTTTGACATCAGGTATCTCTGATCCCAGCAGAAGAGGGGGCCTTCCCGTCACGGCATTCTCGAGCCGCTGTGCAATGCTGGCTGTCGTCGGAGCCGAAGCTCCCGGCAGGAGTACACCGAATTCCGAAGCCGAAATACGGGCTACGGCGTCATAGGGGCGGACGAAACTCTTCAGAGTGTCCGCGACGTGAAGCTGGAGTGCTTCGGATGCACCTGACCCCAGACGTGCGGCGATCTCGTCGTATTTATCGATTGTGACCAGAATGAATGATAACGGGCTTCGTTCGCGCTGCGCGCGGCTGAACTCCTGCACTGTCCTGACCTGCAACCACTTGCGATTTCCGAGACCGGTAACCGCATCAATGTCCTGGAGGCGCTCGACCTCAAGGCGATACTTGGCAATTTGCTCTTTTGCATTCCTTGCTTCGCGCAGAAGATCGCTCGCCGTTTCGCGCTGTCCATCTCGAGTTGCGACGTCCGCAGAAAGCACCTGACTGGCAGCTTCGACACGGCGAAGCAGGTCTATGACCGTCGTTGCGGCGCCGACAAAGGCCACGGCAGCGACGACACCAAGAGTGGGTGTCAGCCAGGCCGGAAGCGCTGCGTCAAAGCCAGCAGCCAACCCGGAGGACGCAACGATGGCTGTAATGCAAATGGCGAGCGCCCCGCCCCATGCTACGAGACCGACCAGTCCCCGGCGTTTGTCAGCCATTGGAGAACCCTTCAGGAAAGTGCGTCATCGTACCGCTCAAATTCGATTTCCGTTCGCGCCCATAAGGAGCACGATACCTAGCTGATTCCTTTAGACGTCAGGTAAAATTTATAATTCAGGTAGAATTTGCAACGCTTGCGGCCGCGCAGATCAAATCGCCGAATGGAATGATGAGTGGCTCGCATCATTGCAGATTTCGTGGTATTCCCACGTTACTCGGCAAATCGCTGGGAAGTCATTACGCGAGCGGGACGCTGCATTCGTGACATCAGTCATTGGCCAAAAGGGCATGCGCGCGGTTTCCTGGTTCCGTCCGAAGGCTGAAAAGCAAGCTTTTCGCGCCGCTGATCGCCCGCCGCGCCTTGCCTCGCAAGCCATCAAGCTGGTTGGTGCGCTTCTCCTTGCCGGCATCATATGGGCCAATTTTTCGCGCGTCGAGGAGATTACGCGAGGGTCCGGGCGCGTGATTCCTACGTCGCGGACGCAGGTGGTGCAGAGCTCCGAGGCCGGTATCGTGCGGGAGATTCTCGTCCGGCAAGGCCAGCGGGTGGCTCAGGGCGAAATGATCATCCGGCTCGACGACACTCCAAACTCCGCGAAGGCGGGCGAGGCGGTGGCGCAGGGTCGCGCGCTCCGGGTGCAGATCGCTCGCCTCGAAATGGAGGTGGCCGGGCCCGGATCGCCCTTCGAATGCCCGAAGGACATCGAGACGGTGGCACCGGATGTCTGCCTGAACGAACGTAAGCTGCTGAGTGCCCGACAGGAGAATTTTCACGCGCGCATCGATACCTTCAAGGAGCGCCTCGAACAGCGGAAGCGCGAAGTCGGCGAGGTGACGGCCCAGTCGCAACGTTTCACCGAGTCGCTCGTGCTTGCCGATAAGGAACTCGCGATCATTGCTCCGATGGCGAGCAGAAACCTCATCTCTCAGCTCGAACTAATCCGCGCGCAACGGCAAGTCGTCGAGTTGAAGGGGCAATTGAGTACAGCGAAGGAAACCTTGGCCAAGCTCGAATCAGGCTTGCGCGAGGCGAGTTCCCAGCTTGCCGAACAAGTCACCCAGCTGCGGCGTGAGGCGCTAGCTGAGCTGACCGCGCGTCGAGCGGAGTGGTCCGTCGTACAGGAGACACTTCGGGGAGCGGAGGAGCGTGTTCGCCGCACCGATATTCGCTCTCCCGTTGACGGGGTTGTGAACTCCCTCGCGGTCAATACGGTCGGAGCCTATGTGAATCCCGGGGAGCGGCTGCTCGACATCGTGCCATCCGATGGAAAGCTGCTGATCGAAGCACGGGTCAAGCCTTCGGACATCGCGTTCATTGCACTCGGGCAGAAGGCACTGATCAAGGTATCGGCCTATGATTTCTATCAGTATGGTGGTCTCAACGGCGTCGTGGAGCAGGTATCTGCCGACAGCGTCTATGATTCCAATTCGAAGGAGACCTTCTACGTTGTTCTGGTACGGAGTGACGAGACCTCACTGAAGTTCGACAAGGGAGCGCATGCCATCATCCCCGGTATGACCGCCGACGTCGACATCATCACCGGCGACAAATCGATCCTCACTTATCTGCTCAAGCCCATCAATCGCGCCAGGCACGAGGCAATGACTGAACGTTGATGGAACGGTGCGTGGACGAAACTGGGGCTCAGAGTGTCAAGGAACCCCGTCTTCGCCTGTTGACAATCGACGGGCGCCGTCGCGCTTTCAAGCTTGAGATACAGTTCTGGCAGGCGCTCGAACATATGGCGCGCGCGCGTCGAGAGCGGCTGTCGACGCTCGTCGACCATCTCCTTGCCGACGAACGGGGCAACGCAACGGCCAGATTGCGGGTCGCTGCAATCGAATGGTTCATGGGCGAAGGGCGTGCCGGCCAATCTCAGGATCTCAAGAGCAGATGGCAGCGCATCATCGATCTCATCATCGAGCCTGCCTTTATCATCAACCAGCACAAGCAGATCCTCCTGTTCAACGGGCCGATGCGCGCCTTCGCGGCAAGTGCCGGTGAGCAGCCGAATGTCAGGCTCGGGCTTTCCGCAGAGATAAGCCGGATCCTCACGCTGTTCGAAGAGAATGAGCAACGCATCATCTCGATGCCGTGCTTTCTCGACGCCGGGCAGCACGCGCTGAAAGCTACCGCTAGAATGACATTGCTCGAGCGCAGCAGAGGGCAGGCGCTTCTCCTATGCGCCCTTCGGCCTGCTGTAGGAGCACAAGCTTGAACGACGTCCTGGCTCGCCCTTGTCCCCGCTTCGCCACGTCGAACGCAGAATGGGTCGATCGGCCTTGACGTTAAGGATCAACAATATTTTCACTCATCCGATATACGCCAGTATAACGCCCGTCTTGATGTCGGTTTGATATTCGCCAATCCATTCGATCAGTTATGAAAATGATCGGGTGGCGTCATGGATGAAGGTCTTGGCAACGCTGGCGTCGCGGCTAAGGCCGAAGTGACGACTGGTTCCGCCGCCGATGCGGTGGACCAGGCCGGGCGGATTATGCTGGCGCAAGCGGCGACAGCCCCCTCTGGCCCGGCCCCTTCACCACCGCCGGCTTTGCCCGCTGTTGAACCCAGTGCTGCGCCGACGGCCGCAACGCATTTTGATGCGGTCGCCACCAAGGTGGTGCGGTTGCCGCAAGGCACCTCCATCGACAATATCGAGGTGTCGGGGAAAGACATCGTCCTGAAGCAGGCCGATGGCCGCACAATCGTTATCGACAACGGTGTTTCGAATGTGCCGACTTTGATAGTCGGCGAGATCGAGGTGCCTGCTGGCACGCTGACGGCAGTGTTCGATCGCCTAGGTATCGTCCCTGGCGCGGGCCCCGCGGGCGCTCAGCCCTCGAACGTCGGCAGCTCCGGCGGCAATTTCGCTGTTGCCAACGGAAACGTCGGCTCCTTCTTCGGTCTCACCGATCTTCTTCCTCCCACAGCCCTGCAGTTTCCGACCCTGGAGCAGCGCGAACTGGGCGCCGCAAGGGGCGGCCTCAGCGTCGGTCCGAGCGTATTGTCGTCGACCGTAAGCGTCCTGCTGGCGGAAGCTGCGCTGCCGGGAGGCCGGGAGGGTGCGCGGATTGGCGAGGAAAGGCGAATTGGCCAGCTGTTCGATTCCGGCTCGCTGCCGATCAGCGCCGTGCACTTTGCGACCGATCTCAGCACCTTGCAGACGGAAACGAACGGCCTTCCCGGAGCGGACATCGTCTGGGCTCGGCTCTCCGATACGGCAATCGTCGGGCGCGTGGGGGGAGTTGACGCGGTTCTTCTTCAGATCGAGCCCTTGGGCGGCCAGGGAATTGGAACGGCAGAGCTTACCGTCACGATCACACTGATCGGCCCTGTGCCGCATCCTTCGGGAGGCGGTTTCCAGACCGTCGACCTCGGCTCGGTCGGTGTCGTGGTCGAGACAGGGGCGGGTACTGCGCAGGGGACCGTCCAGATTTCGTTGACGGACGACGTGCCGACGGCGGTTTCGGATACCGACGCGGTCGCGGCGGGTTCGTTTGCGGCGGTCGGTGGCAATGTGATCGGCGGCGCCGGCAGCGACGGCAATCCGGCCGGTGCCGACGTGCAGGGCGCGGATGGCGGGACGGTGACCTCGGTCGTGGCGACGACGGCGGGCGGCCTGGCGGTTGCGGTCGGCACCGGCACGGTGGTGGCCGGCCAGTACGGCGTGCTGACGATCTCGTCGGATGGCGGT
>NZ_JBFUIY010000065.1:0-14971 GCF_056401655.1 Allobosea sp. P4_E12 | reverse complement strand
CCGAAAGGGGTGGCGGGCCTTCTCTTTTGGGGCGGTAGGGGTCAAGCAAAAGCGCCCACGGCGGGGTCATAGAGCCCGCCGTCGATCGCTTTGGGTGATTATCCGACAAGCCTCTGCGCCACGCTGCGCGATAATGAGTTCCCGCCAGGGGTCTGGCTTCTCTGCGAAGTCGGCGCTGAGCCGCTTCATGATCGGGTCGGATGGAGAGGCGTCTCAATCTTTTTATCGAGCTGCCAGCCTGGACTGACGCTCAGGCCCGCCTCGAGATTGCCTGCCCACGCGTCCCTGGACGGGACCTCGATCCGCGCAGCGACGCGGAACTCTTTTGCTGGTTCAGGCGGCCTCAGCCTCCCAGCGATACGGCGTGTTGTCGACCCACATCCGATGCAGGATGACCGCCAGGCGCCGGGCTACCGCCACGGTCGCCTTCGCCATGCCTCGACGACGGGCGACGGCAAGCCCCCACGTCTTCAGCGGCGAGCTCTTCTTCGAGATCCGCAGCAGGATCCCGGCGGCCTCGACCAGCGCCCAGCGGATCCCGGCATCGCCGCACTTCGAGATGCCGCGATCCCGATCGATCTCTCCCGACTGATAGCGCGAGGGCGTCAGCCCGAAATGGGCCGGAACCGAGCGCGATCGGCCGAAGCGAGCCGGCTCGTCGACGCCGGCCCGGAAGCTCAGCGCGACCATCGGACCGACGCCCGGCGCCGTCATCAGCAGCTTGCAGGTTTCGTCGCTCTCGGCCAGCCGCCCCATCGCTTTGTGCAGATGCTGGAACTGTCCCGCAGCACCCGCCGCACCTCGAGAAGCGGCTCGATGATCAGGCGCAGATGCGGAGACTGTTCGAGCAGCTCGAGGATCCGCCGCTCGAACTGAACCCGGGTCACGGCGCCGACCTTGAGCCCGAAGTTGCGCAGCAGGCCGCGCAGGTTGTTCTCGGCGTCGAGGAGCTTCGTCTGCACGAACTTGCGGGCGGTGAGAAGCATCCGGATCTCCTGGCTCCGGACCGTCTTGACATGCACCGGCTTGTAAAGCCCGACCCGCATCATCTGCGCGATGCCGCGGGCATCGTTGCGATCGGTCTTGTTGATCTGCGCCGAGAGCGCGGCCTTCATGTGCCGCGTCTCGACGCAGATCACGGGAAACCCCGCGCTTGCCAGGCCGCTGTAGAGCCACTGCGACAGTGGTCCGGCCTCCAGCCCCACCCGCTTGTACGGCCCGCCGATCGCATGAAGCAGCTCGCCGATCGCCTCCGGCTCGCTTTCGACCTTGCTCTCCCGGATCAGCTTGCCGCCCGCATCCATGACGCAGACGCTGGTGGTGCGAACAGACACATCAAGACCGACGAACAGCTCCATGGCAGGCCTCCTGACCGGTTGGATCGATGGAGCCTGACCGGAAGACCGCTCTCCGTCATCCCGTATCAACGGGCGGCCGGAGCCCCAACAACCCGATCTTTTTGTGTTCGTAGGGTCAGCCGCTCACCTATCTCTATGATCTCGCGACCTTCCATACTATGTGAGGGAGGAGCCAAAAATGGGGGAATCAGGTGAGCATTCCGCTATCCGCCGGCTTCGCTGCTGCCTCCACAATATCAGCGTTTGCATTCACCGGTAGCGCCCTTGGGGCGCTCACAATCGGCGTTCTGGCTCTCAGCGGCCTCTATTTTGCGGGTCTTGCGGCGAAGGATCATTGATAGTCAGCCTTTTGATTACGCGGAACGATTCAGCTCGGGCCGGCGTTCTCCGCGCGTGCTGGCCTCCACTCGCCCTCAAAGGCCACACGGCCTAAGGCGCCGCTGGGATTGCCCTACGGCGGGGCTCGTTACTCATTGTGGCGTCGCCCTCAAGTACAATAGAGGGACCGATGCCTTGGTGGGAGCATGGCCACCTCGAAACGCGCACTTGAATTTGCGCCATGACGCCAATCCAGAAACGCGGACTGACACGCCTCATGCTGCGGCTGCCTGTTTGGCGTGCCGCCTTTGAACAGGCCTATGATGAGATCTATCTCGATATCTGTGAGGCGTATGAGCTGGCGTGGGACGGACTCGAGTTCTGGACCAGGTCGGAAGCGCCAGAACGCGCCGAACGGATTATGGAATACGAGGAGTTGGCGGCCTCCTTGGAGTCGGAGTTCGCTCATTAGAGGAAGGAAATCCTGAGACGCCGGCGCGGGGGCACGGCCTGGAGCCTCGCTGCCCCACCCCCGGAGCGGCGGGGCTCACACTCAGCCCTTCATTTTGATGAGCCGCAGTCGCTCGATCTGAACTTTGAGCGCAGCAACCACGCCCTCGCCATTCGTGCCGCCACTCCCCGGAATCGGAGAGAACCTCTCGACCGAAGAGATGGGACCAGACGACGCGAGGTGAGGAGCCGGACACGGTGCATCTGCAGGGTTGCCCCCAGACTGGTCGATCGCAATGCGTTCATCGACGCAGCCACCGCATCCTGCCTGAACTCAACTCATGGAGCCGATCGCCGGTTCCGCGCCGACAAAACAATTTGGCTCGCGCCCGGAACCCGCAGGGGCCGCTGCGCGTTTCATACCTCAGCCCAAGAGGGGTGAACTGGCCCGCTGTGTGAGGACGCTGCGGGTCCTTTTTTTGTTCCGATGCTCTCGTCGGCGGAACAGCCGAGGGGCAAGTTTGTTTTCTCTGCGTGCTGGCCACCACTCTCCACCGCCCGCACGGCCTCGGGCTCCGCCGCTGCCATACGGCGGGGCCTCCGGCTGGCCAATTCATCCTTGCGTTCTTTTGATGGATTATAAACTGTGAGCATCGCAGGGGGATTGCGATGCCGTTCCGTTCCATCGTCGCCACGCCAGAGGAACTCGCTCGGATCGCCGCGGCTTTTGATGAGGCCTGGAGCGAGATTGCAGCAAGGGTCGACCCGCCCAGCGAGCCCGCCCAACGCGAGCGTCTGGCCTCAATCATCGCCGAGTTGTGGAGGGCGGACCCAAGCGTCGATTTGGCAGTACTTGCTGTCCAACGTTTCGATGAGACCGCGTCGAAAGGACCGGGAGAATCTTGAGCGAGTGAAATAGTAGTCGCCGCCCGGAACTGCTGGTTTCGACAGCGGTTCGCTCCTGCGTGGTGGCGTTGTTCACATCCGGCGCCGTCACGGCCTGGGGGAGCCCCGCCGCTATTCCCCCCGGAACGGCGGGGCGAACCTCGTGCGTGCGTTGGAGTATCAGTTGTGTGTGCGCGTCGTATCCTGCGTGTCGGCCCTGGAGTCGAGACAGTCCGTGGCCCTGTCAACAAGGCGCGCGATGCGCGCCAGCGGAAGCTCCGCTTCGACGCCATGCCTGATCGGATTAAGCCCTGCCTGGCTCTCCTGGGTTCCAAGCCACCCGCCGGCGACGGTTATGACTGGACGAACCGGCAGGTGATGTTCTGGATCTCGGGCCGGATAGCGCCATCCTCGACGGTGAGGCCGTCGTGCTCGACGAATAACGCGGTGCTTCCGACTTCGGCGCCTTGCAGCAAGCTCTCGGTGGCCGGGGCGGCAAGCGATCTGCCGCCGGAGCGCTCCTGTAGGCTTTCGATCTGCTCTATCTCAATGGTCACGATCTTCGTCCGCTGGCGTGTGAGGAGCGGCGCGAGATGCTCGCCGGCATCATAAAGCCCCATACCTCGATCCTGTTCAGCGCGGACGTCGACTCCGAAGGCGACGCCTTCCTGGCGCTCGCCTGCAAGATGGGCCTCGAGGGCGTCATCGCGAAGCGGCGCGATGCGCCCTATCGATCCGGCCGGGGCGGCGCATGGCTCAAGATCAAGTGCATCCAATCGTTCTTCATCATCGGGTATGAGCCGTCGTCGGCGGCATTGGGCGGTATCGGGCCGCTCGCGGCCTGGAAGAACAACCGGCTGAGCTATGTCGGCGGCGTAGGGACCGGGTTCACCGATCGCTCGGCTACCGCGCTGCGAAAGCAGCTCGCCGCGCTCCTGATCGATAAGCCCGCGCTGAAACTGACAAGAAAAGGGACGCGCTGGGTGACGCCGTCACTGGTGGCTGAGATCGAATTCCGCGGCTGGATCACGGACCGAAAAACTGCGGCACGCGTCTTACAAGGGGCTACGCGACATCTCCGATGCTGACAACGTCCTTCGCCTTGACTAGTAGTGCCCGCTAATCCCGGTATTTGGCTCCTCGAGCGCCGCGCCCGCCGGTGGATTCGGCTCTAACTGTTCCGCCGTTTCCCCAGGACAACCGGTCTGCGATCGACGCTCAATTGGACGAGGCCGGCGGAGGATTCTTGCCCGGTTCCCGGCCAAAAAACACCCATCGGCGCCCCGAAACTTGCGTGACAACAACGATCATCGCAACCCCATCCTCGCATTCGAGATCGAAGGTTTGGTCAAAGACAAAAGGGCCTGCTTCGATCGGTTCGCTATAGAGGCGGCCGGCGCGCCCACACTCTCCGATGGCGACATACTGATAGGTTACCATCAAGCGCATTCCAGCCTTATCAACCAACACACCTTTCCCGGTGAACATCGGCGCCTCACACCGCGAAATTATCTGACCAGGCTAAGATGAAGGCAGCCTGGCAGTACGCGCGCATTTAGGGAGAAACTCCACCAATCTGCCCGGGTACGGATGGTGGTGAGCCATTCCTCGAGCGCTGCAACCAGCCTGATCAAGACGTCTCTGCTGAACACTTTGCCCGCCAGACTCCTCAGGGAACTGGCGGTGCCATTTTGCGTTCTGGCGATCAGGAGGACGGGAATGTGCCATGCCGATGCACTGGTTCAGACCACCCGTTGTCGTTCAAGCCGACCGGCCCGGAGTGGGCTATTCTATCACCGCCGTCGAGCAAGCCGCAGAGCTGTTGCTAGCCTGGAAAGCGATTGGAGCGGGGCCGAAGTGGCAAGACGCAGTGCGCTCCTGCACGGCAGTGCTCAATGGTGCCGGGACCGTTGATGAGGCGCCTGAGGCGTTCGAGGAGGCGGCGCGGGAGTGTGGCCGCCTTATTGGTAAGGCTGCGTTGGCGGAACTGGCTGCCCCACGGTTCCATGAGCCCTGACAAGTGGACGGCCGCGGAACTAAAGGCCTCGTCGGGCGTTCACGCTTAGTGGTGAGCTACCGCATGCGGTCATTTCAATTGGCTGTCCTTGCTGCCCCGGCGGTTGATGCCGGACATCGCTTTGGGACGGTCGAGGCCTGACTGGCAATCCACGCAGGTACGGGCGCCAGGCATCGCGCGACGCCGCGCCTCCGCGATTTCCTCTCCGCACACCTGGCAATAAATCTCGCCAGGTCCGGTCGGAAGCCGTGACCGCGCAAGCCGGACGGCATCGGTTATCGAGTCGTCGATCTGGTCCTGAACGGCTCCGTCGGGAGCCCAACCACTTGCCATGGAACACCTCTCTTTATTCCCAAATGGTGTTCGTCCACCGCGACGCCAATGGCGACCATCTTGGGACGGCCTTGCATCACCAACGCGCCGCTGCCGCGGGGCGAGCCCCACGGCAGCGGCGCGTGGCGTCAGATGCCGGCCTGGCCGCGCACATACGGATCCGCTGTTTCGTCGAAGCGGGTCCAGCCTTCGCGACGGTACTGGGCCACACGGCTCTCGCGATCGATCGGGGTCGCACCATCCAGGATGGCCTCGACCGTAGCGGCCTGCTCGTCGACCGCCCTGACGGAAACGACCGTGCCGCCGCGACGAACCGTCTCCGCATAATAATGGGCCTCGTCCTCATCGACACCTGCACCGGTGAACGATCCGACGAGGCCACCCGCCGCTGCTCCCGCGACAGCGCCCGCCGCGGTCGACGCCAGCCAGCCAGCGGCGACGACAGGACCAATGCCCGGGATTGCTAGAAGGCCCACGCCGGCGAGAAGGCCGGCTGCCCCCCCGATGCCTGCGCCGATGCCAGCCCCCTCGGCGGCGTTGCTGTCCTTGGCGCGCTCATCGCGGCCGATGACACTGATCTCCGACGACGTGATGCCGGCCTGTTCAAGCTTCTCGACCGCCGCAGCGGCCTGATCGTAGGTGTCGTATGAACGAGTGATCGTACGGGTCATGGTTGCCTCCAGAAGTCGGGGTGCGAGAGGTGTCGATCAGTTGCGAGTGATGTTGCCGCGATAATCGACCGAAACATTCACTTGAACGCCGGCGTTCGTCGCCGTGCCCTTCCAGACGCCGTTGTCGTCCTTTTTCAGGCCGGTGACGTTTGTGTAGCCGTTGGCTTCGAGACGGCTCTTGGCCTGGCCTTCAGTGAAGCTGTTGGCGCCCGGCAGCGGGGCGTTCGCGTCGGCAGGAGCGGGAGCCGGTGCGGGGGATGTGGTCGAGGTTTGCGCCATGGCCCCAAAGGAGGTCGTGGTGGCGATCAGGGAAACTATTATGAGCTTTTTCATGGTGGCTCTCCCAAGGGAAGCGGCGGTGCCGCAGTGCCCAAGAAAACGGCGCCGCACCGCTTTGGTTCCTTTCCCAATCCCGGCGGCGTGAACGGAACCGGAGGGCCAAGAAGGAGCGCCCAATAGCGGAACATCGGCTCGACTACCGGAGTTGGACGGGATCCAGCGCCGGGGAATGATTCGTCGCCACCGCGCCTTCCTCCACTGGCTTCATGGAGATGTCACAGCGCGCTGAGGCCCTTTCAGAAGACGATCGGCGTCGATACCGATCGGAGGCAGCGGCTGCATTTGAGCGAGTGGGGGAATTTCAGGAAAGGCTTAAGGACGAGATTTGGGCGCGTCCGCTTCGTGTGATGGCCTGGGCCGCGGCCACTCTTGAGATCCACGTGACCGCGGTCCCGCGCAGAAGTCTTAAATGGCCGTCATGATCATCTGGAACGGGATCAGGGTTCTCGGAGTGCGTTCGCCGTGGCGAGCGGCTTGCCAGCGCCGCCCTAACGCAACATCGCCAGGGCGGCGGTGGGCGCTTACTCGATGATCTGGATGATCTTGCGCGAGCTGGGCTCGACCAGCACAGCGCGGTCATTGACCATCGTATAACGATACTGCGTCACACCAACATCCGAAGGGAATGTGTGCAGTTCGACCGTTGCCGGAAGCGTGGCGCCGACCGCCACAGTTTCCTGAACCTTCACGGATTTGGGCTTCTCTTTCATGAAGTAGGATTTGATCTTGCCTGATTGTTCCGTGGTGATCGTCGTAGTTGTGGTAGTCTGTGCCAGCACGGTCGAACTCGCAAGTGCAGCAGCAAACAACGTGGTGAGAATTCGGTAGGTCATGGACGTCCTCCATCATGAGTGTCCTCCCCGGCCGCTTTCAAAACCCCAGAGTATCGTCCTTGTTCCGCGCGGGAATCGTTCGAACACGGAGCTCCGCGAATGCGCATGGGGAACAGATCAGAATGCTCGGAATTACCTTTCCATCCTGCCGCAGCGGTCCCTGCCTGCGGCCCTATAAGGGAGGTCATCCGAACATGCGCACCATCATTTTTGCTCTTGCAGCGACCGTGCTTTCCAGTGCGGCGTTAGCACAGACAGCACCCGTCCCAGCCCCCGCCCAGCCGCCCGTCTTCGTGTCGGTTGACGAGGCGTCCGCTCTCGTCAGCAGCCTGAAGGGTCTCGACGTCAAGAATGCCGGCGATGAGACTGTCGGCGAGATCGAGGATGTGGTCATCGCCGGCAATTCGTTGGCGTCCTACATTCTATCTGTCGGCGGTTTTCTCGGTCTGGGCATTCACTATGTTGCGGTCAGCCCGAGTGCGCTCGCCGTCACCTGGAATCAGACCGACAAGAAATGGAATGCGCGGATCAATGCGACCAAGGAACAACTCAAGGCGGCGCCGCAGTTCAAGTACGAGGGCCGCTTCGCAAAGTGACCGGACCCCTCCGGCGCGGGAACCTAGCGTGCTGGGGGGTTGAACCAGGACCTCACATGACCTGGCCCGCTGCTCCGAATGGTGCGCGGGCCTTATTTGTGTCGGGCCCGTTCCTCCGACATTGCTTCTTCAGATTTGCCGGGGACAGGGTTCCGGATCGGGATCGGGGGCGCTGGCGTGAGCCACCGGCTGTTCAACATGAGCGTCGCCGCAAAGATCGGAGTGCCATCGGCGTAGCGGATTCTCACGTCGATGCTGAGATCGTCGCTGGACTGGACACGCTCTGAGATGATGTCGCCGAGGCTTGAAAGGGCCGAAAGGCGGGCGGCGGCGTGGTCCTCGAGGTCGATGCCTTCGCCGTCGACGACCAGCTCAGTGTTGATCTCGATGTCGAAAAAGTATTGGGCCATGCCGGCTTAACGGCCCCGCCCTCGGCAAAGTTCCAGTTCGCGACGGAGCAGCGGAGACTGAAAGACGTCGTCTTTGCTTCTTCGCGTATCGGTAGGTGTGGAGGGGCCCGTGCGAGCCCCTCCAATTTCCTTCATCGCCGTCCGAGCAGCGATCCGAGATCCATTTCCTCGTCGCGGTGCTTGCCGCCAAGTTGGGCTGCCATCCAAGCTGCCGCCGCCCCCAACAAAAGCACTGCTGCGGTCATGAATGCGGTAATCACTGCAGCCTTGCGAGCGCGCTCAGCGGCTTGCTTTGCGGTTTCCTTCGCCTGCTGCAGTTTAGCGAAGGCGTCATCGACCTTCTTCTGAGCCTCGGGCTGAGGGATGTTCATTCGGGCAGCAACGCGCGTCACAATATAATCGCGGTCAGCTTGATCCAGTTTTCCAGAACTGATGCCTGTCATGAAGATCCGGGACGCCTCCTCGCGTTCACTGGCAGCCGGCGGCGTGGCGCCGGTTGACCTCATGACAGAGTCCAAGGCCGAACCCAGCGGGTCCGCCTGCCGACTGATCAGAGCGGCCGCCCCGCCAGTTGCGGCCGCCGCACCGGTCGCTGCTGTTTTGGCAGTGCCCACCAGTGACGAACTGGCGACCATCGCTACGATCAACGCTCCGGCAGCCCAGACGACCAGGCCATGAGCGCCGTCGCGAACGTGGCGCTCGTGGTCGCTGGCGTCGGTCACCGGCCGACGCATACGCCCGGCAAGATATCCGCCCGCGCTGCAGGCCGAGACTGTGATCCAGATGGCCCACAGACCTGCGGCGATGGTCAAGGCTGTCAGGCCCGAAGAGCGCGCGGTGTCCGCGGACACCAAGGACAGGCCAATGGCAGAGCCAAAAGCTGCCATGACCGTAGTGATGGCTGCGGACAGCACTGCACCGCCAAAGATGGCGCTCCATTCAAGATAGGAGCCGGCGGAGGCACCCCTTAGGGCGGGAGGGGGAACGACGACCACGTTGGGTGCGCTCACGGACATGATGCAGCCTCCTACCGAAGACCAAGGAATGAAAGAATGGCCAACACGACCACGATGAGGCCAACGATGTAGATGACGCCGTTCATGAGACTCTCCCGATGCACCGCCACATATGTGACGTCGGATGAACAGACGGCGGAGCCAAATAGTTCCAGGCGGGACCGACGAGCCCGGGAACACTCCTGCTTGTCGTTGGTTCAAGCTCGACAAACAGGAGGACAGACCATGGGCCGCGGCATACTTCTTTGGATGTTGGGAATTCCTCTGCCGATCATCATTTTGCTCGCCTTCTTTCGATAGCGTGCACGGCGACATTGCTGCTGCATCAGCCTGACGGGTTTGCCCGGAGCGGAACGGAGAGCCCCAATGACAGCAATGGATCGGCATGACCGGCCGCTTGACGCTGTTGAAACCAGGGGGGGCAACGGCGGTCAGCCGCCCTTCAATGAATATCCACCTCGCGTTCGAGGCGGCTCATTTGCCACAGTATTGTTTATAGTTGTCATCGCGTGGCTTATGCTCATGGGCTACGGAGCTTTGTGTCTCTACAATTGGTTCAGCCATTGAGAGCCTAAGCGTCGATGTCGCTAATTGGAGCCAAGGTGATTGCGCCCGGCCGATTGGTTCCCGCCGAGCGCCGTCGGTTGCTCCAGCGGGGTGGTGTCCTCCATTTTCCGCGACATGGATCAAGCGGTGGCTGTTCATCGCGCGTCGGGCCGCGGTCAAGGACTGGTCGCTCCGCAGGCTGCACTTCTGGGTCGCATTTTTCCGCGCCAACCTGCTGTTCTTCCCGCAGCATTTCCTTCGCCTTACGTGGACTATCCGGATGCCTTCGCCAGCTGGCATTTCTGGTCGTCGATCGGCTCCTACATCTTCGCTGCCGGGGAGCCGATCTTCTACGGCGTCATCGTCGCCTTCTCGAAGAAGCAGCTCGCCGGGAACAATCCGTGGGGCGAAAGTGCAACGACGCTGGAATGGACCCTGTCCTCGCCTCCGCCGTTCCACCAGTTCGAGACCCTGCCGCACATCGTCGGCTCGGACCACTCTCCATATTTTCACGCACTCTGCAGTCCGCGCGAAGCAGCCCGCCCGGCGCGTGGAGGTCCACCTGCATGAGGCCTGCTGGACCGGTGCTAGCTCGACGAGGCGATAGCCAACCTATGATCCCGCCGCCACGGTAGCGTCCTCGGTCGGGGCGACGGAGAAATCCATATCCGGCAAAAGCTCTTTCACGAAGGGAAGCCGGTTGATTCTGTTGACGATCGCTTCGGCAGCACGAGAAGGCATCATGTCCCTCAAGATCGCAGGCCAGGTCGCGAACGCGCTTTCTACGGTTCTTTTGATTTCGTGGATGACCACGCCCGACGGGACTTCAAGAAGGCTCGCCGCGCGCTCGAAACGGCGGAGCGTGAGCGAATCGGGGTTACTCGTTCTCATGAACGACAAGGCGAGTTCGGCGTCGCCAAAGACGACGGTGGGCACGACGTCGTAGGTGGGGCTGAGCGCGATTCCACCGCCTTCGGGGTAGAGGAACGACCAGTTTTTAAGGTGCGCGTCGCCGTTCCCGATCAGCATGTTACATACGGAACGGCCGATGGCTTCCACGAGCTCCCCTCGACTGTCGGTGGCGAACCGACGGACGATGTTAATTGCGAAATAACGCAATTAGCGCGATTTTTGCGATATATAGCAACGCTTGAGAAAGCTAGCGCGATGGGGACCGAGGCGATTCAAAAGCCATTCGATCCGTGATTAAGAGCGCAGATCGGTTGATAGCGCCAGCGTGCCTGCTGCTATCATCCGGTCAAGAGCGGAGCCTTGGCTAACTCGTCTGGAGTCGGTCGTTGTTCGCTAATGATGTCTTGGCTCTCGCGAAAAGCTCCACATCGCGCGTCTGATAGACCTTGCCCTGATTTTCCATGGCGGCATGGCCGCGTCCTCATCCGTCGAAAGATCCCGCCGCTTTCGGAAACGCCGGCCGCCTGGGCAAACTCGGTTCGACGCTTCCCATACTCGTCACTGGTTAGCCCTGTGCGTCGTTTCCCGTGATGCTGTTTCGAAGCTCGATTGGGTTGGCGATGGTGCGGAGCGTCTTGAAGCCTTCGCCGGTGCCATGGATCGTCACGTTGCCATAGTCGAGCATGCGCCCCAAGATTGATTGATCAATCTGGACGCTTTCGACCTTGTCCATGTTCATCTCGGTGGTCTCCCGCTGGATGAGGCCCTTCTTGTAGATGACCCGTCGGTTGGTGACTGCGATCTCGGTGACCCACGAGTGGAACCATTGCTGAATCAGGAGGACCGCCGCAACGAGTGCGAGGGCGTATCCCGTATACCGCCAGACTCCCGGCATGAACTGCGTAGCGCTGAGCCAGAAAGCGACCGCCGCTAGGAGTGCAACCGCAATACCGGGCCAGTACACTATCCAATGAATGGACGAGATGTGCCGGACCTGTTCATTGGGCTGCAAGACGCGCTGAACGTAGCTCATGAAAATGGGTCTCCTTCAGCAGCATAGGCAACGCCACCCGATATTCCAACCAGGGTGGGGACCATTAGGGCAGGTGCAGAAGATTTTTCGATTAAGCCGCTACGGCACCATTGAAACTTGCCACGCGCTTTGCACGGCCTATTGGCTCTCCCGATTTTTGCAAGTCACTCAAGCGCCCGTGCTGAAACGGAGACCACCGCGCGGTGTCTGTCGATTCGGATAACAGTTATTATGGGATGTAACGATGTGCATTTGTTGATCTTTTTGCAATTTCACTCGAGTGTGTCTTTCGCAAATTCCGGGAAAAGACCTTTCGAGCAACCGATACGGCCGGGGCTGTCAATGCCGCCTGAATTTTCCCCAGAAGTGAAAGTGCCGAAGTAAAATTCCCCAGATCGGCCGGTCAGGCTGTCGCGGAGAGGTGGCCATTTTTCGGAGGACGGCCGCGGGGTCGCGGAGCCTGGCCTGGCATGGGCGGGGAGATGGCGGCTTTCGAGCGAAGGTGTTCGGGCATCAGCGCGGCGTGTTGGCGTAGCCGGTAGCTCGATCCCTCGATCTGGACGACGACGGCGTGGTGTAGAAGGCGATCGAGCAGCGCGGTGGCGACGACGGGATCGCCGAAGACCTCTCCCCATTCGGCAAAGCCGCGGTTGGAGGTGAGGATCATGGCGCCCTTCTCGTATCGCGCGTTGACGAGCTGGAAGAAGAGATTGCCGCCGCCGGGAACGACGGGAAGATAGCCAATCTCATCGACGACGAGCAGCGCGGGACGACAGAAGAAGCGCAAGCGTTCCCGAAGGCGGCCTTCTCGTTCGGCCTGGGCGAGCCCGGCAATGAGTTCGGCGAGCGTGCAGAAGTAGACACTCCGTCCGGCTTTGACGGCCTCGACGCCGAGAGCGATGGCCAGGTGGCTTTTGCCGGTTCCGGGCGGCCCGAGAAAGTGGACGACCTCGCCGCGGGCGACGAAGCCGAGTTGGGCGAGCGCCAGGATGCGATCACGGTCAAGCGAGGGCTGGAAGGAGAAGTCGAAGCCGGCGAGGGTCTTGATGGTAGCGAGGCGCCCCATGCGCAGCGCGGTCTTGATCCGGCTGTTCTCGCGAAGGGTCAGCTCTTCCGAGAGGAGGATGTCGACGGCCTCGAGGGCGGCAATCTCGCCTTGCTCAAGCCGACGCACGACATGATCGAGCGCTTCGAGGGCCCGCGGCATCTTCAAACCGACGAGGTCGTGCCGGATCCGATCGATCGTCGACGGCGTGATGTCCAGGGAGGTTGTCATGGGCGTCGCTCCTGGGTCCGCTCCTGGGCCATTGCGCGGCCGACGGCGTCGTAGAAGGTGAGCGGGCGCTGGGCCACTTTGTCGCCGGCGCCGCGGAGGGTGACGCCGTCATCGTGATGGGCGTGACGGCGCGGGCGGTCGTGGATCTTGCGATGGCCGGGCTCGACGCGCCGTTGATGCGTGCCTTCGAGAACGGGATGGGCGGCGATCAAAAGACCATCCTCGAAGATGCGGACCTCTTCGGCCAGCGTGTGCACCTCGACGGTCCGGCGTTTGGTCGCGTCGGGAACGGAATAGAAGTTGCCGCCGACGCTGACCATGCCCTCACGACTGATGCGCCGCTCAAGCTTCAGGACCGAACGGAATGGTGCCAGGGGCAACGACCGCAGCGAGGCCTGTTCCTCGGCGAAAGCCTCGCTAACGATACGCCGCGTGGTGGCATGCGTTCTGGGGTTGGCGACCGTGTCGAGCCAATGGCGGAGCTGCCCGTTCAGATCGTCGAGATTGCGGAAGGAACGGGCAAGGAAGAAGTCCTCGCGGATGTACCGGAACGGCCGCTCGACCTTGCCCTTGGTCTTGGCGCGGTAGGGTTTGCAGGCTCTGGGATGAAAGCCATAATGCCGCGCGAGGTCGACGAGGGCGCGATTGTAGATGATGCCGCCGGTCTCGGCCTCGCCGATCACGGCGGTCTTCATCCGATCGTAGAGCACTTCATTGGGAGCGCCGCCCAAGGCCTCGAAGGCGGCGACGTGGCAGCGCAGCACCGTCGGCAGGTCCTGATGGACGACGAAGCGTGCCCAGATCAATCGACTGAATCCGAGCACCATGGAGAACAGCCAGACGATCCTCGGCGTCGTCGGCTCGTCGGTGAAGACGACCTGGAACTGGGCGAAATCGACCTGAGCCTGTTCGCCGGGCGGCGTCTCGAAGCGCACCTCAAAACTCTGATCGGCAGCGGTGAGCCGGATGTCCCGAAGGAAGTCTGTGACGGCCGTGTAGCCGCCGGAGTAGCCGCGATCCTTCAGTTCCCGGAAGAGACGGCTCCCTGTCAGGCCAGGATAGCGAGCGACGCGCTCGCGCAGATAGGCTGTGAAGGGATCGATGACCGCCTGCCGCGGCTTGCGAGGCCCATATGCTGGCGGCTCCAATCCCCGCGCGATGTATTTGCGCACCGTCTTGCGGTCGGCACCTGTCGCCTTGGCGATCGCGGACACCGACAGGCCCTGCCGATGAAGATCCAGGATCATCATCATCTCCCCGAGCTTGATCACCGAAATCCCTCTCCCGACCGTCGGGAGAAGCATCGGTGATGACGCGCCGCCGGTCTCCCGGGGCGCGCCCCGGGAGACCGGCGGCAGCGCTAAACTGGGGAGAAATCAAACGGCGCTTCTGAGGAGTTTTGATCCGGCAGCCACAGGGGCCCCACTATACTTGCGAGAATAGCCCGGCGTTCTGAGGGCGTAGAAGCCATCTGCGTTCACCCAGGCTCCGAGACTTCGTCCGACGGATTGGGGATGGGCTGCGAGGGACCGCTGGCAGGAGCGCTAATCTTGCCCCTTGCGCGCGATTGCGAGGCACAAGTCGAAAGAAGCCAGCTGAAATCGCGGGCTTCTTGCTTGTCGCCTGCCGAAAATCCCAGTGTCAGGAAGCGAGCGTGGGGCCGCTGAGCTGACCACGAACCAACCGCGAGAGCTTTGCCGTCAGCGTGGCCATTCGTGTCTCGCGTCATTTGTGGGGGGCGATGCGAGATTGTGTTGCGCCGGAGTGACTGTGCCCCAAAGCGGCAGGAGCATCGCGACGCGCTCGCGGTAGCGCCTGTAGTCGTCGCCGAACAACGCGATCAGGTCGCGCTCTTCCAGCATGATGCCAACCAATATGTAGGCCGTCGTCCCTGCCGCGAAGAGCAAATGGCCCTGGCTCATGACGGGAGTAGCCCAGAAGGCGATGATGAAGCCGAGATAGATCGGATAGATCGGAT
>NZ_JBFUIY010000064.1:0-15292 GCF_056401655.1 Allobosea sp. P4_E12 | reverse complement strand
CCGCCGTCACCACCGCCATTATTTGCCCACCAGGTGTATTGCCCCCAGGACATATTGCCGTTCGATCCGACATACTGGATATCGGTCTCGAGACCGTAGACCCAGGCGCCGGACTGCCAGTTATAGCCGATCTGGCCGCCGCCGACGAACGCGCCGTCGCCGCCGTTGCCGCCCAGAATTCCGGAAGAGCCGGCTGTCGGCCCGGTAACGGTGATGTTGCCCGAGTCGGCCCAGCCCATGCCGGCGTTGAGGCCGACGTACAATCCGGCCCAGGTGAAGACGGGAGCATAGACGATCGGGGGAGGCGGCGCTTGGCGGCTGGGAAGATCGGCGGAGAAGGCAGACGTAGCCAGGCAGGTTGCAAGGACGGCGGTGGATACAAGTCCTATTCGCATGGTGTCCTCCGAGGTCAGGGTTAGCCAACCTATCGGTTGCACATCAGAAAGCAGTCGGGAACCCAAATAATCGGAGAGGTTTACTGTCTGTCATCAAATAATCCCGAAAGCGATATTTTCGCCACTAGGCAAAAATTATCACCAAGGCTCTCTTGCATGCGGCAACTCAACCCGGATGTCCGCAGCAAAGCTCATCAGGCCGAAACGTTGAAAAGTCGTGGCATGGATGGGGGGGGTGTCGTCGAGTGAGGAGGGCGAGAGATCTTGCGATCGCTGAACTGTCGGTCGGAGACAGGAAAATCCGAGTCCTTATTGCAACCCCGCAAGGTCATCGAGCCAGGAAGAGCCAAGAAAACACAATCAACCCCCAGAGCAATAGCGAAATTGGAGCGCCCCAGAGGACGCCTCGAATGAAACTATCGCTTTCGTCGCCTTCATTCCGTAACCATTGGTAATGTCGACGGGATGTATGAGTCGTATCTCTCTCAAATTCTCGAAGTCTGTTGGAATTCTCAGAATTCGACATGTTATTGCCTCATAAATAACCTTGTAGGCATAACAATTAATAATAAGCGGTGACGAAGATTTCGAAGGATGTTCGGTTTTTTCCTGCAACAAAACAAGAGCACACACATAGCGTCCCGTCGATGATGATTTAATTCCACATGTTCGAGAAGATCGAGTTTGGTTAATCCTTCCGCCGTCGACCCGGCAACGAGGCGAGTACACGGCCGCGCACGTTCCCGCGCGCCCCTCGGGTCAGGTCATCGCATTGCGGTTGCAATCGTCGCCAAAGCGTCAGGCCGTACTTTCGGCACCCGCTGGATGGCAGACTTCGCCACGGCTCCCGTCGACATCTCCATTTGCCATCGCTTCGACGACGGCAACGATCCGCTGGCGGGTGTCGGCATTGTCGGACTTGAAAAAGGCTCTGGCGAGACGAAGCCCCTCGTTTGTCGCAAGCAATTCTGCGACATCGGCAGTCGCCTCTCCCTTCGACGGTTCCTGGGTCGCTGCGTGTCCGGTCGACGCCTGTTCGAAAAAGTAGCCCACCGGCACCTGAAGGATATTCGCAATCTGTTGCAGGCGGCTGGCACTGATCCGGTTTGATCCTTTCTCGTATTTCTGGATCTGCTGAAACGTTATGCCCAACTGTTCCGAGAGTTTCGTCTGGCTTAATCCGGCCAGTTGCCTTTGCTCGCGCAGGCGCCAAGCAAGACATTGATCAATCGCAGTGGGCCGTTTTACGAATTTCATGCCAGAAACCATGTGGAACCCCAGGTTGTGGTGATCTGATAACCATCTGCTTGATTATACTGGGCGAAATGTCAGCAGACCAATGTCGCCCCGGTTTCTTCAAAGGAGCTTTATTAGCGGAGAGAGCCTGCAACGGTACAAGGCGGCGGCGAAAGCATCCCGGACTGTCTTGTGCGGTAGATCTTCGAGGCCCATAAACGGCGTTCCATGAGTGGCGCGGATGGTTTTCTCGCCGTGGCTTGCGCCCGCAGGCGAGGGCTTCAAACACGTTGGTCTGGAGGGACGGTGGGGGCGATAAAAGCGGTTCAGTGAACCTGAGGAGCCCGGACATGAGCCAATTCTACATATCGGAAGGGATCACACGTCGAAGCGGCCTTTCCTTCTTGTGGTCGGCGGCCGCACTGGCTTTTGCAGGGGCCGCGGTGGTATTGAAAGCATCGCATTCTGAGGCGCAGACCACCGGTATGGAGCGACGTGGGGATCGGCGCTCCGGACGTGACGATCGCCGCACTGAACGCCGCACCGGACGCACGACACGACGCGAAGAGCGCCGAAACTGAGTGAGCGGCGGCCGCGTGCGCACTAAGCGTCGAGATCGTTCAACTCACCGATGTTCGCGTGGCGCATTGACGAGAACCACCCCCGGCCCTTTGAGCAGCTTGATCTGTGAAAATGGGCCAGAGCAAAGCGCCGGGGCGAGGCGACTATCCGAAGACGTGCGGGCTCGTCAAAAGGAGCCAAAGCCGTGCAGTTGCCCGCCTTGGGAAACATCGTCAGTTCCACGGCGAAGACAGATGCTGCCGGCGCGCCTGGAGCCCATGAAGTCCAGGATGCGCTCATTCGCATGCTTGCGAGTGAAGAATTCATAGTCCCGGACCGGCTCCGTCGTTTTTTGATCTACGTCGTCATGCAGGCGCTGGCTGGCCACACCAAGAACATCACCGCCTATTCGATCGCAGTAGAGGTGTTTGGGCGCCCCGCCAGTTTCGATCAGAAGAATGACCCGATTGTTCGGGTCGAGGCCGGGCGCCTGCGACATGCTATCGAGCGTTATTACTTCGTCGCGGGCCGCTCCGACCCCATCATCATCGAAATCCCGAAGGGCGGTTATGCCCCTCGCTTCAGCAGGCGTCCCGTCCCGCTGGCCGAGCCAAGGCCTCGTAAGAGCCTGCGGCCAATCCGTATCGGTCCAGGTTTCGCGCTGCGACTGTTGCCGTGGGCTTTGGTCGGATTATCCGCATTGCTCGCAATTATCGGGCTCGCGCGGTTCTTGGTCGCCTGAGACGGGTGACGCACGATCGCCTGCGCTTATTGCAGGCCGATCGTCACCACGGGGTTCTCATGAAGTGCCTCTGTCGCAACAGCTATCTGCACGACCCAAGATTCCGATTTGGAGCGAATTTAGAAGATTTTGCTGAGACGGATTGTCAATGGTGGGACGGAACGTCAAGCCTCTGTATATCCCCAAGCATGAGACGAGATTTTGAGTGACGAATATTGTATCCCTAGGGATATTGAGGGGTAGAATTTTGATCGATTACCACTGACGGTGGTTGCGTGTGCTCTCCCGACCTGGGCATCATGCATGGGCTGGGATCGGCGCGCAGGCGAATTAACTCCATGAAACGCCAAACGACATCGACTTGTGTTTCAGATTCCGCGTCATCACAACCGGTGTCAGCGCCATGCGAAAGCGATATCCGCGCGCAACTGCTCCGCATTTTAGCGAGCCGGGATTTCAAGGCGCCCGATCGGCTCCGCCGGTTTCTGTCCTATGTGGTTGAACAGACGCTGGCTGGCCGGGCAGAGCGCATCAAAGCCTACTCGGTCGCGGTCGAAGTCTTCGGCCGGGATACGAATATCGACATTCTGAACGATCCGGTCGTTCGTATTGAGGCCGGGCGGCTCAGGCGCGCCTTGGAGCTTTACTATTTCCTTGAGGGTAAGACAGACCCCGTCCTGATCGAAATTCCTAAGGGAAGCTACGTACCGTTTTTCTCCCGGCGAATAGACGATCAGACGCTGGCCCAGCCTCTCGCATCCCCGGCCCCGGAGCCGACGCCACCAACCCGCGCACGCCTCTTCGCCTCGCTCAGACGCCCCTGGCTCGTCGGCTTGGCTGCTGTACTGGCATTTGGCACCCTGGTGGCATACGTCGGGATGACAGACCAGTTCCGCCCGGCCGCATCACCGGCACGCCCCCTAGGCCCCTCGCTTTTTGTAAAGCCCTTCGCCAACCTGTCACCGACGCCAGAGGCCAGTGTTTTCGCAGCCGGTCTTTCCGAAGAGATGCTCTCACAGCTCGCTTCGTTTCGGGAACTGACCATTGTTCGAAGCGAGGCTTCCGACACACTGGCGTCGCAACCATCCGCTGCCAGGCGCCATCTCGGCGCCCGGCTCATCCTTGAGGGGATGATCCGGGCTGCCGATAACAAGCTCAGAATAACAAGCCGCCTCGTCGAAGGAGAAACGGCCGCCATTCTCTGGTCTGCCATTTTCGAGGCCGACCTGAACTCTGGGAACCTCATCGAACTGGAAAGTGCCGTAGGGCAGAAAATCGCCATCGCGGTCGCTCACGCCATGAGCGCCCCATTACGCCCCGTGTCGAACGCACGCTAAGGGGCGAGACTAGGCGCCGGTGCTAGTCGGCGAGAATTGCCCGGTTTCCGAGTTCGGACCAACTTCCGCTTAAGGATGCGATCCGGCCCCTCGATTGAGTTCGGCCTGACTTCTGCTAACCACCCATTTCGGCATGACCGGCGTCCGCTCTCGGGCAGAAGCGCCATGCACAAAAGCGCCCCCCTGGCTGTCGAAATCTTGCCGTGGCGGACTGAATGAGCGATTGAAGGCTCGCGCATCGGGGCGCCCCCCACAGCGCGCCTGCATTCGAAAAGCATCGCTAGGTAGCTATGGCCTCGGCTGAAACCACGTCCATCTCTGTCGCAAAATTCGACGCCGACCGCGCCGCTGAGTACCTCGTCCAGAGCCGCATTGCGCTGGCAGGTTACGAAGCGTGCCATGAGCTTTCGGCCTGCATGCTGGCGGCGACGCTCGGTCCGGGCAGCGCAGCTCGCGTGCTCGCCGTTGGGGCTGGCGGCGGCGGACAGGAGATTGTCAGCGCCGCATCTCTTGAACCGGACTGGAGATTTGTCGCCGTCGATCCGTCCGCGCAGATGATGGATGTTACGGCGGGGCGGTTGCAGGAGCTCGGGTTCCTCGAGCGGACGGAGATCGCGATCGGCTATGTCGAAGAGCTTCCCGCCGGGCGCGATTTCGACGCCGCGACCTTAATCGGCGTGCTGCATCATCTCCCGGGAAAAAAGGCCAAGGGCGACATTCTTGACGCCATTGCGTCACGGCTGAAACCCGACGCTCCTCTCATTCTTGCCGGCAATCGCTTTGCCTACGCCGCCGAACCTCTGCTGCTGGCGGCCTGGGCAGAGCGTTGGCGCATGCACGGTGCCAGGCCCGACGAAGTCGAGGCGAAGCGCGCCAAGATTTTGCAGGGCGCGGATCCGCCCGCCTCGGAGAACGAGGTCGCTGCTTTGCTGGAGGCCGTCGGGTTCGGGCCGCCAACATGGTACTTTTCCAGCCTGTTCTGGGGCGCCTGCCTGGCTCGGTATCGCGGCTGACTGCGAGGCCGGGCGAAGTCAGCGCCAGAGCGGGATGGCATCCCGCCCTGGCTTAGTTCATCGGACCGGATATCGTATCCGATCCGATGATCTAACCATCTGTGATTGCATCGGCTTTGCCCCGAAAACCGCAATCCAGTTTTCGGGCCGATGCTTTAGCTCCCGGCGCCGACGCAGGTCGCGGCATTCTGCGGCGTGCAGACATCGAGGCCGGTATAGGTGGGATCCTTCGGGGCGGGTTTGCCGTCCTTCATCTCCTTCAGGAAGAACATGGTCTTGTAGCCCATCTCGAAGGGGCGCTGACCGACTTGGCCCTTGGACAGGCCCGCCTTCAGGAGATCCATCTGGACGGGCAGCGTATCTGCGACGACCAGCGCAAGCGAGCCGTCATCGATCCGGGCCTTATACTTCTCGGCGACCTTGCGATACGCCTGCGGGATGAATTGCGGGAAGCCGCCGGTCGGCACGAAGGCATCGAGCTTGGGGTTCTTGCCGAGCGTATCCTCCATTTGCTGCACCGATAGCGGGAAGTCGTCATTGGTGTAGAGCGGGCAACCCGCGGCCTCGGTCCAGCCATGCTGACCGGTGAGCTTTGCCCCAGGCGCGGAGGCCGATTTCGCGCCGGCAAGCGTATCGCGAATCCCTTGCATGCGCTCGTTATGGTTTGCAGCGGCCGCGCCACCCGACTGGATGCAGATCGTGCCACCCTTCGGCTTGATCTGCTGGACGAGCTTCGCGAGATTGACGCCGATGTCGTAGTTATAGGTGCCGACATAGGCGGTGCGCAGGCCCTTGTCCTTCGCAAGCAGGTCGGAATCCCAGGTCAGAACCGGAATTCCCGCCTTTTTGGCGCCCTCGAGCGCCTTGCCCATCGCGGCGGCATTCGACGGCGAGACGGCGATGCCATCGACCTTCTTGGCAATGAGATCGTTGATGACCTGGACCTGTTCATCGCCGCCGCCATGTTCGCCAGGCCCGATATAAAGGCACTCGATCGCGCCGTTGAGTTCCTTCTCGGCCTTCTTGCAGCCGTCGCGGGCCTGATCGAAGAAGGGATTGTTCATGTTCTTGGGAACCAGGGCGAAGACGTATTTCTTGCCCTGAGACTGGGCTTCTCCTCCAACGGCGAGCAGTGCGAGCGCGGCGACACCTAAAGTCAGCGTTTTCATGAGCCTCTCCTCCTGGTGGTTATTGTCGTCCGGTCTTCCTCATGCCGAACCCTTGCCGCGGATCCGCTGCAGCAGAACCGCCAATACGATGAACAGGCCGACGAAGGCGCCCTGCCAGTTGGAATCGACCCCGGCCATGAGCAGGGAATTGCGGATCACCTCGATGAGGGCGGCCCCGATCACGGCGCCGTAGGCTCCGCCCTGGCCACCCATCAGATCGGCACCGCCGATCACGGTCGAAGCGATCACCCGCAATTCATAGCCCTGTCCGAGCGCATTGATGGCGGAGCCTTGCCAGCCGACGATGAGAACGGCGCTCAGCGCGGCTGTCAGGCCTGAGACGATATAGGCCTGCAGCTTGATCCGCCGGACCGGCACGCCGGTCAGGCGGGCGGCGTTCTCGTTGCTGCCGATGGCATAGAGATAATTGCCCCAGCCGGTGAAGTTGAGGATGATGCTGAAGATGATGGCCAGCGCGAGCAGCACCCAGACCGGGTTGGCAAGGCCGAAGATCGCCCCGCCACCGATGGCGTTGAAGGTGTCTCCCCAAGGGCCGAATTCGTAGATCATCTTGTTTTCGGACAGGACGATGGCAAGCGAGCGGGCGCCCGACAGCATCCCGAGCGTGACGACGAAGGCCGGCAGGCCGACATAGGAGATCAGCACGCCATTCACGACCCCGACAGCCGCGCCGGTGAGAAGGCCGGCGAGGATCGCGAGCAGCCAATGCCCCTCGGCCTGGAGGACGAGCCCGCTGACGACGCCGGCGAGCCCCATGATGGAGCCAACCGACAAATCGATGCCGCCGGTGAGGATGACGGCGGTCATGCCGATGGCCATGATGCCGATGAAGGCGAAGTTCCGCGTGATGTTGAAGAAGTTGTCGGCCGAGGCAAAGGCGTCTGGTTGATCCCATGTCATCACGAGGACCATGGCGATCAGCGCGATCGTCACCCAGAACGGCTGGCTCGCGAGCAGCTTCTGCAGGAGGCTTCGCTCCCTGAGGCCCGTGACGTCCTCGATGGCGACACTGCTCGGGATCGGGCGGATCGTGGCGCTCGACATAGGGGGCTCCTCGCGCAGCATCAGGCGGCCTGGATGGCGCCGGTGATCAGTCCGGTCACCTCTTCAGGAGAACTCGATGCAATCGCCTTGTCCGCGACCTTGCGTCCTCGCCTCATCACGACCACCCGGTCACAGACCGCGAACACGTCCGGCATGCGGTGACTGATCAGAACGACGGCGATCCCGCGATCCTTGAGCCGGTGGATCAGATCCAGCACCTCGGCGACCTGGCGAACGCTGATCGCCGCCGTGGGCTCGTCCATCAGCACCATCTTCGCGTTGGCCAGACGTGTCCGCGCGATCGCCACAGCCTGGCGCTGGCCGCCGGACATCAGTTTCACGAGATCGCGGGGGCGGGTCTCCGACTTGAGCTCCTTGAACAGCTCTGCGGCGCGGGCGTACATCGCCTTGTAGTCAAGGATCACCAGCGGACCGATGCGGCGTTTCAGTTCGCGCCCGAGGAAGACATTGGCGGCCGCAGTCAGATTATCGCACAGGGCGAGGTCCTGATAGACGACCTCGATACCGTCGGTCCGGGCGTCGACCGGCCTGCGAAAGTGCTTGACGATGCCATCAAGGCGAAGCTCGCCCTCGGAGGGGAGAAAATTGCCGGCGACAATCTTCACCAAGGTCGATTTGCCGGCGCCATTGTCGCCCATCAGGCCGACGACCTCTCCGGCATCGATCGCCAGATCGATGCCCTTGAGTGCTTCGATCGCACCAAAGTGTTTTGAGATACCCTGAAGCTCCAGAAGCGGCATAGGTCGATTCCACCCTTGTTTCGAGGCGTGCCTCTGCTTCGGGCACTGGCTCAAGCTGCAGTCACTCAAGTCCTTTGTTTCAGCTGCTGCAATTTATGATGGTCAAAATTCCACCAAGGACAGATATTATGTATCAATAAGGAATTTAAAACTTGATGATGCGTCTCAGGTCAGTGGTTGTCGTGTCGTTGCAACAATTTAATTCGAAAATTGATTGCATTTCCGGACCGATGCCGAATTCGCGGGTCCGAATAGTCGAAAGAGGTAGATGTCGGCGCGCACCGCGCTGATCGCGCAGAGATCCGCCTGCGCCGCTATTGTCATAAGCGCGCCAACGAGGACGTCTGCCGTGCCCCATGCCCTTTTCCTCGAAACGCGTTCTCGGCGGAAGGCTTCGAACACGATCCTACGCTCAATAAACGGCTTCGTCATTCACGCGCGGCCGCCCTCCCGATCTTTGGCTCATCCTCGCGGAGCGTGTCGGATTCCCAGTCGAGCCGGAGCCGGGTTTGGAGCTGGTCGTCATCGTCGCGACAACCCTTCGCCGGGCCATTCAGAGGGGTAGGGGGCGCGCGCAGGTTGAAGGTTATATGCGCTCAGGCGCTCGCGGAAGCCGGAGGAATCTGGCGCAGGCCGAGATCGCGGCAGGCATGGGCTTTGGAGCTGGAGCCGTGGTCGGTCTTGACGCGCGACGGTGACGCCGGTCGGCTATCGTTGCATCTCTTTCGACGTGACAGGTTGAACGCTGGGAGCTTCGCAAATGCCTTCGTCGCCAAAGCGAGCCATGCTCTCCACCCTGGCGATGCTCCTTCTTGGGCTGACGACACATTCGCACGCTGAAGAGGTCGTTCAATTCCCCTCGATGACCTATCGCCTGAGCGATTTCCAGAAAGCGCGTGCCAAGGCTCGCGGAGACAGCGGCGAGAATGATCCTGCGGTCGTGATCAGCGGATATCTTTCCAAACCTATCGGGGAAGGCCGGCACCCGGCGGTTGTTTTTCTGCATGGCTGCGGCGGATTGAGCACGTCCCATCGACGGGAGGCCGAAGCAATCCGCGATTGGGGTTACGTCGTGCTGGTGCCGGACAGTTTCACCCCACGAGGCATTGAAGACGCCTGCGTGCCTGAAAGGCGCGATAAGGCGCCTCGGGTCGAAGATGCGTTTGGTGCGCTGTTCTACCTCTCAAGGCTTCCCTTCGTTGATCCAGCGCGGATCGCCGTCCTGGGCTATTCGCATGGCGGCGGGGTCGCGCTCAGGATTGCGATGCAATCGCAAAAGACGCTCTATGAGATGCCCGACGAGCTCAGGTTCAAGGCGGCTGCAACCTATTACCCGCCTTGCGAGATCCTGACCGAGCCCTTGGTCATCCCGACACTCGTTCTCATCGGCGACAGGGACGATTGGACCCTCGCATCTGACTGCGAAGCAGCCGCCCGGCGTCAGGTCGGTGGCCCCGCCGGACTGAGCCTCACCGTGTTCCCAGGCGTGTACCACTCATTCAATTTCCCGATTTTCGCAGAGCCGCGTCAGATCTACGGGCACTGGAGTCGATTTGACGAGGCGGCGAGCAGGCGCGCGACATCTGAACTTCGCGAATTTCTCGAGCGGGAATTGGCTGGATCATCGGACCGGATATCGCATCCGGCCCGATGATCCAGCCTTCTGTGTTTGCATCGGCTTTGTCCCGAAAACCGCAATCCACTTTTCGGGCCGATGCTTTGGTTAGCCTCCTTCAAAGCGGTCTTCGGTTGCAAAACCACCAAGCCCGGCTTGGGTCGATTTTGCCCCTTGGCGGATGATCGTCTTCTGCATTGGGACGCAGTTGTTAGCGTGTTCAAGCAGCCGCGGCGGATGGCCCTCGAAGCGTTTCCACCCCGTCGCGGCATAGAACCCTTCAGCATCCGAAGCCGCGTTCACGAACAAGATACTGATTCCGAGCCTGTGCGCGTATCCTTCCACCATCGCGTTCAAGATTCGACCGTGGCCCTGTCCGCGAATGGCGGCAGTGATGGCAACGAGCCTGACGATACCCGTTCCATCGCGTCGATCATCGAGCCTTGTCGTACCGGCTCCCAGCCCCTTGAACTTCATCAGCAGGGGATGGTGGTGGGGCAGTCGCTCTTCCGGACGGGCATCGTCGTAGCCGCTTAGACCCCGTTCCTCCCACAGAACCGCGCCGCGGATAGCGTGGTAGACTCGCCAGTCAGCATCGCTGGCAACGCGAATGAGGGCGTGGTCCATCGAACAAGATTAGCATGTGGACGACCGCTTCCCATCTCGCCTGATCGCATGTCAGCTTCCGAACCAAGACCGAAGGGGCAAATCCGACCCATCTCGGACGTTCGCGGTTGGACCGCAAAGTCCTGAAAGCGGTCGTTTATGGGCACTATGGCGCGGCGACCGCCAACCCTCCAGATGTTCAGCGTTCAACCATCCAGCCACGTGGCGAGACCGTCCAGCGTCTGCAGCCCATATTCCACCGCGCCGAAACCGACGACCACCTGGCGACGTTCGCGGCTTGGGTGAAGCTGGCGCATGGTCAGCACGGTCTTGCCGTCGGTCTGCTCATCGAAGGTAATCGTCATGTAGAAGCGCTCCGGGTCGTTGGGGTCCGGGGTACCATAGTCCACCACGATCAGCTCGTTCGGCACGACCTTCAGGAAGCGCATGAGATTGGGGAAGCGCTGCTTTTGGCCTTCGAATACGCCCACCATGTCGAAGCGCCATTCCCCGCCCTCGCGGATATCGGCCTTCTGGTTCTCGATGCTGAGGCCAGCCGGGCCATACCATTGCGCCAGCGCTTCCGGGTTCATCCAGGCGGCGAAGACCTTATTGCGCGGGTGCTTCAGCACCTTGACCAGCACGATCTCACGGTCGAGCGACCAGGTCTCAAACAGCTTTTCCATCGTCGTTCTCTTCCGCCTTGTCCAAATAAGTTTCCAGCCGGTCGAGCCGCTCGGCCCAGCGTCGGCGCTCCGCTTCCATCCAGTCTGCCGCCTCGGCGAAGCGCGCCCGCTCCAGCCGGCACCAGCGGCTGCGCCCGCGCTTCTCGCTGGCGATCAATCCGCAATCCTCCAACACCTTGAGATGCTGGGCGAAGGAGGGCAGCGCCATGTCGAAAGGCTCGGCCAGTGCGGTCACCGGCAGCTCGCCCTCGACCAGTCGCGACACCACCGCGCGGCGGGTCGGGTCGCTGAGGGCGTGAAAGGCGAGGTCGAGGGGGGTCGAGTGGTAGGGCATATAGCTCGGTAAAGCGGCCGGCCGTGCCGGTCAATAATAAAAAGGCACTTGCCTTAGTGTTTGGCTGCGAATACGAAGGTGAGTACCTTAGTGTTTGGGAGTGCACCAATGGCAGTTCGTGTGGACCTTGTTATCTCGCTCGATGGCTTCGCAACAACGACGGACCAGACGCCAGACAATCCGTTCGGCCAGGACTGGTCGCGCCTGGTCGGCGCTTATGTCGCGACGAGGACGTTCCGGGAACGTGTGTTCAAGGACACTAGCGGCAAAGGCACCACCGGCATGGACGATGCGTATGCAAAGGACTACTTCGACAACATCGGCGCGGAAATCATGGGCGCCGGCAAGTTCGGGCTGCACAACTTTCCCGACGATCCGAACTGGAAGGGGTGGTGGGGCGATGAGCCGCCATTCGGCTGCCCGGTCTTCGTCCTGACGCACAAGCGGCGGCCCTCCATCGAGATGGCTGGAGGCACCACGTTCCACTTCCTCGCGGCGGACCCGGTTGATGCGCTGCAGCAGGCCGTGACAGCCGCAAACGGCAAGGATGTGCGGATAGGTGGCGGACCAACCATGGTTCGCGACTATCTGAAGGCCGGGCTTGTCGACCGCCTGCATGTAGCCATTACCCCAATTCTGCTGGGGCGGGGCATACGCCTCTGGGACGAGTTACGCGGGTTGGAAGCCGGCTACACCGTCAAGTCGGAAACGGCCGAGAGCGGCACTGTCCACCTCACGTTCCAGCGCTAGCCGCCAGGCCGTGACTTACGGCCATCATGGACTGCCCAAACTTGGTCGATGACTGCCTTCCCGTTTCTGCCCTCGCCCAATGTCCACTTTTCCTGGTTCCATAACCGAAAGCAGACCGACCGGTTTCCACCCTTCCTGCGACCTTCGGAACGTCCGGTCATTGGCAGTGGCCCGGCGGGCCAGGAGCGGATGGTGGTCTTTGCTACCTCATTCCGCTTCAAAGGGTGGGGTGAACCGATTGAACGTCCTGATCTCGAGATGGATCAGTTCGCCTGGGAGGGCGCGCTCGTAGCGGCGCGCCGATACCGTTCGCGGGGGCAGGGGGGCCGAACCATCCGACGCTCGCTGCGGCGAGGCCGGATCGGGGGCAGGGCGAGCGATCGTCCCGGAGCCGTTCCGGCACCGCGTTTGCTACTGGTTGATCTCGGGCTCGGCGAGTTTCGCGAGCTTGCGCAGGGATTCCTGCCAGCCGAGATAGCAGGCTTCAGTGGGGATCACGTCCGGCACGCCCTCTTGCTCGATAGTCACCTCGGTGCCGACGGACACGGCCTTCAAATTCACCGTGACCTTCATCTCGCCGGGCAGGTTCGGGTCGTCGAACCTGTCGGTGTAGACGAGGCGCTGACCGGGAACGAGCTCCAGATAGGTTCCGCCGAAGGCGTGGCTGTGCCCCGTGGTAAAATTCCGGAACGACATCCGGTGGTGGCCACCGACCTTCGCATCGAGCTCATGGACGGTGCAGGTAAAGCCGTAAGGGGGCAGCCAGCTCGCAATCGCGTCCGGTTCGAGGAATGCGCGGTAGAGCTTCTCGGGCCTGGCGGCGAAGACGCGGTGCAGACGGATGGTGCTCGGCATGGATCTCTCCTCCTGGTTCGGTTTTAGGGTGTTCGGTTCTCTCCTGGCGGGCGGTCCTTCACGCTCGACACATTTACGACGAACGGGCTGGTGAGAATTCGACAGCGCTCCTTAAAAAAATCCAGAGCACCGGGATGCCTGCAAGCCCTTTGCGAAGGCCTTTCCGAAGGTCGCGGCGCTGCCCGGCGAATGAAGGCTCAGCCTGTTGCCTTGGCGATCGCCTCGGCGAGCCCGCCCGGATTGTCCCACGCCATCGAATGGCCCGCCTGGGGCACGATCGCGACGCCGCATCCCTCATCCGCCAAGCCATCAAATTCGGGGGCCGGCAGCGAGTGCTCTCCGACGAGGAGTGTTTTTCGCATGGTCAGGCTGGCGAGCATCTCGCGCCATGTCGGCTTGCATCCGGCGATCAGCGATGCTGCTTCCCGGTGGACCGCGAACGGGGCGCTGATGGCCAATGAGGCAGCCCAGACCGTATTGCCGACCGCCCTTGCAGCCGCGACGGTCGCCGCATGGCCGCGCGCGGCGAATTCGACCTCGAACATCTCGGCGATTGCCTTGCTGAAGACGCCGCCGCCCGGCTCCAGATTCGGTTCGCCAAGCACGAGCGCTTCGACCCTCGCCCCGAGCAATGCAGCCAGGGTGATGGCCACTGCCCCTCCCATGCTGTGACCGAAGAGGCTGACCGGCCCCTCGCAGACGCTCCCTATGAGCCCGGCAACCGAGCGAGCATGGCCTTCGATGGAATAGCAGAAGTCTGCCGGCCTTTCGCTGAAGCCGGAGCCGAGCAGATCGACCAGTATCGCCCGGCGCCCGGCCAAGGCCGTATCCGCGATCACGCGCGGATAGTCACAGGATGACGCGCAGCCGAGACCGTGGATGAATACCAGGGGCGTGCCGGCCCCCGGAATGTCCTGATACAGGATATTGGCGGACGCCATCTTCGCCCAGAAAGCCTTCACCGCCCGCTCCATCACATGCCAGGGCAGCTCCGCTAACCCGCTGCGCCGCCGCACCATGTCAGCATGATCTGGAAACCCGACGGAAGGGGTGCCCGGGACGTGTCGCTGGGCCTGACTTATGGCGAGGTCGGGTTGCCGGCCCCATCGGTCATTCGCCCATGCAAAATCGCGACGATCGAGGCAGGCCACGCGGAGAAACTGGGCCGGATCAAGCCGACGACAATGGCCCAGGTTGGAGATCAACTGCGGACGTGTATGGGCGTTTAGAGGCTGCTCTGGATTAGCGCTCGCGCCGGTAATGCGTGGCGACGGCGCCGCTGCGGAGCGGCGTGGCCGAGATCAGCTCGAGCCGTCGCGTGCTGGGCAGCCCGCTCTGGTAGAGGGTTGGGCCGTGGCCGGCGATCCTGGGATGGACGAGGACCTTGTACTCGTCGATCAGATCCAGCCGGTCCAGCTCGGTCGCGAGCTTGTCGCTACAGAGGAGCACGCCGGCCGGGGTCGCGTCCTTGAGCCTTTGCACGCCTGTTCGCAGGTCGCCGGCGATGTGGTGGCTGTTGGTCCACGGGAAGGCCTTTCGCGTCGACGACACCACGTATTTCGGCTTAGCGTCCAGCTTGACCGCCCACTCGCGTATCGCCGGCGGCGCCTCCACGTCGCCGCGGGCGACTGCCGGCCAGTAGCTCTCCATCATCTCGTAGGTGACGCGCCCCCACAGCATCGCCCCACTCTCGTCCATAAGGCGGGTGAAGAAGGCGTGCGTCTCGTCGTCGGCAATTCCCTCCTGGTGGTCGACGCAGCCGTCCAGGGTGACGTTGATGCTGAAGGTCAATTGTCCCATGCAACGAGTCTAAGCCATCCGCTCGAAAAGACGTAGGGCTATTGCTCGCGGTTGATGTTCAACTTCCGCTACGGGGCGATTCCGGAAGTGGCGGCGGCCCGCCAGCAACGTTTGAGATGGGTGGAGGCTGTGTGAAAAGAGCCGAGTCGGCTAGGATTCCTGGAGGTGATGCTCCGGGAGCTTAGATGAAGCGCTTCGTTGAGAGTGAAGACCGTCGGCAGGGTGTCCTGCTTCCCGAGTATCTTGACGACTACGTGTCGGAGAACAATCCGGTTCGGGTGATCGACGTCTTCGTTGATGAATTGGACCTGGGCCAACTGGGTTTTGAAGGCGTGGTTCCCGAGGCGACGGGCCGTCCGAGCTACCA
>NZ_JBFUIY010000063.1:0-15583 GCF_056401655.1 Allobosea sp. P4_E12 | reverse complement strand
GAGCGGATCGTGCGCATGGCGGCGGCAGGCACGGCCTCTGGCGTGATCGCCAAGGCGGCCCGCGTCAGCCTCAAGACCGTCCATAAATGGATCGCCCGCTTCGCCGCCGAGGGCATGGCCGGGCTGGCGGACCGCTCGTCGCGTCCGCGCCGGCTGCATCGCCCGACGCCGGCAGGCCAGGTCGAGCAGATCATCGCACTGCGGCGCCAGCGGCTGAGCGGCCAGGCCATCGCCAAGCAGGCTCAGGTCTCGCCGGCCACGGTGAGCCGGATCCTGCGACGAGCGCGGCTGAGCCGGATGCGCGACCTCGACCCGGCCGAGCCGGCGCGCCGCTACGAGCGCGCTCGCCCCGGCGAACTGATCCATCTCGACATCAAGAAGCTCAACCGGTTCAGGGAGCCGGGGCATCGCGTCACCGGGGATCGCAGCGCCGGCCGCAGCGTCGGGGCGGGCTGGGAGTTCGCCCATGTCTGCATCGACGATGCCTCCCGGCTCGCCTTCGTCGAGATCAAGCCGGACGAGACGGCGCTCAGCGCGGTCGCCTTCCTCAGGGCCGCCGTCGCCTATTACAAAGGCCTCGGCGTCTCCGTCGCGCGCGTCATGACCGACAACGGCCCCTGCTACAAAGCCCATGCCTTCCGCCACGCCTGCCGCGAGCTCGGCCTGCGCCAGATCAGGACCAGGCCCTACACGCCCAGGACCAACGGCAAGGCCGAACGCTTCATCCAGACGGCGCTACGCGAATGGGCCTATGCCAGACCCTATCCCCACTCAGAGCGCAGAGCCGAAGAGCTGCCGCGCTGGCTCCATCATTACAATTGGCATCGCCCCCACGGCGGAATCCAGGCCAAGACACCCATCAGCAGACTCGCTCGCGACGAGGACAACCTGTTGACGCTCCACAGCGTGATCGACTCTCATAGTTTAGAGCATGCTTTATGCGAAAAACCGTTGCCACTTTTCGCGGCATGCTCTTGGCCTCGCTTCGCTCAGGGCACCAGCACGATCTTGCCGGCCGAACGCCGGCTTTCCAATGCTTCATGCGCCGCGGCCGCCTGCTCCAGGGGAAAGCTGCCGCCGGAAAGCACGGTGAGCTCGCCACGCTCGGCCAGGCCGAATAGCATGGCGAGGTCGGTTTTGACGTTCTCGGCGGTCAGTAGCGGCAGCAGGCTGAAACCGGCAAGCAATTGATTGCTGGAGATGAGCTTCTGCAACTGGGACATGTCCAGTCCAGCATCCCGGGTGTTCAGCGCTCCGAACAGGACGATCCAGCCAGAGGGAGCGAGCAGCTCCAGACTTGTCACTGCAATCTTTCCGCCCGCTGATTCGTAGATGATGTCGGGCCCCGCGCCGCCGGTCGCGGCCTGGACCTGAACACCCCAATTGGGTTGCGTGTAATCGACGCCCGCATCGGCCCCGAGGTCCCGGGTGAGGGCGAGCTTGTCCTGCGAGCTTGCTGCCGCGATGACACGCTTCGCTCCTGCATGTTTGGCCATCTGCACGAGCAGGCTGCCGACGCCCCCTGCTGCGGCATTGATCAGGACTGTCTTGCCCGCAGGCTGTGCCTGTCGAAAGAGATGGAGGGCTGTCAGGCCCTGCACCATCAGGGCCGCGGCTGTCTCAAACGGAAGGCCCGGGGGGAGCGCAACGACGTGAGCCGCATCGGCTGCGACATATTCAGCGTAGCCGCCTGAGAAGATGCCGGCCGCGAAGAGCGGGACGGCGACCCGATCGCCGCGCTGAAAGCCGGAGGCCCCTTCGCCGAGAGTCTCGATCGTGCCGGCGATCTCGACGCCGGGGATCATGGGCAGAACGGGCGTCGCGCCATAGCGATCCTGCCTCTGTAGCGTCTCGAAGAAGTTGACCCCGGCTGCGCGGACGCGGATCAGCACCTCGCCGGGGCGGGGGAGCGGCTTCGCGACGTCGGTGGGTATGAGCATATCGGGGCCGCCGAAGCGGCTGATCTGGATGGCCTTCATGGGCGCCTCGCGACAGTGAATGATCCTGCCGGGCGTTCTGGGCTATGATGCGGTCCAACGACTACACACCGATTTGTCTCTTACAGACCGGAAGGTAACCATGGCCGATCCGATGAAGCGCCTGCCGGTACAGCCGGTCGAGCGCGCGCTGAAGGTGATTGCGGGACGCTGGAAGGCGATCATCCTCTACCAGCTCTTCGATCAGCCGAGGCGTCTCACGGAGTTGAAGAAGCAGATGCCGCGGATCAGCCAGAAGGTCCTGATCCAGCAATTGCGCGAGATGGAAGAGCATGGGCTCGTCCATCGCGAGATCCTTCAGCAAGTGCCGCCGCGCGTCGATTATTCCGTGACCGCACTCGGGCACAGCCTGGAGCCGATCATCCGGTCCCTATGCGACTGGGGACGCAAGCACGCGGCCGATCTCGACGATCTCGCCAGCCTGTCGGAATGCCGGCTTCCTCCGGCTGAGCGAGCTGCTGCAGCCTGACCTTGCCTTCAATTGGGTGGACCAAGCGGATCCTGGGGAGCTGTTCTGGCCCGATCGGGCCGTCGCCTACAGCATGCTCGGCAGCACGCGGTCCGGCGGCTTGTGACCATCCATGAAGGTCTTGATGTTGACGATGACCTTCTCACCCATATCGGCCCGGCCTTCATGCGTTGCCGAACCCATATGGGGCAGCACGACGATCTTGTGGCTGCGGGCCAGCTTGAGCAGGCGCGGGTTCACGGCGGGCTCGTGCTCGAACACGTCGAGACCGGCGCCGGAAAGTTCTCCCGCTTCCAGCATGCGCGCAAGCGCCGTCTCGTCGACGATTTCGCCGCGCGCCGTGTTCACAAGGATGGCGTCGGGCTTCATCAGCTTCAGACGGCGGGCCGAGAGCAGGTGATAGGTCGCCGGTGTGTGCGGGCAGTTGATCGAGACGATATCCATCCGCGCCAGCATCTGGTCGAGCGAATCCCAGTAGGTCGCGTCGAGTGCCTCCTCGATGCGCGCATCGACGCGCCGGCGGTTGTGATAATGGATCGAGAGGCCGAAGGCCGCGGCCCGCTTCGCCACCGCCTGGCCGATCCGGCCCATGCCGACAATGCCGAGGCGCTTGCCGGTGATGCGCCGGCCCAGCATCCAGGTCGGCGACCAGCCGCCCCACTCGTCGTCCGAGATGATGCGGGCGCCCTCCGAAATCCGTCGCGCCACGGCCAGGATGAGGGCGATCGTCATGTCGGCCGTGTCGTCGGTCAACACGCCTGGCGTGTTAGTCACGGTGATGCCGCGCTGCACGGCGCTGGCGACATCGATATTGTCGACGCCATTGCCGAAATTGGCGATCAGGCGCAACTGATCGCCAGCCTGGGCGATGATCCCGGCATCGATCCGGTCGGTCACGGTCGGAACCAGCACGTCAGCGGTCTTGACCGCCTCGACCAGCGCAGCCTGGCTCATCGGGGCGTCATCGATATTGAGACGGGCGTCGAACAGCTCGCGCATGCGCGTTTCGACGACGGCCGGCAGCTTGCGTGTGACCACGACCAGCGGCTTCTTCTTCGTCATTGACGGCTCCTCTCCCCGCAGCCCTGCGACAACGCCGCCGTTCCGCCTCAACCCGCCATTAACTAAGGCGTATCAGGAATGAGAACGACGTGTTCACGCGCTGGTTCGTGTCTAGAAGGCGGCGCGTCGGATGACAACATGACCCTTCGCCGGGTACCCGGACCATGGCGGAGCACGAACATGATGCGGAGATGGTGCGGATGAGCGGTCTGATGATGCGGAGCCTGGTTTTGGCGGCGGCAATGCTTGCAAATCTCGGCTCAGGCTCGGCTGTTCTCGCCCAGGACATGACGGCCGGTTCCGTGACCGGGCTGCCGATCCCGCGCTATGTCAGTCTGAAGTCRGACCGGGTCAATCTGCGCGAAGGCCCCTCCAAGGAGCATCGCACGAGCTGGGTGTTCCAGCGTGCGGGTCTGCCCGTCGAGATCACCGCCGAATTCGAGACCTGGCGCCGCGTGCGCGATGCCGACGGCTCGGAGGGCTGGGTGCTTCACAGCCTGCTCTCGGGGCGGCGCACGGCCCTTGTCGCCCCCTGGTCGAAGGTCAAGGACGAGGTCTTCACGCTCCATGCGAACGCCGACGCCGGATCGGCCGTGACCGCCCGTCTGCAGCCGGGCGTGATCGTCAATGTGGTGAACTGCGCGAATTCCTGGTGCCGCGTCGGCGTCGCCAAGATGAACGGCTATATCAAGCAGGAGCGTCTCTGGGGGGTCTACCCGAACGAGAAGGTCGACTGATCCCTTTACGCGCTACATCCTGGCGAGACGCATGATCGGCGAGCCGCCCGCATCCAGCAGGACGAGCTTGTCCTGGCGCTGGTCGATGCGCCAGCCGCGAGCGGCTTCCAGCGCTGCGAAGAACTTGCTTTCCTGATTCATCGCAGCCGGCGTGCAGGCCATGCGCGTGGAGGCGAGCGGGCCGAAGGCGATCTGGGGCCCGCTGATCTTAGCGCTGCCGCTCATGCGGTTGCAGCCGCCCGTGCCACTGACCTTGCCGTCCGCCGCGAGCTCAAGCACCGATTGCAGCCGGTCCATCACGCCGCCGCTGCGAATATCCTCGGCGAGCCAGCGCCCGACCGGCGTGGCTGGTCGCGGCGCTTCAGCCTGGTCGCGGGCGACATGTTCGACCCGGATCGTCGTGTCGTTGCGGCCGCCGTCGAAGACGGTGTGGCGGGTCGTGTTGATGAACAGCAGGCGCTCGCCGTCGGTGATGCGCGCCTGCAGGGCATAGGTCCAGCGCGGCTCGATCAGCGCGCGGTCGAAACGCAGCGTGTAACGGATCGGATTGCGGCGCGCCCGAAGGCGTGTCTCGGCAATCGTCTTGGCGGGCGCGTCGGCCAGCGAGACATCGAGCAGGCGGACCTCGACGATCGCCGTCCGTGGCAGCGCGATGCGCTCGCGGAAGAACACCGTTCCACGCAATGTCATCGGCGAGGCGATCGCGCTTCCGGCGGGAGTGACCAGCGCCAGGGCCACGAGGCCGGTCAGACTGCGGCGGGAGATCAGGGCCTTGCTCGGCTCATTGGTCACGCATGGTCTCCTGGCGACGCAACAATGCCCGCGCAGAGGGCTCGCAGCATAGGCATCCTGTGAGTGAAGGCTGGACGCGTTGCGTCAGCCGGCGATCTTGCGCAAACGCACGACGACATCGACGCGAGCGATTTCGTAACCTGTCGGAGGCTCCGGCAGAGCAGCGACGTCGACCGCCGAGGCTGGAATATCGATCACCGTATTCTCGCCATCGACCACGAAATGATGGTGGTCGCTATTGTCTGTGTCGAAAAAGGTCTTGGCGCCGTCGATTGCGAGCTCGCGCAGCAGGCCGGCCTGGGTAAACTGGTGCAGCGTATTGTAGACGGTCGCAAGCGACACCGGCACGCGCGCCTTCATCGCTTCCTCATAGAGCATCTCGGCGTTGACGTGCCGGTCGCCCTTGGCGAACAGCAGCCAACCGAGCGAAACGCGCTGCCGTGTCGGACGAAGCCCGACGCGGCGCAGCCGCTGGCGTACGTCATGGAACGGACAGCCCTGCCGATCGCTCGATCCGTAGCCCTGGTTCTGGGAGATCAGATCGCTCATGCGCAGGCTCGGTCCTTCTGGTTTGCAGTGATCGGCGTGCCGCGATGATGCGGCGCCTAGTTTAGATGAGATGTAAGGCCTTGCTTTCGCCCTCGCAAGCTTCCGCCAGCCTCCTGACAGGATTCGGGTGCCTCTCCACGCATGATCGCGGCTGATGGTTCGGAGGCTGCCATGTCCGAGACCGTACATCTCTGGCTCTTCTTCAGTCTGGTTTTCGGTATCGTCATCGTGCCGGGCATGGATATGGCTTTCGTGCTGGCGAACGCGCTCGCCGGTGGGCGCCGCTCTGGCCTCTATGCGACGGCGGGAGTGATCGCGGCCGGCATCTGCCATGTCGTGGTGGGTGTCCTGGGCGTGAGTGCGGTGCTTCGGCTCGTGCCGATGGCCTTCGACGTCATGCTGCTGCTGGGCTCGGCCTATATCGCCTGGATCGGCCTTGCATTGCTGCGCGGAGGCGCATCCTTCGCGCCGGTCCTGGAGACGCGGCGTTGCAATAGCTGGACAGCGTTCCGGCAGGGGGCCTTGACCAATCTGCTGAATCCGAAAGCCTATCTCTTCATGCTGGCCGTCTTCCCGCAGTTCCTGAGGCCGGAGGCGGGCGCGATCTGGTTGCAGGCCGCGATCCTGAGTCTGATCATCGCCGGGACGCAGTTTGCGGTCTACGGCTCGCTCGCACTCGCTGCGGCAGGCAGCCGCACCGTGCTTGCGGGCAACCGCCAGGCAACCATGCTGGTTGGTCGTGCGGTCGGTGCGTTGCTTGTTCTGGTGGCCGCCATGACGGCCTGGCAAGGCTTGCGCAGCCTGTGATCGCCGATCTTTCGGGCGGAAGACCCGGGTTGCGCCCTTTCGTTTCGGCGCAGGCCCGTGTTACGCACGGCTCCGAGAGCACATGACCATCGCCAATGCCGGATAGGGCTTGGCCAAACGGTCGATACGGAGCGGGGCAGTATGGAGCGTCAGTCGTCATTCAGCTACGAGGAGATCCTCAGCTGCGGTCGCGGGGAACTTTTCGGACCTGGTAATGCGCAGTTGCCGCTGCCGCCGATGCTGATGTTCGATCGCATCACCGAGATCGCCGAGAATGGTGGTCCTCATGGCAAGGGCTTCGTGCGCGCCGAATTCGATGTCCGGCCGGATCTTTGGTTCTTCGATTGCCATTTCAAGGGCGATCCGGTGATGCCGGGCTGCCTCGGGCTCGATGCGCTCTGGCAGCTCACCGGCTTCTTCCTCGGCTGGCTCGGGCTGCCGGGCCGGGGCAGGGCACTTGGCGTCGGCGAGGTGAAATTCGCGGACCAGGTCCTGCCCAGCGTCAAGCAGGTCGTCTACGGCGTCGAATTCAAGCGGGTCTTCAAGTCCAAGCTTGTGCTCGGCATCGCCGACGGCTGGCTGGAGGCGGATGGCAAGCGAATCTATACGGTCTCAGATATGCGCGTTGGCTTGTTCAAGCCTGAAGGCGCCTGAGTAAAACCGCGCACCGGCCTTGCGCTCGCCGTCTGAGCGGTCCATCTGCGCGTGATTGAGAAGATAGACCGGACCTCCGCGAGGTCCGGTCCGTGACGAGAAAGCCGGAGAAACGAGCATGAGACGCGTTGTGGTCACAGGGATGGGCATTGTCTCGTCCATCGGCAACAATACGCAGGAAGTGCTGTCCTCGCTGCACGAGGCCAAATCCGGCATCGCCTTCATGCCAGAATTTGCGGAACATGGTTTCCGCAGCCGCGTCGGCGGCGCTCCGACACTCGACGCCGCCAGCGTGGTCGACCGTCGCGCCATGCGCTTCCATGGCGGCGGTTCCGCCTGGAACCATGTTGCCATGGAGCAGGCGATTGCGGATGCCGGCCTCGAGGCCGGCGAGATCAGCCATGAGCGGACCGGCATCGTCATGGGCTCGGGCGGTCCCTCGACCCGCGCCCTGATCGACGCCTATGACAAGGCCCGCGAAAGCGGATCGTCGAAGAAGGTCGGCCCGTTTGCGGTGCCCAAGGGCATGTCCTCGACCGCGTCGGCTACGCTTGCGACCTGGTTCAAGATCAAGGGCGTGAACTACTCGATCTCCTCGGCCTGCGCGACGTCGAACCACTGCATCGGCAATGCCTATGAGCTGATCCAGTGGGGCAAGCAGGATGTGATCTTCGCTGGTGGCTGCGAGGAACTGGACTGGACGCTCTCCGTCCTGTTCGACGCTATGGGCGCCATGTCGACCAATTTCAACGAGACGCCGTCACGGGCGTCGCGCGCCTATGACGTCAGGCGCGACGGCTTCGTCATCGCCGGCGGGGCCGGCGTGGTGGTGCTTGAGGAACTGGAACACGCCAAGGCGCGCGGCGCACGCATCTATGGCGAGATCGTCGGCTATGGCGCGACGTCGGACGGTTACGACATGGTGGCCCCCTCCGGTGAGGGCGCGGTGCGCTGCATGAGGATGGCTCTGCAGGGCGTGAAGGCCAAGGTCGACTACATCAACCCTCACGGCACCTCGACCCCGGTCGGCGATGCCAAGGAGATCGAGGCGATCCGCGAGGTCTTCGGCGCCGGCGAGAAGAGCCCGCCGATCTCGGCGACAAAGTCGCTGACCGGCCATTCGCTGGGTGCGACCGGCGTTCAGGAGGCGATCTATTCGCTCCTGATGCTCAACAACGATTTCATTTGCGAAAGCGCCCATATCGAGGAGCTCGATCCCGCCTTTGCCGACATGCCGATCGTGCGCAAGCGCATCGACAATGCCGGCCTTGGTTGCGTGCTCTCGAATTCCTTCGGCTTCGGCGGAACGAATGCGACCATCGTGATGAAGCGGCTGGAGGTCTGAGCCTCCATGCTGTTCATGGTCATCGAGCATTTCGACCAGGCGCGGGTGAAGGACATCTATCGTCGCTTCCACGAGCGTGGCCGCATGATGCCCGATGGCCTGCGCTATGTGGACAGCTGGATCCAGGCAGACCTGGCGCGTTGCTTCCAGGTGATGGAATGCGACGATGTCGCGGTGCTGCAGGAATGGGTGCTGGAATGGAGCGATCTCGCGCGCTTCGAGATCGTGCCGCTGGCATCATCCAAGGCGACGGCCGCAGCCATCGCCAAGCATCTGTAGCAAGAGCCAAGCCTACCCGCCTGATCCAGTCTTACTTCCTGTTGCTTAAGTACCCTTCCAAGACCCGAATAGAGTCATCCCATGCTCCCCTTGATGCATAACAAGCGCGGCCTCGTCATGGGCGTCGCCAACCAGAATTCCATCGCCTGGGGCATTGCGCGGACCCTCCACGCCCATGGCGCCGAGATGGCCTTCACCTATCAGGGCGAAGCGCTCGGCAAGCGCGTGAAGCCGCTGGCGGAGAGCATCGGATCGAAGCTGGTCCTGCCTTGCGATGTCGAGGATATCGCAAGCGTCGATGGCGCCTTCGCTGCGATCGACGAGGCCTGGGGTGGGGATCCCGAGCGCAACACGCTCGATTTCATCGTTCACGCCATCGGCTTCTCCGACAAGAACGAGCTCAAGGGCCTCTATGCCGACACCAGCCGCGAGAATTTCTCGCGCACCATGGTGATCTCCTGCTTCTCCTTCACGGAAGCCGCCAAGCGCGCCGCCGAGCGCATGCCCAGAGGCGGCAGCATGATCACGCTGACCTATGGCGGATCGACGCGGGTGATGCCGAACTACAATGTGATGGGTGTGGCCAAGGCGGCGCTCGAGGCGAGCATGCGCTATCTCGCCGCCGATTTCGGTCCGCGCGGCATCCGCGTCAACGCACTCTCGCCCGGGCCGGTGCGCACGCTTGCCGGCGCCGGCATTTCGGATGCGCGCGCCATGTATTCATGGCAGCGGGCCAATTCGCCCTTGCGCAAGTCGGTGACGCTCGAGGAGATCGGTGGCTCGGCGTTGTACTACCTCTCGGATCTGTCGGGCGGCGTGACCGGCGACGTTCATCATGTCGATGCCGGCTATCACGTCACCTCGATGCCGGTGCTCGAAGGTTTGCGCGCGGCTGATAGCGGTAACGGCGAGTAGCCGAAGCCGATTTGGGTCTTCATCATCGGGCCGGCTCGGACTATCTTCGAGGCGGTGGAACCCGAGGGGCGTCCGGCGGTTCCGCTTGTGATCCTCGGAGGACGGCCATGGTCATGGTGAAGTACGAGATCGTCGAGCACGATGGCGGCTGGGCCTACAAGGTCGGCGGTGCGCTATCCGAGACCTTCCGGTCGCATGACGCCGCGCTCAAGGCGGCCAACAAGGCCGCTGCCCGCCAGAAGCGACCAGGCGTCACCGACGGCATCGTCTATCAGGATGCCCGGGGTGATTGGCACGAGGAGCTCGCGCAGGGCAGCGATCGGCCCCATACCTGGATCGTCGACAAGCCGTGACGAAGCTCGGCCACTTCATCTGCGCGGCCTAGGTCACCTGTGCTTGCATCGGCTTTTCCCGAAAACCGCAATCCACTTTTTGGGCCGATGCTCTAGCTGCGCCGGCGCGAGTGCCCTTGGGAGCATCCGAACCGGCACCCCGAGCGCGACAGTGCGTTTCGAGACCAGCCTGCAATGCACCGGCAATCCCCAGGTCGACCTTGAGCCTGAGCCGCCAGCCTTCGGCGCGGCATAGGATACCCAAGGTCCCGAATGACAGTTTCAGTGATCCCGCCGATCGATGCTGTGGCGCAGGCGGTGCCGGCGGCCAGCGAGTTTCGCGAGCCGCCACGCGAAGCCTGGTACTGCGCCAAGAGCAAGGGACGACTTGCTCCCGGCGCCCGCGAGAGCGTGACGATCCTTGGCGAACAGATCGTGATCGGTCGCAGGCGCAGCGGTGAAGTCTTCGCTTTGCGTGATCGTTGCCCGCATCGGGGCGCGCCGCTATCGCAAGGACAATTCGACGGGGTGGCTCTCACATGTCCCTTCCATGGCTGGCGCTTCGGCACGGACGGACAGTGCCTGGCAATGCCGACCCTGGTTCATGATGATGCGACGGATCCCGGACAGGTCAGGGTCCAGGGCTTTCCGGTGCGAGAGGCGGACGGCATCATCTGGGTCTATCTGGGCTCGCAGCCGGCCGAGGCCCCGCCGGTTCCCGAGCTGATGCTGCAGCGCGTACCGCGGTGCCGCGTGTCCGTTTCCGTGCTGGTCGAGGCCTCCTACGATCTATGCGTGCTCAGCCTGATCGATCCTGGCCATGTCGGCTACGTCCATAATTCCTGGTGGTGGCGGCCAACCGCGACGGCGCGGGAGAAGACCAAGGACTTCGCCCCTCTGCCATTTGGCTTCCGGATGACGGCCCATAGGGCAGCGGCGAACTCCAGGGGCTATCGGTTGCTCGGCCGGCCGCAGACCGAAGTGGATTTCCTGTTGCCGGGACAACGGATCGAGCGGATCACCGTGGGCAACCGTACCATCGTGAACGCGACCTTCGCGACGCCGATCGATGCGAAGCGGACGCTGCTGACGAATGTGCTGCTCTCCGACCTGCCGCAACTGGTGCCGCTGGCCCTGCCGATCCGCTGGGCCGCCCGGGCCTTTCTGCGTCAGGACCAGGATATCCTGGAACTTGCCCAGCAGGGTCTCGAGCGCAAGCCGACAATGCTGCTGATGGGTCAGGCCGACCGGCTGGCGCAATGGTATTTCCGGCTGAAGCGTGACTATGCCGCGGCCCGGCGCACGGGCGTGGCATTTCAGAACACGCTGGCACCCGAGCGTTTGCGCTGGCGCACCTGACGCTGTTGCAAGCCTCGTTGATCAGGGCCGGGACGCTCGGCCCGGCCGCTGACTGATCAAGACTATCGGCGCCTCGCTCTGATCGGGCTCAGCCAGCCTGATCGGTTTCGCGCGCGACCGAGCCGTTCTCTTTCATCGCGCGGTCCGGTCCGCGCTGCAGCGGTGAACGCCGCAGCGCGTGAGGGACAAGCCCGATCAGAGACCGAGCTTCTTCTTGCGCTGGCCGAGTGTCCGCAGGCGCAGCGCGTTCAGGCGGATGAAGCCCGCCGCGTCGCGGTGATCATAGGCGACTGCGCCCTCCTCGAAGGTCACCAGATCCTGGTCGTAGAGCGAATAGGGGCTGGAGCGGCCGACAACGTGGACGCCGCCCTTGTACAGCTTCAGGCGAACCTGGCCGGCGACGAATTCCTGGCTCTTGTCGATCAGCGCCTGCAGCATCTCGCGCTCAGGCGAGAACCAGAAGCCATTATAGATCAGCTCCGCATATTTCGGCATGATCTCGTCCTTGAGATGGGCCGCGCCCCGGTCGAGCGTGATCGACTCGATCGCCCGGTGCGCCGCGTGCAGGATCGTGCCGCCGGGCGTCTCATACATGCCGCGCGACTTCATGCCGACGAAGCGGTTCTCGACGAGATCGAGGCGGCCGATGCCGTTGTCGCGGCCGAGATCGTTCAATTTCGCCAGGAGCGTGGCGGGTGAAAGCGAGACGCCGTCGATGGCGACCGCATCACCCTTGGCGAAGTCGATGGTGATATAGGTCGGCTTGTCCGGCGCATCCTCGGGCGAGATCGTGCGCGAGTAGACGTAATCCGGCACTTCCTGCGCCGGGTCCTCCAGCACCTTTCCTTCCGAGGAGGCGTGCAGCAGGTTGGCGTCGACCGAGAAGGGCGCTTCGCCGCGCTTGTCCTTGGCGATCGGGATCTGGTGCTGTTCGGCGAAGGCGATGAGCTGCTCGCGCGAACGCAGGTCCCATTCGCGCCAGGGCGCGATCACCACGACATCGGGCTTCAGCGCATAGGCGGTGAGTTCGAAGCGGACCTGGTCGTTGCCCTTGCCGGTTGCGCCATGAGAGATGGCGTCCGCGCCGACCCTCTCGGCGATCTCGATCAGCTTCTTGCCGATCAGCGGGCGAGCGATCGAGGTGCCGAGCAGGTAGACGCCTTCATAGGCGGCATTGGCCCGGAACATCGGGAAGACGTAGTCGCGGACGAATTCCTCGCGCAGGTCCTCGATATGGATGTTCTCGGGCTTGATGCCGAGCAGCAGCGCCTTCTGGCGAGCGGGCTCCAGCTCCTCGCCCTGGCCGAGATCGGCGGTGAAGGTCACCACCTCGCATTCATAGGTGGTTTGCAGCCATTTCAGGATGATCGAGGTGTCAAGGCCGCCGGAATAGGCGAGCACGACCTTCTTCACGCGCTTGTCGGACATCGATGATCTTCCTGCTCTGACGGCATGTTTCCATGCCGGGGACGCTTCGACTGTGGATGGCCCTGTTTTCGGCTCAATGGCGCACTATCGCAGCCCTCGGGACGACGCAATCGGAACCTTCTGATCGATCAAACGTCATCCCGTGATGGGTCGGTATCAACGATGCCGATTGTGCAACACGCGTCCTGCGTGCTTGCAGTCGCGCCGCGACAGGTCGAAGCTTCCCGAGCGCGACTCAAACCGATGACCGACCTGGAGGCTGAATGCCGAATCGTCCCGTCCTCGACTTCTGGTACGAGTTCGCGTCACCCTATTCCTTTCTGAGTGCCTTGCGGGCTGAAGCCGTGGCAGACGAAGCGGGAGTGGCGCTGCGTTGGCGGCCCTTCCTGCTTGGACCGATCTTTGCCGGCCAGGGCTGGACGACGTCACCTTTCAACCTGTTCCCGAACAAGGGCCGCTATATGTGGCGCGATCTCGAGCGCCAGACCGCCCGTGCCGGCATCAAGCTTGTCCGGCCCAACCCGTTTCCGCAGAATTCCCTCGTCGCGGCGCGCGTCGCGCTCGCAGGGCGCGAGGCGGGCTGGATGCCCGCCTTCTCGAAGGCGCTGTTCAGGGCTGCGTTCTGCGAGGGACGAAACATTGCCGAGGAAGCCGTACTGGTCGCGGCGCTGAAGGAGGCTGGCGCGGATCCCGGCTCCGCGTTCTCGGCCTCGCGAAGCGAGGAGGTCAAGGGCAGGCTGAAGGCCGAGACCGAACTCGCGAAATCGCTCGGGATCTTCGGCGCTCCGGCCTTCGTCACTGGCGATGGCGAATTGTTCTGGGGAGATGATCGGCTGGGGGAGGCCCTCCGCTGGGCCCGGGATGGGTGTTAGATCATGGGGCCGGATCCTGTATCCGGTCCGGTGAACCAACCTTCTGTGTGTGCACCGGCTTTCCAAAGGACTGCAATCCACTTGTCGGACCGATGCCTTGAGCACGAGGCTGCCGCGGGTCAGTCCTGCGGCCTGGCGCCCCACGGACCGCGCGCCGTCCCGACCATGGTCGGCAGATCCTGACGCTCTGACATCCTGGGCGGATGCGGCGGCATCGCCGGCATCCGGCCGCCTGCCGTCTCGACGAGTGCCTGCACGCGTTTGGTGATCGAGGGATGTGTCGAGAACAGGTCGGCGAAATCGTCGGGATCGTTCTCGAAGCACATGTCCATGACGCCCGACGGCACTCCGTCGATATCGGCGCGCCCGGCGATCTTGAGCAGCGCGGAGATCATCGCGTCCGGATTCTTGGTCAGTTCGACCGCCCCGGCATCGGCCAGATACTCGCGCGAACGCGACAGAGACAGGCGGATCACCACGGCGAGCAGCCAGGAGATTGCGATGATTGCGACGCCGAGCAGGATGGCGACGCCGTTGCCCTTCTTGTCATCGTTGGACGAGACCCGCACGCGCCCCACGCTGCGGAAGATGATCTCGCCGATGAGCGAAATCACGCCTGCGATCACCACGGCGATGATCATCATCCGGACGTCGCCATTGCGGATATGGGTCAGCTCATGCGCAAGAACGGCCTCGATCTCATCATCCGTGAGGGTCTGGATCAGGCCGGTCGTGACCGTGACGGTGAACTGCTTGTCGTTGACGCCGCTGGCGAAGGCATTGAGGGCTTCGCTTTCAACGATCGAGAGCTTGGGCACGGTGAGCCCCCGCGAGATGCAGAGGTTCTCCAGCATCCGGTAGAGCTTGGGGTTCTGTTCCCGCGTCACGCCTTTGGCGCCGGTGACCGCGCCGATCAGCCCGACATTGATCTTGAAGCCGATGAAGACCCAGGCCGTGGCCGCGAGCGTGATGAACGGAAACCAGGACCAGAACAGGTGGATCGTCTCTGAATAGACGCTCTGTCCGCGCGCGACCCCACCATAGCCATAGGCAATCAGGATCAGGCCGTAGCTTGTCAGATAGACCAGCAGGAACAGCCCGGCGATCAGGAAACCCGACCGGATCCGGTTGTTGCGCATATGGGTATAGAGCCCGAAGGCCTGACCCGGCATGGCGCCGCTCCGTTGCCGCTCTCGAGCCGGTCAGAACTTCACAGTGGGGGCGACATCGAGCTGCGCGCGTGCTTGCTCGCCGACATCGAAGAACTCCCGCGGGGTGAAACCCATCTGCGGCGCGAAGAACACGGCCGGAAAAGCCTGGATCGCAGCGTTGAACTCGCCGACGGCGTTATTGAAGAAGCGCCGCGCCGCCGCGAGCTTGTCCTCGACATTGCTGAGTTCGCTCTGGAGCTGCTGGAAATTGGCGCTTGCCTTGAGGTCGGGATAGGCCTCGGAAAGAGCGAGCAGGCGGCCCAGCGCGCCGGATAGCTGCTGTTCCGCGGCTGCCTGCGCTTGCGGGCCTTGGGCCGACAGGGCCGCGTTGCGTGCCTTGACGACCGCGTCGAAGGTCTCGCGCTCATGCGAGGCGTAACCCTTTACGGTCTCGACAAGGTTCGGGATCAGATCGTGGCGCTGCTTCAGCTGGACGTCGATATCGGCGAAGGCCTGGTTGACCCGCTGCCGCATCGCAACGAGCCCGTTATAGGTCATGACAAGATAGATGGCAGCGGCCGCAAGGAGCCCGAGAACGATCCAGCCCATGAATTTCTCCTCAGCGCCGGACAGCGCGGCGCGCAAGGTGGCATGAAGAGCAACTCTGGGGAAGCGGGGCCGGGCGCCGAGTTGTAAGGACCTTCTGTAATGGGCCTTTGATCGTCAAGTCCCTCTGAACGATATCTCGTCGCCAGGATCATGCTTCTGTCCGTGGTCAGTACGAAGACCGCCACACCATGCCATCAGATCCAGAGCCGACAGGTCAATCTAGGGG
>NZ_JBFUIY010000062.1:0-15673 GCF_056401655.1 Allobosea sp. P4_E12 | reverse complement strand
CTCGAAGCCGGCCTCCTTCAGAAGGCCGGCGACCGCATTGGCATCGTTCACCGGATTGGCCAGTGGCGAGACTGCGGTATAGGCCGCATTGCCGATGACCAAAGCCACGCGCCGTTCGGTCGACTGCGCGAACGCCATGCCAGCGTATAGACCCGCCAACACGGCACAAAGCTGCAAGAGCCAGAGATGGAATCCGCGCATGTCGTTGTCGGTAAACCTTATTCGCATACCCGTTGGCCATTGAACGTGAAGCAGTTGCCCTTCCCGATCGAGGGCGTCCGAGCTTCTCGGCGCGGGCGTGCTTCTGCGGACGGTTTGGGGACAAGTCGGCCACTGGGAACACAAACCCCTGCTGAGTCGAGCTTCTGCCCGACAGGGCAAAGCTTAGACGGCGGCGGCGGATAAGTGAGATTGGGGCGCCCGTCGCCGCCAGGCTCAGTGTTCGCATTCATAGGAATGGCATTTTGCGCAGGAGATGAGGGCAGTGTCGGCGGCAGTGCCAACGAGGCGGAGGGCGATGCATCGGCCTCCAATTTTGTTAGGGCGGCGCGAGCGATCTCCGCGTTCGGGCCGGCGCCGTAGCGGGACAGAAAGGCGCGCCAGGCTTCCCTTGAGTTCAGTTGCTGCGCCATGGCGAAGGCCACCTGTTCGGCCGCCTCGCCCGGCTGTACTTGCGTTCCGACGACCGCGGCGGCAGCGGGCGGTAGGGGGTCGCCCGGCTTCGCAAGCGAGATCATCTGTCCGCCGAGGGAGCCGTTGATATAGGGCTCCTGTGCGTTGCCGGATGCCTTGAGCACCTCATCGCGCACGGAGCCAAAGGCAAGCCGGATGTCGAGGTCAGGCTTTACCAGATGTTTCAGCAGCGCGTCGGTGTAGGGGCTGTGGGCGCCCAGGCCGTCCGCTGCTGTGGTGCCCTCCTTCGCCGCGTAAGCGATCAGCGTATCAGTCAAGGGCGGCTCGACACGCCCCAGGCCGCGTGTGGCCGAACGCCGCTGGCCCAGCCGGCTGATGGGGGCGAACCGATTGTCGCGGCAGGCGTCGAGGATCACCAGGCGCAATCGAGTCGCCGCATCAAGCGATTTCAGCACACGGCTCAGCGATATGGCTTCGTCATCCGCGTCCCGCTCCGCAGCCAGCCTCGCGTCCACCGGGATCAGGAAGTTCTCACGGTTGATCTCCATCCCGTGGCCTGAAAAATAGATCACGCCGATGGCTGCGCCCTGCAGCTTGTCCTCGAAGCTGCGCAGCGCCCTCAACATCCCCGCCCGGTCGAGATTGTTCTGCAGATCTACAGTCTCGAAGCCGGCCTCCTTCAGAAGGCCGGCGACCGCATTGGCATCGTTCACCGGATTGGCCAGTGGCGAGACTGCGGTATAGGCCGCATTGCCGATGACCAAAGCCACGCGCCGTTCGGTCGACTGCGCGAACGCCATGCCAGCGTATAGACCCGCCAACACGGCACAAAGCTGCAAGAGCCAGAGATGGAATCCTCGCATGTCGATGTTCGTAAATCTTATTCGCATACCGGTTGGCCATTAAACATGAAGCAGTTGCCCATCTGCGTTGCATGAGTTCTGGCCTCTCGATCTGCAGACGCTCCTGACATCAACGGCGCATCGGCGCTCGTCGGATCTGCGGGGGAGGCCTGCGCGCGGAGAGAGATGGAATCGCCCCCAAGGGAGCCGTAGATATAGGGCTCCTGAGCATTATTGGTTGCCTTGAGGACATCATCACGAACGCGAAGGAATGCGAGGCGAATGTCGAGGCCGGGTTTGGGCAGGTGCCGTAGCAGGGCGCTGCTGAAGGGGCTGTTGACACTAGCGCCATCGGTGGCAGTCGTTCCTTCGCGTGCAGCAAAGGCGACCAGAGTATTAGGCGAAGTCGGCTCAATCCTCGCCAAGCCACGTGTCGCCGACCGCTGCCGGCCCTGTCGCCCGACCGGAGCGAACCGATTATCCCGACAGGCATCAAGGATCACGAGGCGCAATCGGGTCGCCGCGTCCAGTGTTTTGAGAACTCTGCTCAAAGACACGGCCTCATTGTCCACATCTCTCTCGTCGGCCAATTTCGCGTCGATCGGTATGAGGAAGTTTTCGCGGTTGATTTCCATTCCGTGACCGGAAAAATAGACCACCCCAATCGCCGCTCCCTGGAGGCGATCTTCGAAGCTGTGCAACGCCTGCAGCATACCAGCCCGATCAAGGTCATGGTGGATGTATACCGTCTCAAAGCCAGCTTCCTGCAGCGCTCTGGCTACCGCGTCAGCATCGTTGATCGGATTGGCAAGGGGCGAGACGGCTTTGTAGGCCGCATTGCCCATGATCAGAGCCACGCGCCGTTCAACTCGATTAGCTTGGGCGGCGCTAAGGTTACAAAGGTTGGTCAAAGTCACGCCGAGAAGAATAAAGCCGAACATAGTAAATCGAGTCGACATTCTACCCTGCCCTGCTTCCGTTATGGCATCACCATTAATGCCCGCAACCGTCTCTCTGCTCAAGAGTTAGCTCTCCAAGGAAATTGGAGATGCGCATGAGCGTCTCGCGTAGGCGCTCATGCCGCCAGACGCCGCCGGCCGCTGAGCCTGCGCGCCGCCAACCTGCAGTGCATACCCTCAAGATAAAATGACGCGCGCCCCAAAAAAGGCAGATGTCGTCACCATGAGTTTTCATTCAAATAGATCGAAAATCAGTAATGAACTACGCAACTAATCGATTTTGCTGAAATTGTACCGTCACCTGCCATTGTCCCTCTGCCTCTCCATGTGTAATCGCAAGAACCGTTCCCGTCAAATTTTATAGTCGCAGTCTCTTCGGACCAATACATTCCGTAGCTGCACTGATGCCTATCGATGCGGTTCAGAATCAATGTATCGCCAGAAAATGATGATGACAATTCATACAATATTGTTTTACAAATGTTTCTGTTCACATTTGGATTAAATTTGTCATATGAATTCTTTCCATTGACCGTATAAACTTGTCCACGGTTTATATCGCGATCATACGCAACTCCGTCGCACACACCTGAACTAAATATACGATTCCCAGCAATTCTAATAAGTGCACTACAATTGCCTGATGGGTTTCCACTTGCGCTCAGTACTGTGGTCGCGATCTCGATTCGCTTCGGCAGGCGCGGCGCGGCGCTGCCAATCGAAGGTTGAAGACTCAGGGCAAGCAGTGACACCAAAATATATCTACTCTTCATGATTAATCTCTCCCAATATTAAGATTTAAATGGCGCCGCCAGCCGACTTTCAAGGTGATCGGCTGCGCTCCACGATTGAAAGCCTCACCTATCGGATGATCCTTTAGGATGGATCGCCGACATAGCCGATCATCAACACGGTCCCGGTAGAACGGTGACGCAGGGCGTAGACGAAGGGCTTGTCGAGGCTGATCAGCGTCGGGCTCACGGGAGCCGCACTTCTCGTGATGACGGCAGCAGTTGCAGCGGCGGCTTCGGTGCCCTCTTCACTGGCCTTGATAAATACCTTCTGCTTCACGGCGGAAAGGGAAAGGCCGGGACCGAAGCCTTCAAGCTGGGTTTTTGAGGCGAGCCCAGCAGCCAGGCCCATCTGCGAGAGGGGGCCAAGCAGGTCGTGCTCGCCGTTAGCGGAAAATTTCGGCAAGGCCAGGCGCACCGGGCCTGACTTAAGTCCGCCGCCTGCCAGGAGCTCGTCTGCTGCGGCAAACGCTGAGGCGGCGGCCGGCTTATCGGTCGTGGTGACCAGGGTCAGCGCAAAGCGATCGTCGGCGTAGCGCAGCTCGACGGCGGCAAAGCGCCCCGTTTTGCGGAACGCCAGGGTTTCATTCTGCAGGTGCATGGTCGCTGGCGTCACGGCCGAGCCGTCAAGGCGAGTGAATGGTCTTGCCTGCGTCATCTGCGGATCAAAGGGTATGCGCCAGCAATCCTTGAAGGCGAGGGCGTTCACCGCAACGAGCGAAGGTGGCGAGCCTGGTTCCAGGATCGTGTCGATGCGCCCCCCAGTACGCTCCTTGGCCCAGCGATTGACGGCATCGATCGCTCCGGGCTTGTCGAACTCGATCCGTTCGACCAGCGCGCCAGCTTCCGATTGAACCCGCTCCTCCACCTCCGGCTGCAAGCGTTGGCGCCGATCGACGAACAGCGCATCTGCGCTCGCGAACGGGGCATTCGGCCGACCGCCTATCACGGACAGCAGTCGAGCCTGCCGCCGTAAATCGTCCATTTCGGTAGCGCGGTTGCGCTTGTCTAGCTTGAGAGTATCGGCGATCGCAGCCTTCATGGCTCCGTCCGCTCCAACTTCAAGGGTCGCCAGAACCTGCGAAATGCCAAACGGCGACACCGCGACATTCCGTTGGCCGGCGGGGCTCAGCTTCACGAGCCAGCTCAGAGCCAAAGCAGTCTTACGTTGGGATCGCTCCCCGGTTTCCGCTTCGATCGCGAGTAGGGGACGAGCCTCGCAGCTCGTGGCGAGGCCTGCCTGCCCCTCATGTGGCAGAAGCAGCAGGGCGGTGGCGAGCAGCAACGCCGAGCGGAAACGCCTTCCAACACGCATAGAGGGAAACCTCAAACTAAGAGACGCGACAGCGAAAGAAGAGGCCGGGGCGCGCGCCGTTTCGGCGGGTGATGGTCGGATCACTGGCGTGGTCCTCCTCCGTTGAGTTCACTCGATCCGGTGAATATCCCTTGAGTACCGATCCGGACTCCGTCATCGAGCGACTTGCCCACCAAATCGATGGCTCGCAAAGGTTCAACGCGATTGTGCAGTTTGGTCAGCTCAGCGGTCAGCCCATCAAGCGGTTTTGGACTGGTGACTAACACGAGCAAATCGGTTCCGGCAGGTGGCGTGGCTTCGATTTGGGTAAGCGGACGGTCGGACGGAAGGAGGATCGGATCTTCCTGATCCTCGCGAAAGCCATTTGCTTTTCGCCGCGGATACAGGAACTGGACCTGGCCTGACCCTGCAATGTTGAATAGCAGATAGTACTCAGCCTCGTCGCGCGGACCTTCGAGCCTGCGCGCATCCACCACGACACGTTCACCTAGAACGTAGCGCTTGTCGCCGCCTTGCAGCCGAATCTGACGCGGCCGATCCAGAGACAAAGCCAGTAGCCGCCGGAACGCAACCTCTCGCTCCGCCAAGCCGCGCATCTCATTGCCGCTAATCTGACTCGCAACAAGGTCACCGCCTCGGGAGAAGGCGTTGCTACCACGCAAGATGACGTCCGCATCCGATACCGAAGATGCCACCTCGATCTCGACAGCGCCACCGGAATGGAAGCCCGATGCAACAGGAATTGCGTCGACGCTGAATACTCGCACCTTGTTCGATGTCGACGCACCCGTGGACGGTCTCACGGCAGGTGTGTCACCAAAATCCCGGACGGTATCAATGACGGTGCGTGTGAAGTCCTGTCTCGGCCGCAGATCCGGCTCTTGCCTATTTTCGCTTTGAGCGCGGATCGTTGGGTTGATGTAGTCGACAAGATCAGCCCGGGTAATTGCACCGCCCTGACCGATCATTACTGATCCCTCGATCACTCGGGCAAAAGCGTAGGATAGCGCCCCCCTCCAAGAGCCAGAGCCTTTGGGAATTTCCACCTCTGGCGATGGCTGCGTCGCGTCCACGGCCGCAAGGAACGTAAGGTCCGGTAGTGCCTTGTCCGTATCCACGGGCTCAGGTAAGGCACGGAAAACAGGGACCAGAGGATCCACACCGTCACGGATAGACAAGGATTGCGCATAGCGATAGGAAGCTGGGCTCGTTTCCACGAGCGGAGGCCGGATGTTCTTCGTTAAGCCTCCTCCGTAGCAAGTGTCGGCCACAAAAACGGTGCGGGCTCCCTTGGCCTGAAGCGCCCGAAGGCGAACATTCATTTCAGCTCCGGCAATACGCTCTCTCGCCGAACCGCCGAGACTTATGTCAATCTGCCCGCCTACGTTTGGCAGAATGACATCCGCTAGCAGAAAGACTTCCCGTTGGTCGCCTGCCGAAATGCCGGGCGGGCGGGCCTGTCCCCATCGCTCACGGCTGCCGTGTCCGGCAAAGGTTATGATAACAAGATCGCCGTGCTTGGCCTGCTGGACGATCTGGTCAAGCGTTTCCAAGACGCGGTCGCGGCTTGCTTCACCATTGAGCAAGAGCGTGAGATTGCGCACGCCCCGTTTCTTCAGAGCTCTGCCGATGTCATTGGCGTCCGCGACAGCGCCGCGCAGCGCGCTGATATTGCGATAGCGGTCAACCCCGACGACGAGCGCATGGGTTTCGGCCTGCACCGCGGCAGTCGGAAAGGCGCAGATCGCGAGCGTGCCAATGAAGACAAGACGTTGAAGCATGTTCGATCCGTACGGAGTTGCGGACATCACTTTTTCCAGTCGAATTCGACTCGCCGGTTCAGTTCATCGATCTGAGCCTGGTCGTAGGCGGATGCGTCGACAAGTTGTCGCGGCTCCGACTTGCCCTTCCCGGCAACCTTGATGTTGCCGCTAACGCCTTTCGCCTGCAGGAACTCGGCCACCTTGCGAGCACGCCTCAATGACAGTTTCTGGTTGAACTCATCGCTACCGACCCTGTCGGTATGACCGGTGACGATAATGTTGCCGGGACGGCGCTCCTGCATCAGCCGAGCAAAATCCTCAGCGGCCTGGTGCCCCACCGGGGTGAACTCGTCGGAGTTGAACTCGAACAGGATCGGCACCGGCACACGCGTAGCCTCCGCCCCTCGCATCAGCGTCTCGCTGTAGACGCCACCCATGTTGCCCGCGCGAGTGCGAGGAACTTCCACCAACCGTCCATTGGCCCCGGAAGCTGCGAGATGGCGCGCCTCATCGGCCCTGCGCCCTAGATAGGCGAGTGTCTTTTCAAGCTGCCTGTTCTCGGCGGGATTCACGGCTGCGACCATTTCTATCGCCTGCTGATAGGCGAGCGCGGCGTCGGCAAAGGCTTTGCGCCGGATATCGAGGTCGCCTTTGGCCATCGCGGCCGCCCATGATGAATGCAATGCAGCAGCAGCCAAGACCAGACGGTCGGCGCGATCAGTCTCTCCTGGACGCGCGCGCAGTCGTTTCGCCTCGTCGAGGAGCCGCTCGGCCAACGAGGCTTTGGCGGCGCGACGATCAGCCGGGCCACAGTCGCGCGCCAGCTCGATCTCCTTGACCAGCCGATCGGCGGAGTCGAAGTCGGGCGCCTGCAGCAGCCGCACCAGATTTTCGCGCCGGGCTGTGCAATCGGCGAACGCCGGGCCGTTGATCAGGGCAGGCAGCAGGGCAAGGGCTGCCGCCAGTGGCAGCTTGGACAACCGCGATGTGTTCATGGGGTTCCGTCGTCTGACCAGCACTTCTCAGGGGAAGGCACGAGAAGATAGTTCGCGCGCCGAGCGAAGATGAATCCGGCCACGATAACCGTCAAGTCGACCGGAACTCGGGACAGAAGGCCTGCAACCTTTGACGTAACTGCGTTCCGGCAGCATAAAACAGGTATCGCATTGAGCCCGAAACAACTCAACGGCACCGCATGGTCCGCTTGCGGATCGGGCGACCGCCATCATGGTAACCGACGATCACGCGGCGCGTGACGCAGAAGAGGTCGTTGCGGCCATCGTCATAGATGACGCGACCGGAGTTGCCATTGACGATCAGCAAGCGGTCCTCGCTCGCGTTGATTTCCTGCGGCGCAACCTCATCAATGGCATGGTCCAGCCGCGCCTCGGCACGGGCGGTGCCGTGAAGGCCCGTGAAGGCGAGAACCGCGAGGCAAGGGGCCTGCGGCGCGATACGTCCGGTCATGTCGATCTCCATTCTCAGTCAGTGACGGGCCCGGTGGCCCGGCGACCGAAACGATGATCGGGCCCCTCACCTTGCGCTAGGCCCGAAGCCTCCAAACGGATTTGAGGCGGGCAAGGCGATGGCCGATCCCTAGTCGGATAAGCAAAGCGCCCGTGTCACCCCTGTGCGATCGACCGATATCCCTTCCGCAAACGCGAGCCACAGGCATCTGGCCTCGATCCCCCACCCCCACCTTGAGTAGAAGATTGCTGCACAAAAATGATTCAGCGCGCATCACCCCGTTGGGTGATGCGGCTTTGCGACAGGGCGGTCCAAGATAGGCAAGGTTACCGATCGCCGATGCTTGGTGGGTGTTGCATGCGAGCACATATGCTGTGGGTCGTTGACGGCCAGAAGGGCTGGCGATGACGGCACTACCAGCATGTCCTCACCAGTCGCGGGCGCCAGCTTCCAGGCTCCATGCAGATTGCGGCAGCCCGCACCGCATCATCGGGGGCGAGCGCCGGGCGGGCTCAGGCCAGCCCGGCAGCGCGGCTTGCGTGATGACGGTAGATGCTGACGCTAAGCCAAAGAGGCCGCTCCGCGGCTCGATGATCAGGGCAACGCCAGGGTCGCAGCCTCCCAAGCGATTGGAGGGGGGCAAGGGGATAGCCGCGCGTGAGCCTTACCCGGACCGGGGCACGTCGCTATACACTAACTAACCTAGCGACAATAAATGAAAGCCCCCGCCTTGGCGGTCGTTTTCAGAAACGCTATGGCTCATTTCTACCCGTCCTCGACGTTGCGAACGCTGTCGAACTAAAAGGAAGAGCAGTCATGTCGGTTGATCGTAGACAGGCGCTGAGCAAGCTTGGAAAGGGAGCTGTTACTCTTCTCTTTGGTGGAATCGTCTCCTCGACGGCCGCGCCGGCTCAAACACGGGACCTGACCGTCGAGGCGCCGGCCGCAGCGGGCGCCAGGCCACGCCCCTCCCGGCAGCCTGTACTGCCGGTCAATGTCAGCCTGATGCCGGTTGGCCCCTCGGTGCTCCCGGTCGGCTCGCGCATCCGCCTGCGCATCCAGTCGAACAACAACGGCTTCGGCCATGTCTATGTCGCGAATGCCTCCGGCAAGATCGTGCTGCTGGCCGAAAACCTGCCCCTGCGCGCCGATCGCTCCCTAGACCTGCCGCGGGGCGGGATGATCCTGCGGGCATCGCCGCCGACGGGCGACAATGTCGTGCATTTCCTGGCGACACGAAGCCGCTTCCCGGGCTTTGCCGGCGGTGCGACCACGACGACCCCGCTGGATGTCCAGGCTTCCAGCACGGGCCTCGAGGCGCAGCTCGCCACCCGCCTCTCCGACACCCCGCGCAATCACTGGGGCATGACGAAAGTGACGATCCGGGTGGTCGACTGACCCGGGTTCCGCGCGACCATCATTCGAAGCCCTTCTCAGAGGAACGAACGCAATGTCCTTCCACGCGCTCCACAGCAGTGTCGCCGCGTTTGCGCTTGCCGCGGTCATCGGCTGCGCCGTCCCCGCAAAGGCCCAAACCGTGCGCGATCTCTCGCCGGAACAGACCCAGGTCTTCAATGCAGGCCTGGCCAAGCCGAACTCGCTCTCGATCCTGGCCTTGCTCGATCGGGCCAACGCCACCTACGGCCTCGGCGACATCGTCCGCCTTGCCGTGAAGTCCAATGAGGATGCCTACGTCACGGTGTTTAACATCGGCGCCTCCGGCAAGGTGACCCAGCTCTTTCCCAATGCCTTCCAGACCGAAAACCGCATCAAGGCCGGCGAGACCCTGGAAATCCCATCGCAGGCCAGCGGAACGCAGATCAAGGTCTCCGGCCCGGTCGGTGCGGAACTGATCAAGGTTATCGCCACCTCGAAGCCGGTCACGATCATCCCCGACAAGAACTTTCAAGCCGGCACGGGGATTTTCCGCAGCCTGGAAGGCGGGGCCGATGCCCTCAATCGCGATCTCGCCGTGATGGTGGAAAAGCCGCCGGCGGACACCAAGGTTGCCGTCCTGAACCAGGTCATTAAGACCGTTCCGGCGCAGGCCGGCGGAGCTGTCGCCCTCGGGGCCTTGGTTGTGCCGACCGCGACCGCACCGGCCCAAACGCAACCGCTTCCGCTGCTGCTGGCGACCGACAAGCGCAGCTACAAGGTCGGCGAACCGCTGACGATCGGGGTTACGCCGCTTCGCCCCTGCCACCTGGCCGTCTATGGCAGCGACCAGAGCGGCAAGACCCGTTTGCTCTACCCCACCTCTCTCCTGCCGGCGACCGCAGTGGCGGCGATGCAGACGGTGATGGTTTCGGGTGGGCCGTCCCCGCAAAGCGTCATCGCCACCGCGCCTGGAACGGACACCATCACCGCGATCTGCGCCGCCGAGCCACGTCCGGCCACGGTCGTCATTCGCACGGCAGCCGACGTCCTCAGCGATGACGAGAAGTCCGCCTTCGAGCGGGAGCTCGCAGCGGTACCCGCCCGCCCTGCGGACACCACCGGCTTTGCGCAGACCGTCGTGACGATTACGCCTTGATTGCAGCGAGCGCCGCAAAACGCCTCCTCATGGCCGCGCCGAACGGGCGGCCATGATCTCAACCTGCAGGCCATCCTTGCATCGCCTTATCGAGACCGGAGTGTCCGATGTATTGTTCAGCTGCTTCACTGTCCCGATCTCTCGGAGCCCTTGGCCTGGTCCTGACGGCATCCGCCGCGGTTAATCTCGCGTCGGCGTCCGGCGCAGTCGCCCAGAGCGACAGCCGCGGGGTCAGCCGTATGACCCCAACGCAATCCGATCTGCCCGACGAGCCAAGTATCGAGGACATCATCACCCACCGCTCCGACCATTCCCGTGTCGTCGGCGGTGCAGCTGCTGGGCCGGGGCAGTGGCCAAGCCTGGTCGCGATCTATTCGAGGTCGTCCGGTCGCAATCCGCGACAATTCTGCGGAGGGACCGTGATCGACACGGAATGGGTGCTCACCGCGGCCCATTGCGCAGCCGCGATGAAACGGGAGCCAGGTTCGACCACGTTTTTCATCCGGGAAGGGACAAACAACCTGAATGGCAATGGCGGGCGCGATGTCGCCATCAACGCCAATCAGATCATCATGCACACTCAGTACGACCCTCGGCTTACGCTGAACGACGTCGCCCTGCTCAAGCTCTCCGGAAAAGCCTCGGCTCCACGGCAGAAGTTGGCCAGTCGCAGCGACGGGGCCACCGCGCTCAGCCCCGGTCGGAACTCGACTGTCGCCGGCTTTGGGGTCACCGCCTCGAATGGTTCCGCTTCGGCGTTGCTGCTGCAAGCTGACGTTCCGATTGTCGACCAGAGTGAATGCCGCAGGGTCTATGGATCCGACAGAATTACGGATGCCGCCTTCTGCGCGGGCTTGCCGGAGGGCGGCAAGGATTCGTGCCAGGGCGATAGCGGTGGCCCACTCTTCATCCCTCATGCCAATGGTGAGCAGATGCAACTTGGCGTGGTCAGCTGGGGCAAGGGCTGCGCGCTGGCACGATATCCCGGGGTCTACGCCTCGGTCGGTCAATTCCAAGACTGGATTAAGGACCGCGTACGCGGCGCCGTGTTCACCGATAGCGCCATCTCCAGTAGCTCCGTGCAGAGTAGCGTGGCGAACTTGACCAACGGCGCGAGCCAGACCGACAAGCCGAGCCACATCGCGCAGGTCACGCTCGATATTGCCGAAGGCGATACGCTCAAGGTTGATTCTTACATCGAGGTGCGGGTGACCTCATCAGTTGCCGGGAGCGTCGTCATCTACAACGAGAATCCGGATGGGAGCTCCTATCAGCTCTATCCGTCCAAGGCCTTTCCAGCGCCTGGCGCCAACCCGATGCTCGCCCGGATCGAGCCAGGCCGCGTCCTGAGAATACCGTCAGCGTCCCAGCGCGAGGCCGGCTATCGTATTATAATCCGCCCGCCGACGGGGACGAACAAGCTGCGTGCCTTGGTCGTCCCCGAAAGCAAGCGGATGGAGGAGATCGTCGCCGAGCATTTCGACGGCGGCGATATCAGGGACCTCAGTGTCGTCACCAACCAGATTGTCGACGCCGGACTGGTCAACGTCGGACAGAATACACGCGGACCAAAACCGGTGCAGGTGGCCCCGGTCAATCGTGGCACGGCCGAGCGCACGTATCGGATCGTCAACTAGGCGAGTCGGGCGACGGGATCAGCATACGATCCCTTGCCTGCTTCTTCGATACGATCGGAACCAGACCACCGACAGCGTGCCACAGCCCTCCGAGAACCATGATCCGCAACGACATCTTTTCCAACGACGCCGAGGTCAGTGCGGATCTGTTCGTCCAGGAGAGCCTGCTCTGGTCGCGGGCGATTCTGACGAGCCGGCTGATCGAGGCCAGCCGGTCGCAGGTCCCAGCTGTCGTCGAGACCTTGCGGATCGAAGCGATGTATCAGTTCTGCGAGTTCTTCTACCTGCTCAAGGCACGCCGGCTCGAAAGCGTCGAGGCGATCGAGGCGCTCGCCGATATCCATAACCGCCATCTCGACGCGCTGAGTCGCGATGGAGAGAAGATGAAGAGGCTCGGGTTGAACAAGGCCCGCGTCCTCGATGCGATCTTTACCGCCGATACGCTACCGCGGCTCCTCGAGATCTGGCGTACGCAGCCCGGGCGCCTGGACCAGTCCAATCTCGCGCGCTTCCTAGCCACCGTGATGTCGACCGAGACCTGCCGCAAGCTGATCGTCGCGGCCGCGGAGGCGGGCTTCCTACAGCGCGGCAAGTCACCTTACGGCAGCATTCTGGTCTCCACGACCGGAGCCATGGAACAGATCTTCGGCGGCGTACTACGCGACCTGCGCCAAAGGATCGCTGCGACCAAGACGAGTCGGCCTTGAGCCGAATTTTCAAAACTTCGGAGGCAGGCATGAAACCCGGATCGCGCAACGGCGCCGGCGAACCAAGGCGGGACGACGCAGCGGCGGCATGGCTGAGCCTGATCGCTCGCAGCGTTGGCCCGGCTGCCCTCGCCCTAACGCTTGGGCTGGTCGAACCGGCCCGCGCCGACCTTGCGCCGAGCCAGAGCATGCCAACCTTCTCTACGGCGGATCTCGAAACGATTGCCCGTAACGAAACCTTGCGTCGCGCCGTCGAAGCCTCGCCCTGGCTCGTCCATCGCATCCTGCGCCGGCTGGAAAACCCGCCCACCGCTCCGCGCAGCGGCACTCCTGACGATGCGCCTCCTACAACGCGCGATACCGACCTGAGCCGCGACCCCGATCTCGACTCCCTGCAACGCAGTTCGCCGGAGGCCGCACATGATCTATTTCTATTGATCAAGCAGGCCGGAAAGGGCGGGACCCGTTGAAGAGCTGAGCCGGCTGTTCGCACAATGACCGAGCCGAGAAAGCCCAGGCCGATGGAAGAAGGCAATTGCACGGACTTAATCGCTCTTCTGTGGAGCGACGGATGGCAGGGACACGAGGAGTTGTCGGACCGGGCCGGGGCCGCATCCAGCCTTGCATCGTTTGGGAGCACACCTAGTCGTCATATTATTGTCAGCTAATCTGTTTGGCTAATATCGCCGCGACAGCAATCGATTGGAGTAAGCTTATGCGGATGGCGTTGTCGAGCATGGTTGTGCTGATCGCGTTGGCGGCTAGCCTCATGCCCGTTACCTCGTCGCGTTCTTTGGCGCAGGGCTTCTTGTCTGACGACGAGTGTGAGGCGCGCCCGGATGAAACGATGATCGCGGCTTGTTCTCGGTTTATTGCACGCAAGAGCGGAGTTTCTGCCAAAGAACGTTCTGCTGCGTACCATCGTCGTGGAGAAGAATACCGCAATAAGGGCGATTTAGATCGCGCCATATCTGATTACAGTCAGGCACTTAAAATCGATCCGACGTTTGTTGAACCATACCGCGACCGCGGCTTCTTATACGGTCGCCGCGGAAAACTGGATCTTGCCATAAACGACCTAAATGAAGCTATCCGACTCGCTCCAAAAGATTACCTAAATTATTATTATCGCGGCGCGAATTATTTTCGCCTGAAAAATTTTGATCGTGCTGAGATTGACTATACAAACGCTATAAGCTTAAACCCAAACGATGCTGATCTATATCTAAATAGAGGCGATATATATCATTTCAATGGGGCCTTTGATCGCGCCATAGGCGACTATAGTCAGGCCGCCCGCCTTTTCCCAAAATACTCGCTCGCTTACTATGCCCGGGGAAATGCTCATCGAGCCAAGGGCGAGCACGACAGCGCCATCGCTGATTACAGTCAGGCTATCAGTCTGGACCCGAAGCTCGCCAGAAGCTATTTCGATCGTGGCAAAGCTTACCTTGCCAAGGGGGATATTGGTCGCGCGCTTGCGGACATGGAGGCCTTTGTTAAGCTGGAGCCGGACAATGTCGACGGCGCGGCCGAGGTGAAACGCCTACGGGCAACTTTAACGCCGACGCAATCTCCGACACCCACTGTCGTAGCTACCCCACCTTCGAAGGTTCTCCCGTCGCCCGCCACACCACCACCCGCCGTGACGATACCCGGGCAGCGCCGCGCCGCTTTGGTGATCGGCAACGACAGCTATCGTCAGATCGATCGGCTGTGGAAGGCGCGCGGCGATGCCGATGCGATTGCCGCGACGCTGAAGACCATGGGCTTCTTGACCACCCTTGCCCATGACTTAGACAATGTCGGTTTCGCGCAGGTGCTTGACCGTTTCGTCGCCAGCCTCGAGCCGGCCGACACCGCCCTGTTCTTCTTCGCCGGCCATGGCATTGAGGCTGACGGAACGAATTATCTGCTGCCGACCGACATGCCCAATGTCGACCCCAGGCAGACCCAGTTCCAGCGCTCGGCCTATAAGGTGCGCGAGATCGTCGACCGGATCCGTCAGCGGTCAGTTCGGGTCGCGATCGCCGTGATCGACGCCTGCCGCGACAATCCTTTGCGCGCAGCCGGTCAGCGAGGTGGGGCGACGCGGGGCCTCGGGCGTATGGAGGCGGAAGAGGGCGAGTTCCTGCTGTTCTCCGCCGGTCCCAGGGAGGCCGCGCTCGACCGTCTTAGCGACAGTGATGCCTCCCCGACATCGGTCTTCACGCGGGTCTTCATCAAACATCTCCCGACGCCCGGCGCCAGCCTGGTCGACATCGCGAAGAGGACGCAGAGTGAGGTTCGGGCGCTTGCCCGCACGGCGCAGAGGTCGCATGCGCAGTTCCCCGACTACTCCGACAGGATCGAGGGTAATTTTGTGCTCGTGCGGTGAGGCTTTTGCCAAGGGGTGCGCGTCACGTCATTGCCCGCCCTTGGCAACCAAGGTGGCGTCTGAGTTGACCATCTTTCAGGTTGCCTCTCGTGGAGACTTTCCTGGGCACTGAATGGATCAGATCAGCCGCTCTGTACTTCGTGGATGCTCTCACCCTTTTGGGGGATGGCAGGCAGGCTCTCGGAGGCCAAGGTCGATGATTGAAGGATTCGGCAAGGGGCGTAACGGCCAACAATGATAAACCATCGTCATTTCCTACCAACCGGATTGCGCCTCACGCGATTTGGATGCGGATTCCGATTGAAGCGGGCGGGGTATTCCGAAGCGAAGCCGGCAGGGCATTCCGATTTGAAGCCGGCATGTGATTCCGAGATGAAGCCGGCACCCTGAAGGGGGTGTTGGAGGCCTGGGTCAGCCACTCTGGCAGACGTTTTCCGTATCGACCGAGACGGAGACCGTGATGCCTGCGAAGAGGAAGCTGACCATGAGACAACTGCGGCAGATGCTGCGTTTGGCTGAGGAAGATCTGAGCCCCGGCGAGATCGGGCGTCGTCTTGGTGTGGCGCGCAGTACCGTGCAGGGGAACCTGGCACGAGCCCGGGAAGCCGGCCTGTCCAACCTGGCACGAGCCCGGGAAGCCGGCCTGTCC
>NZ_JBFUIY010000061.1:0-15796 GCF_056401655.1 Allobosea sp. P4_E12 | reverse complement strand
CGGATGTCGTCGAGGGTCGCTCGACTAAGGCGATCCTCGGTTTCTACCGCGCCGAATGGCTTGTGATGGTCGTAACGTCGGTCGCGCTGGCGTCTTGGGTTGCGATTTGAGCACTGTGATGGGGATCGACGCCGTGGTGGCCGGCCGGCTTGTCAGCACGCCGCAGCCCGGCTTTGCCCTGCACCAGCTGACCTAGGGCGGCGGCGCCGAGGGGAGGGCGACGCAGAACGCGACGGCCTCCCCTTTGATGACCCGGACCCGGCGGGTGGAACTGAGCCTCGCATTCAATCTGAGGCGTCACTCGGCGCGAAGATTCTCGGCTGACGCTTTGCCCGACCGCCTGTCTGGCACGAGCTGAAGGCATCCTGGCGCGCCGTAGCGATGAGCCTGCATGCCATGGCTTGCAGATCAACTTCGCCACGCAACGACAAGCGGACCGACATTCTTGGCAGAAATCGTCCCAGTCCCCTGGCGCAATTCAGTCGGACGAGAGAACGATGCCTCTCGTCCCAATTTACGCGCGGGATGCGGACGGCGATGCGAGCTTCAAATGTCCCTGCGAGGTTGGGAATACCGTTTGGCTCAGCGTGTCATGCCCCAGCGGCGTACGGTCACCCGTTCGAGCGTGGCGAAGACAACATTCTCGACCAGAAGACCGATCAGGATGACCATGACGAGGCCCGCGAAGACGCGGTCGGTATAGAGCTCGTTGCGGTTCTGGAAGATGTACCAGCCAAGGCCGCCGCGGCCGGAGGCTGCGCCGAAGACGAGTTCGGCGGCAATCAGGGTACGCCAGGCGAAGGCCCAGCCGATCTTGAGGCCGGAGAGGATCGCAGGCAGCGCTGCGGGGATCAGGATCTGCAGCACATAGGCCGGGCCTTTCAGCCCATAGTTTCGCCCCGCCATGCGGAGCGTTTCCGGCACGGCCTGGAAGCCGGCGAAGGTGTTGAGCGCCAGCGGCCAGAGCACCGAATGGATCAGCACGAAGATCAGGCTGCCGGAGCCCAGCCCGAACCAAAGCAGGGCGAGCGGCAGCAGCGCGATCGCCGGCAGCGGATTGAACATCGCCGTCAGTGTCGAGAGCAGGTCGCGCCCGAACTGGGTTGAGACCGCCAGCGTCGTCAGCAGGAAGGCAAGCGCGATGCCGGCGAGATATCCTTGCGCCAGGACGGTCAGCGAGATCCGCACCCGCTCCAGCAGTTCTCTGCTCGCAAGCCCTTCGGCGAGAGCCTTCATGGTGGCGAGGAAGCTGGGGAGGAGGAGGTCGTTGTCCTGCCAGCGCGCCAGCCCTTCCCAGGCGAGCGCAAGCAACGCGATGATCACCGCCTTGCGCAACCAGCCCTGCTGCCAAAGCCGCGCCGCCAGCGGCAGGGCGCGCTCGAGCGGTGTCTCGACGAAGGGGGCGAGGGTCCGGTCGTATTCCGGGCGGATCGGCGGGGAGACGTGCTGGTTCATCGCGGCTGGCCCCCCACTGCCGCCGCTTTCGGATCGGTCTCGAACAGGCGCTGATGCAGCCCCTGGACCGTGGCCTGGAAGGCCCCGCTGCCCACGCTGGAGAGATCGAATTCGTGGCTGTTGACCTCGGCGCGCACCCGGCCGGGATGGGGCGAGAGCAGCGCGACGCGGTTGCCGACGACCAGCGCCTCCTCGATCGAATGGGTGACGAAGAGCAGGGTGAAGCGCACCTCGTTCCAGAACGCCAGCAGCTCCTCCTGCATCTTGCGGCGCGTCAGCGCGTCGAGCGCGGCGAAAGGTTCGTCCATCAGTAGCACCCTGGGCTGCATGGCGAGCGCGCGCGCAATGGCGACGCGCTGCTTCATGCCGCCGGAGAGCTGGTGCGGATAGCTGTCGGCGAACTGCGAGAGCCCGACCTTGTCGATGTAGTGGCGTGCGCGCTCTTGCGCCTCCCGCCGGCCGACCGCGCCCGAAGCGCGCAGCGGGAAGACGACGTTCTGCGCGACCGTCTTCCAGGGCGGGAGCTGGTCGAACTCCTGAAAGACGACGATGCGGTCGGGCCCCGGCTCCTGCACCGGCACGCCGCCCAGGGTGATCTCGCCCTCGGTCGGCCGGATGAAGCCCGCCACGGCCTTCAGCAAGGTCGACTTGCCGCAGCCGGACGGACCGAGCAGCGCGAAACGGTCGCCCCCGTAGACGTCGAAATCGACGCGATGCGTGGCCCGCACGACGCGTTCCGGCGTGTGGTATTCCAGCGTCACGCCGGCGACCTGCAGCAGCGGCGCGGGCAGGGGCGTCTGGGCCACCTGCCGGCCCGACGCCTGGGCCGCGACCTGATTGCGGACGGACTGTTCCTCCAGCCCGGTTGCAGCCCGGTCGTCGCGGTTGGCCACCAGCGTCATCGTGCCCCGCCGGCTCAGCTGCCGGCCGTCGTGATGCGCGGATCGGCGAAGAAATAGTCGCCGAGCACCTTGGGCTCGACCTTGATCGCGCCGACGAGATGCAGGAACTGACCGAGGCCGAGCGTGTTTTGCGGTTCGACCTTGAAGGTCACTTCGGGGCTCTTGATCACCTTGAGCAGCAAGTTGCGGTCGGTCTTGGCGCCCGTGGCCTTGAGATAGATATCGGCAGCCTGTTCCGGGTTCGCGACGATGAATTTCGCGGCCTCGTCCAGCGCATCGAGGAATGCCTTATGGGTCTTGGGGCTGTCCTTGTAGAATTTCTCGGTGCCGTAGAGCACGGTCGAGGAGGCAGGGCCGCCCTGGACGTCATAGGAGTTCAGGACGATGCGCGCCTTCGGGTTATCGGCCAGTTCCTGTTCCTGGAAGGGCGGGTTTCCGAAATGCCCGGTGATCTCGGTGCCGCCCTTGATGATCGCGGCGGCCGCCTCGGGATGCGGCAGGGTCACGCTGATCGTGTCGAGCTTCGCGAATTCCTTGTCGCCCCAAAGCTTGGCGGAGGCCCATTGCAGGATGCGCGCCTGCACGGAGACGCCGACCGCCGGCAAGGCGATGCGGTCCTTCTCGGTGAAGTCGGCGATCGTCTTCACGTTCGGATTGTTGGTGACGAGGTAATAGGGAAAATTGCCGAGCGAGGCGATGCCCTTGACGTTCTGTTTGCCATGGGTGCGGTCCCAGAGCGTGAACAATGGGCCGACGCCGGCGCTGGCGATTTCGATATTGCCCGAGAGCAGCGCGTCGTTGACGGCCGCGCCGCCGGAGAGCTGGACATAGTCGACCTTGATGTCGATGCCGGCTGCCTTGCCGTGCTTCTCGATCAGCTTCTGATCCTCGGCGACGTTCAGGAGCAGATAGACGACACCGAATTGCTTGGCGATGCGCAGCTGGCCTTCAGCGGCCCTGGCCGGCCCTGCGGCTGCGAGGCCCAAGAGACCAAGGAGGGCTATCGCCCGCCGGCGCCAGAGCAGGGTGACTGGCTTCATGGTTCGCTCCCGATGCATCCGAATTGGTCGGCGCCGAATGGCCCGTACGATGATCCGGAATCTGACGACGTGGATGAGGCGCGTCAATGAGAATGTTCTTTTTATAGAACGATCCGAACGAGGATGTTCACCCCCATTCACCGCGTTCAGGAGATAAACTCTGTGTCGCGTGGAAAAGATCAGGCCGGGTTCTACATTTTTCCGGGCCGGCGGGCGGAGGCAGTCTGGTTGTTCTCCAAGGTTTGTTCTCTTTAAAAAACGCTTCTCTTGACCCATCGGTTGTTGGGCCCGCATGCTTTTGGCGTGGCGAGAGAGCCGCGGGACCAGGCGAATGCGGGCCAATCCCGCCCCGACCTGCCCTCGAGTGGCGATGCGAAGCGAGGTTTCAATGTCCAAGCCTGAGCGCCGACTAACGCTGAACCTTTTCATCTATCCCGGCGGGCATCATGAGGCGGCCTGGCGCTACAAGGAGTCTGAGCCGCGTCGGGTGCTCGACATCAGCTATTATCAAGAGCTGGCACGCCGCGCTGAAGCCGCCAAGTTCGATGCGATCTTCTTTGCCGACGGCCCCTCGCTGCCGGAGAACGTCCGCTACTCCTCACGCATACGCTTCGAGCCGGTGACCTGGCTCACCGCAATCGCGGCGGCAACGAGCAGGATCGGACTGATCGGCACAGCCTCGACCACCTACAACGAACCCTACAATCTTGCTCGGCTGTTCGCCTCGCTCGACCACATCAGCGGCGGGCGGGCGGGCTGGAATATCGTCACCACCAGCGATGCCAGCGCGGCCCAGAATTTCGGCTTGCCGGAGCATCCGCCACACGGTGACCGCTACGAGAAAGCGCGCGAGTTCCTCGAGGTCGTCACCAAACTCTGGGACAGCTGGGAGGATGAGGCGCTCGTCGTCGACCCCGAAAGCGGCGTCTTTGCCGATGCCGACAAGGTCCACCGCATCGACCATGCCGGCAAGCACTATCGGGTGCGCGGGCCTCTCAACGTCTCGCGCTCGCCGCAGGGCCGACCGGTCTATGTCCAGGCGGGCTCGTCAGAGGATGGCCGGTCCTTCGCTGCGCAGCACGCCGAGGCGATCTTCACCGCCCACCAGAACCTGGCAAGCGCGCAGGCCTTTTACGCGGACATCAAGAAGCGGGCCGTCGCGCTCGGCCGCCGGCCTGAGCAGATCCGCGTCCTGCCCGGCATCAGCCCGTTCATAGGCTCGACGCAGGCCGAGGCCGACAAGCTGGAGGAGGAAATCAACGATCTGATCCAGCCGGCCGCGTCGCTGGAGCAACTCAAGCGCATGCTCGGCGTCGATCTGAGCGGCTTTGATCTCGACGGTCCGTTCCCACGCCATGTGATCGATACCAGCGGCCCCAAAGGCGTTGCCAGCCGCTTCCAACTTGTGGTGGATATCGTCGATCGCGAGAAACCGACCATTCGCCAGCTCATCAAGCGTCTTGCCGGAGCGCGCGGCCATTGGGTCCTCGCCGGCACGCCGGAGCGCATCGCAAACGAGATCCAGGCCTGGTTCGAGACTGGCGCAGCCGATGGTTTCAACGTCATGCCGCCCTGGCTGACCGGCGGCTTCGACGTTTTCGTCGCCGAGGTCGTGCCCATCCTTCGCAAGCGCGGCCTGTTCCGCGAGGAGTATTCCGGCACGACGCTGCGTGACCATTACGGCCTGCCTCGGCCCGAAAGCGGTTATGCCGCGGCCAGGCGCAAGAGCGCCTGAGCCCGCCTGGGCCAGCTGCATTTTCCCAAACGTGCAACGCAGCAACGCCGCGAGGCGGAGCCGCCTGATGCGTCGCGCACACGTCCTGAGGACATCCGATGAAATTATCGCACGGCCTGCCATCGATCTTCCGGAATTTGCTTGCGGCAGCCCTGGTGCTGGCTGGTCCCGCCAGCGCTGGCCCGCTGGCGGAGACCGCGCCGCTTCCCGGCAGCATTGCGCCGGGGACGAAACTGGTGATCGGCGACCCGCAGACGCGCGTGGCACTCACGCTTTCGGGGGAGTTCGCGAAACTGCCGTTCAAGGTTGAGTGGGCCAATATTTCCGGCGGGCCGCAGACGATCGAGGCCTTTCGCGCAAAGGCCCTCGATATCGGCTCGGTGGCGGACATCCCACCGATTCACGCCCAGTGGACCGGCCTTGACGTGAAGATCGTCGCGGCGAAGTTCCGGTTCGATCCGATCGGCCATCCCATCTACGTCATCGCCACGGCGCCGGGCTCGGGCATCGCGAAGCTGGAAGACCTGAAGGGCAGGAAGATCGCCTTCAGCCCGGGCCAGGCGCAGGGGGCGCTGGTGCTGCGGTTGCTGAAGAAGCTGAAGCTCAGCCATGGCGATGTCCAGCTTGTCGAGTTGCCCAGCGTCGGCGATGCCTATGTGAACGCGTTGGCGAGCAAGCTTGTCGACGCGGCCCCGATCGCGGAAGCCAACAAACAGCGCTTCGTCCAGAACTATGCCAGGGACGGCGCCAAAGCCCTGCCGCACGGTCTGCGCGACGACCCTTCCTATCTCTACGTGGCGAAATCCTCGCTGGAGGATCCGGACAAGGCCGCCGCCATCCGCGCCTATGTCCAAGCCTGGGGCCGGGCTGTGAAGTGGATCGAGACCCATCCTGAGGAATGGATCACGGGCTATTACGTCAAGGACCAGGGCCTGAAACCGGAGGCCGGACGTTTCCTCGTCGAGTCCAACGGCAGCCCGGATTTGCCGCTCGACTGGAGCGGCGCGATCGAACGCCAACAGGAGACGATCGATCTGCTCGCCGAAGAGCTGAAGAAGCCCGTGTTGAAGGCGCGATCGCTGTTCGACCGACGCTTCGAGACGGTCGCTGGCGCGGCCTATCAGGGAGAGTGAGCCATGGCGGATCTCTCGTTCCCGAATGCGCGCCGCGCCACCGGCCGGGTGCGGCCCGGCTGGCTGCGACTCGGCGCGGCCGAGCCCATCTCAGCGACCGACACGAACGGCGCGTCGCGCCGGCGCCGTCGCAAGCTTGGACCCGGCCCGACCGTTCCCTATGGCGCGGCCATCGGACCGGCGCTTCTGCTCCTCCTGTGGAGCCTCGGCTCGGCCACCGGCACGATCGACGATCGCATCCTGTCGGCTCCCTGGACCGTGGCGATCACCGGTTGGGAGCTGGTCCAGGACGGCCGCCTGCAGGAAAACCTGTGGACCTCGTTCGTCCGCTCGTTCTGGGGGCTGTTCTGGGGCATCGTCGCCGGCGCCTCGCTCGGCGTCATCGCCGGCCTGAGCCGGATCGGCGAATATCTCGTCGATGGCCCGATCCAGATCAAGCGCGCCATTCCGGCACTGGCGCTGATCCCGTTGCTGATGCTGTGGTTCGGCATTGGCGAGGGCATGAAGATCCTGACGATCGCGCTGATCACCTTCGCGCCGATCTATATCCAGACCCATGACGGCCTGCGCTCCACCGATGCCCGCTTCATCGAGCTGGCCGAGACGCTCGACCTCAGCAACGCGCAGTTCATGCGCCATGTCGTGCTGCCGGCGGCGCTGCCTGGCTTCCTGCTCGGCCTGCGCTTCGGCGTCACCTATTCCTGGCTGGCGCTGGTCGTCGTCGAGCAGGTCAATGCCGCCAGTGGGCTTGGGTACATGATCAACCTGGCCCGGACCTATGGCCAGACCGAGGTCATCATCCTCTGTCTTGCCGTCTATGCTGCGCTCGGGCTGAGCTCGGACTGGCTTGTACGCTTCGTCACCCGAAAGGCTCTGCCATGGCGCAAGATTCTCGCGGACTGAATCCCGATCCGGTCGTGCGCGTGCGCGGCCTGACCCGGCACTATGGCGAACGGACGATCCTCGACGGCGTCGACCTTGATATCGGGCGTGGCGAGTTCGTCGCACTACTCGGCCGCTCCGGCTCCGGCAAGAGCACTTTTTTGCGCGCGCTCGCCGGGCTCGATCATGGCGTCCCGGGCTCGGGCCGGTTCGAAGCCCCGAATGCGGTCTCGGTCGTGTTCCAGGATGCTAGGCTGCTGCCCTGGAAGAAGGTCGTCGACAATGTCTCCCTCGGCTTGAAGGGCGGCACAGTCGACGAGCGGGCGTTGCTCGCGCTCGGTGAGGTGGAACTGACGGCGCGTGCCGCTGCCTGGCCGATGCAATTGTCCGGGGGCGAACAACAGCGGGCTGCGCTCGCTCGCTCGCTGGTGCGCGAGCCCGAACTCCTCCTGCTCGATGAGCCGTTCGGCGCGCTCGATGCCCTGACCAGGCTGCGGATGCAGGCGCTCCTGCTCGACCTCTGTGCCCGACACCGACCCGCGGTTCTGTTGGTGACCCATGATGTCGATGAGGCGATCCACCTGGCGCAGCGCGTGCTCGTTCTCGATCAGGGCCAATTCATCGTCGATCTGACGATCGATCTGCCCTCCGACCCGGCCCAGCGCGAACTCCGCTTCGCCGCAGTACGTGCGCAGCTGCTGACCAGCCTCGGTGTCACCGAGAAGGAATTGCGTCGCGTCGCCTGAAGTGCATCGGCCTTCGCCGTTACGTCGATGGCGGTGACGCGGACCTCTGGTCCGGTGACGGGCATAGTTTCAGGGTAGCACCTGTGCAGGTGGGCTGGCTGGGGCGCAACCTTCGGGAGTTTGGGCACCGCATCGAGCAGGCGGCGAGTGTAGGCGTGCTTCGGAGCTCCGAAGATGTCCTCCACCGACCCGGCTTCCACGACCTCGCCATCCTTCATGACGGCGATGTGGTTGCTGACATGCTGGATGACGCCCAGATCATGCGAGATGACAACATCGCCAGGCCGAGCCGGTCCTGGAGGGCGATCAGCAGATCGAGAACCTGCGCCTTCGTCGTGACGTCGAGGGCGAAAACCGGCTCGCACGGAGGGCCTGGGCAATGGCGACGTGTTGCCGCTGGCCGCCGGAGAGCTTCGCCGGCCGCCGTTGAAGAATAGTCGGAGGAAGACTGACGAGCTGGAGCAGTTCCAGAACGCGCGACGCGCGCGCGACCCTTGCTGAGATCTCCGCGCAGGCGCAGGGGCTGGTCGATGATCCGTCCGACGGTTAGCGAGGATCGAAGGAACTGAGCGGGGCCTGCCGCAAAGGACGCCGCGCCCGCTCCGGCAGCGCACTCCAGGGCTGACCACGAAACAGCACCTCGCCCTCGTCCGGACGCCGCAGGGCCAGCGCCACCTTGCCGAGTCTCGTCTTTCCCGACTCCGATTCACCGACCACGCCCAAGGTTTCGCCTGTATGGACGGTCAGAGAAACGCCGGCCACCGCGGTGAACACCGTCCCGTCCCGACGCCGCCCGAACCGGACCGAGACATCGCGCATCTCGAAGATCGGCTCTCGTTCTGTGTGGGCATCCATCGCCCGGCTCGGCCGCAAGCCCGGCGATGACAGCCAGCGGTCACGCGTCGCTGCGCTCGGCACAGCGGCCGGCAGGCGTTGCGTATAGGCGTGGCGGGGACTGCCGAGAACCTGCCAGGCGGGCCCCGTCTCGATCAGTTCACCGTTCTGCATGACGGCGATCCGGTGGGCGAGCTGAGCAGCCACCGCCAAATCATGGGTGATCAGCAGGATGCCGTGGCCCGCTCCGGCAAGAGCGCTGAAAACGGCGAGGATCTACTGCTGCACCGTGAGGTCGAGCGCAGTCGTCGGCTCGTCGGCGATGAGAAGGCGAGGGCGGCCGGCGAGCGACCCGACCGCAATGCCTGCCCATGGCGGGGATAAGCATGAGCATGGCGGGAACCGACAAGTCCTGCACAGCGAGCCAGTGCTACCGCGGGGAGCCCCAACCCGGCCATCGGAGCAAGCCATGAAACGGACTACCGCACTTCTGGCTATTGCTCTCGCAGTCTTCGCGGCCCCAGCCGCACGCGCGGACGAGACCAACAAGATCGTGGAGGGCGTCATGAACCTGATCCTCTACGACAAGATGTGCGCGCCGCTAGTCGGCCACCACAGGCGGCAGGCTGAATTGGCGGCCAAGGTCGTGATCAAGGAGGTCCCGCGCAACATGCTCAACGCGACGGCGGATCGGGTGATGACTGCCCACAAGACAGCCGGCACTGCCCGGTACTGCGTAGCGATGAAGGCCAAGATGAGGGCCGCCGAACACCTTCTGCGCTGACCCTTCGCTGCGGGCGCGACCCGCAGCCCGAAGCGCCAAACGCCTTCAACGTGGAGCAAGCACGATGAAATTGATCCCCTTACTGCTGGCGGCGGCCCTCGCGGGGAACGTGGCTTCCCCTGCGGCCGCGAACGATCAGTGGGCAGTGCGGGGCATCGCGCTTGTCTCGGCCTATCACGACAAGTGCGCATTACTGCCCACCGAAGTTCTCGCGATGGCGGAGCGGCAGATCCGAACCATCCCGCGAAGCATGATGGAGGCTGCGCGAGACGGGGTGCTGGCCGAGCGGGCTGCGACCGCATTGCGCTGAAGAAATAAGCCGATCCACATTCTTCGTGCGCCAGTATCAGCCTCGCTCGCTGGTACCCACGGCGACGGGCAAATTATCATGCCGCTTCGGAGCGGCCCTCCAGCAGCCCGAGAAGGTTCATCATCTCATCGGTCATCGGGGATCTCTCGGGTCAGGGTTGGCGTTCGCAAACCAAACCTAACCGGCAATCGCCGATGACCACCTCAGCTACACCACTACGCGGGACACGACCGCCCGCGCGGCAAGGCGGCGCTTCCTCGCCCCGGTTCTGGGCTCGCTTGCGCTCAGGGTCGCAGGGGCCGGGTATCGTTACCTCCCTCGCTGGGCATGGCGTTGTCACGGCTAATCGGCTGCGATGGGCGCGCTGCCGACAGGCATCGGAGCAGAACTTGGCTAGGAGCCACGTCGTGAGGCCGACTTGATACCAGCCATCGTTGCGTTGAACGATCAGATCGAGAATGATCGGCGGCGGCTCGGTCACGCGATGCGCCACAACGACTGGAAGCCGACGCAAGCCAAGGTCGGTTTCTATGCCCGTCACCAGTGCCGCGACAAAGGATGCTTGCCGGGACCGACTTGATACACGTCAACACACCTGCCCTTGTCGGGATCAACTTGCAGGCGACGAATCTCACAGAGACGGTGACGGAGCGAACGCATGGTCAATCAGCGAATTCGAGAGTTCATTGTGTCCACTTTCGGGACGGTCTGTTTACTCATCGTCGTCATACCGACAGTCCTTGTCTTGGCGGCCGCCCTGACGCGAGGTCCCTTTTTCGCGGGCATCATCATAGCGGGCCTAGTATTCGTGGTGTCAGCATTTCTGGCCGGTGGAGCGCTTAGAGACCGTTTGAGAATGGGTTGAGGCGCTTGCGGCGGCATGATTCAAGCTTGGGATGTGGACCCGAGCGAACCGTGGCCGGATGGCTGGATTTGAGAAACGCGCGAAGCGCTGCCCTACTGATCTGACGGATGAGGAGTGGCTCTTCATCCGTCCGTTCCTGCCGTCGATCGCGAAGCGCGGACGCAAGCCGACGACGGACCTTCGCGAGGTGCTCGACGCGCTGCGCTATCTTGCCCGAACCGGTGGCGGCTGGCGGATGCTGCCGAACGATTTCCCCCCTGGCAGACGGTCTATTGGTGGTTCCGGCGGTTCGTTCGCCGCCTGCTGTTCAAGACGATCCATGATGTCGCGCTGATGCTCGATCGCGAGCGCGAGAGCCGGGAGCAGTCACCGACCGCAGCCGTCGTCGACAGCCAGTCGATCAAGGCGCCGGCAGCAGAAAAGCGCGGGTTCGACGCCGGTAAGAAGATCGTCGGACGCAAACGCCACATCGCCGTCGATACCGATGGCAGGCTGCTCATGGTCAACCTGACCACCGCCGACATCTCCGACAGCGCCGGCGCCCAGCACATCGTTGCCGCCATCCGCAAGCGCTGGCCCTGGCTCAAGCATTTGTTCGCCGACGGCGCCTATGATCGCACCCGCCTCCTGGACGCCGCCGCCTATCGCGACTTCGTCATCGAGATCGTCCGTCGCACCGACAAGCAGCCCGGCTTCAAGGTGCTGCCGAGGCGATGGGTCGTCGAGCGCACCTTCGGCTGGATGACCCGTTGGAAGCGCCTCGTCCGAGACTATGAACAGCGCCTCGACGTCTCCGAAGCCATGATCCACGTCGCCCTGGGAAGCCTCATGCTGCGGCGCATCGTCCATCCTTGAGCATTCTCAAACAGATGGGGTGATTGGGGTCTCAACCGGCGGGTGGCTGCTCCGTTCGGGATGTTGGAACGTGGTCCGCGTTGAGTGGCCACAAGCATCGGGAAGGAGCAGCCATGATTTATTATGCCGGACTGGACGTGTCGCTGGAAGAGACTGCGATCTGCGTGGTTGATGGAACCGGGCGGATCGTGAAGGAGGCGCGTGCGGCCAGCGAGCCTGCGGCTTTGATCGTCGCGCTGAATGAGCTCGACCTGCCTCTGGAGCGCATCGGGCTGGAAGCGTGCTCTCTGACGGCGTGGCTTCACGATAGCCTGCGCGCGGCCGGCTTGCCGGCGCTCTGCATCGAGACGCGCCAGGCCAACGCCGCGATGAAGACAATGCCGAACAAGATGGTGTGTCCCGGCTGGAGGCGCGAATTTGTCGCGCGGCGACCTAAGTCGCGATGCCAGTGGAGGAAGTCACCATGTTCTACTGCGGACTGGACGTTTCGCTGCGGGAAACTGCGGTGTGCATCGTAGATGCCGAGGGCAAGGTCGTGAAGGAAGCGAAGGTTGCGTCCGACCCCGAGGTCATCGCCCGCACATTGAGCGACAGCGGTTATTCTTGCGAGAAGGTTGGTCTGGAATCAGGCTCGACTGCGGCCTGGCTGCAAGCTGGCCTGACGAAGCTTGAGATACCGGCGATTTGCATCGACGCCCGTCACGCGGCGGCGATGCTGCAAGCTGGGCTTCGCAACAAGTCGGATCGTAGCGATGCGCGAGGCATCGCGCAGCTGATGCGTATGAACGCCTATCGTCCGGTCTGGGTGAAATCCGAGCGTTCGCAGCGGCTCAACGCTCTGTTCACCGCACGCAACACTCTCCAGGACCAACTCGTCAGGATCGAGAACGTGGTGCGGGGACTTTTACGTTGCGATGGGATCAGCCTGCCACTCGGCCGTCGCCATTTCGAAGCCGAGGTGCGCACGCGGGTCGGTGACCACGAGGAGATCATGGCGACGATCGAACCTTTGCTCGCAGCCCGAGCTGAGTTGCTCAGGCAGCGGACCGTCTTCGATCGGCGCATCATCACGTTGGCGCGACGGGACGATGTCTGCAAGCTGCTGATGACCATGCCAGGCGTCGGCGCTCACATTGCGCTGTCGTTCAGGGCTGGCATTGATGAGCCCACCCGCTTTCGCCGGTCCCGCGATGTTGGAGCGCATTTCGGACTCACGCCACGGCGATATAGCTCTGGCGAGATTGATCTGTCGGGTCGGATCAGCAAGATGGGCGATCAACACGTCCGGCACATGCTCTATGTCGCCGCCCAGATTACATTGAGGCGCGACCAGGGGCTCTGGTCCTCCATGAAGGCGTGGGCAATGAACGTGGCCAGGACACGCGGTCTCGCGAAGGCGCGAATAGCTCTGGCCCGCCGTATCGCAGTCACTTTGCACAAGATGTGGCTAACAGGCGAGCCGTTCTATTGGAGGAAAGCGGAAATCACCTCAGCCTGAGCTTTTACAGCATCCGCCTCGGCGGACGTCCCCGGCAAGGGACGGGTGAGGGTGAGAGCGACCGTCCGTTTGGTGCGCCGTCGGCCGACCAGGGAACGCCGCAAATAAGATAGCTCCGCCCCCGCTCAGATGAACACCATCCTGTGCCGGCCTCGCGCCGAGCCCGAAGAGAAGACTGTTCCGATGCCGGTCCGACAATGCTGTGCGCGGATAATGCGATGGAGACTGACCATGCGTTAAACCATCCCTTGACGAACGCCGGGACAGAGAAGACCGACCGCAACGACGCCCGGGCTCTGGCGCAGATCATGCGGACGGGCTGGTTCCGGCAGGTTCACGTCAAGAGCCGGCAGTGCCGGCTGTGGCGCTCGCTTTTGGCGGCGCGCCGCACTGTCCTGAATGAGATGCGCGCGATCGAGAACGTAGTGCGGGCGATCCTGCGGGAGGCCGGCCTCAAGCTCGGTACGCCGGGCCGCCCGACCTTCGCCGTCCGAGTGCGCGAACTGACGCAGGGCGATCCCTGCGTGATGCAACTCGTCGATCCGCTTTTGGCGGTGCTGGCTACCATGTTGACCTCGCTCGCCGGCTTGACGAAGCAAGTCCTGGATCTCGTCCGCAAGGAGGAGGTCTGCCGGCGGCTGATGAGCGTTCCAGGCGTCGGCCCGATCACGGCGCTCGCCTTCCGGGCCACGATCGATCGGCCCGATCGGTTCAGGCGCTCGCGGGACGTAGGCGCCCATCTCGGACTGACGCCGGCGCGCTACCAGTCCGGCGAGACCGACATCCAGGGCAGGATCAGCCGTTGCGGCGACGAACTCGCGCGCACAGCGCTCTATGAGGCGGCTCATACGCTGCTGGTGCGCAGCAAAAAGTGGTCGGGCCTGAGGGCCTGGGGGATCAAGATCGCCAAGCATCGCGGCATGGCCCGCGCCCGCGTCGCGGTCGCTCGCAAGCTCGCCGTGATCCTCCACCGCATGTGGAGCGATGGCGTAGCGTTCCGATGGGGCAAGGATCCCGCGAATGGCGCCACGGTCGCAGCATGACACCGTCACGGCGAAGTAGGAGGGCAAAACATCACGCATAAACCCGAAAGGGTGAACCGGATCGTTCCCGTGCTGAGGCGATCTCGTTGAGAGTCCAGAACCTGCCGCACAAACCGCAAGGTCGTGAAACAGATTGAGACGCCTCGCCCTTCTGACCCCATCATGCGGCGGCCAAGCGCCGACCGCGAAGAGAAGCGTGTGACCCACGGGGCGGCACGAGCCGGAGAAACCACAACGAGCAGCTTGACCTCAACCCCCCCAATCAGAGAGGACTCTTACGCTGGTAAGCATCGCTGAGAATACAAGTGAAACCGTTCGGATGCTTAAACAAGTTGATGCTGAACTTCACTCAATATCGAATAACGTTGAACATATCGAAAGAGCCGGGCGAGATAGTCGCAATGAGGCTGCTGTCAATGCTGCGGCGACATCGCCACCCTTGTAGTCCGCGAGTATCCCTTCATTTGCCGCGCCATGTTATCAAACGGTTGAGAATTCGCCTCGCCGAGCATGTCCCGGCTATGGCACTCGTCAGCCGTCAGCAGCTCTTGAATAAGACGCACGATATCGAGAACGCTATGCGTGGTTCGCTGAAGGTGTTTGGGCTTAGGATCGGGATCGTCACGCGGAGCGCCTTCGAGGTCCGCGTCCTGGAGCTCGTCGCGGATCATCCAATCCTGCTCGCGATCACCGAGCCGATGCTGCGCGTTCGTCGAGCGATGATCGAGGCTTTCGAGGTGCTGGACCGTATGTGCCGGCAATTGGCGCGACGCGATCCTGTTTGCCGCCGGCTGATGACCATACCTGGCGTCGGAGTGGTCGTGGCGCTGACCTATCGCACGGGCGTCGACGCCCCCGAACGTTTCTCGCGATCGAGAGATGTCGGCGCGCATTTCGGCCTGACGCCGAGACGCTACAGCTCCGGACAGACCGACTTCGATGGTCGCATTAGCCGCTGCGGCGACGAGATGGTCCGCACCGCATTGTACCAGGCAGCCCACGTCCTCTTCCACCACGGTCCCTGGTCCTCTCTGAGGTCTTGGGCCATGCGGCTGGCGAAGCGCGGCAGCGTGAAGGTCGCGAAGGTTGCTCTCGCACGCCGGCTCGCGGTCATTACGCACCGCATGTGGACCGATGGCACTGAGTTCCGTTGGTCAGCGACGCCCGGATCGGTCGCCGCTTAGCCGCGTCGCGGGAGCTCCATTTAGCGATCGACTTGCATAGTTCCGTCGCCGCGGCGGAAAAGAGCGCCCGGGAGGGTGCGAGGGTCGGACGAGCACGCATCGCTGGTTGCGATGGCACGGCATTCGCCGGTCTAATCGCGAGGCAGAGCTAGGCCGTTCGATCCTTCTCAACCCATCCTGTCCGCCGACGCAGCCAGCGTGGAGCACGCAAAGAAGCCTGAACTCGTCCGGGCGCTCCCGATCCGCAGCGGCACGCAAAACGGAGTTGACACATGCCCGCGAGGTTCAGGTGGACCTCGTCGCACAACCGACGTTCTGAACGGGATGCCGAAGCAGTAGCCGACGATCAGCATCCGGATCATCAGCTCGGGATCGATCGAGGGCCGGCCTGTGTCGCTGTAGTAGGGACGTAGATGCGCACGGATGCCGGACAGATCGACGAAGCGGTCGATCGAGCGCAGCAGGTGGTTGGCCGGGACATGCCGCTCAAGGCTGAACTCGTAGAACAGTGCCTCCTGCGCAACCGTCCG
>NZ_JBFUIY010000060.1:0-18145 GCF_056401655.1 Allobosea sp. P4_E12 | reverse complement strand
TCGGAACCTTAAAGGCCTGGATGGGAGCGACCCACTTCAAGACCAAGTCCCTCAAAAACGTCAGTACGGAGATGAGCCTCCACGTCCTGGCCTACAATCTGAAGAGAGTGATCGCCATCCTTGGCGCTGGGCCGCTCATTCTGGCGATGCGGACCTGAAAGGGTCGCCGCGACTCTCGTCCAACTTCACCCGCAGACGACGCGGCGCACACCTCAGGCATCCCAATAGCGCGTTTGCACACGGCCTCGGTGGGGAGCGGCCGTTCGGCGACGTGCCGATAGCTGACATTGCGTGGCGTCGAAGCGATCATCTGGACAACATCGAGCGGCCGCGTCTCGGCCGCTCGATCGGCGCTGGCGCCGTCGCGGGTTTCTTAGAAATTCACCCTGAGCTGGGCAGTGCCGCCGACACGTTGCGTGTTCCCGGACAGCTCCGAGTCGACGCGCATGCCGAGGCTGACGGTTTGGCTGAGCTTGATATCGGCTCCCGCCGCGAGCAGCGCCGCATTGCGGTCGGGCCTGGCACCGCTCACCGCGAAGCTCGCGCCGGGCAGGCCGTTGAGCGCGGCGGTGAGGTCGCCGTCGCGCTGGTAGTAATGCGCCCAGGCGGCGCGGACGAAGCCGGTGACGGGAGATGCGCCCGCGATCAGGTTGGCGTCGAGCTGCAGGCCGAGCTCGCTGCGGCTGGTGATGTCGATGCGCCGCGGCAGCGTCAGCATGCCGGCGGTCGCGCCCATCCCGTCGCGCTCGACCGCAGCCGGGCTGTTCGCCCGCACCGCCTGGAAGGCGGCGAGCGGCGAGAGCGTCAGGCCACCCCAGCCGGCCACCGGCAGGCTCGCCTCGATCCGGCCGGACCAGGCCTGCGTCGCATAGGAGGCGGCCACGCCGGTGCGGCCCAGCGCCGGGATGGCGCGGCTGGTGGCGGTGTCGAGCCGGGCATAGCCGAGCGCGCCGGCGAGGTTGACGGAGCCAAGCGTGGTGCGGCCGTAGAGACCCGCCTGGAAGACATCGGCCTGCGCCTTGCCGAGCCCGCCCGAGAGCGAGGCACGCGACTGGCCACCCGCGACTGCGGCGCCCATGACCGTGCTGGAGCCCAGCCGGATGTCGGCGCCGACCGCGACATGTGCATCGGAGAGGTTGCGGTTGACCGAACCCACGACCCGGTCGCCGTCGGTTCGTCCGGTCGAGCCGAAAGTCGCGCCCCAGAGCGTGAAGCGCGCCGGATCGAAGGTCGGGCGTCCCGGCCCATCCTGCCTCGATGGCAGGTCGGCTGTGAAGCCGGCCACGCCGGCAGGGCCGCCGGGCGCTCCTGAGAGCCGGCCGCTGCCCGAGCCGTCCAGCATGGTGCGCAGGAATTGGTCTGAAGCGACATGCGCCATCGCGGGCGCCGCCGTATGGACCTCGCCCGAGAGTGAGTTCACAGCCGCCGGGATCGCCGCCGCCGGCAGGTTGTAGATCCCGAACAGCGCGGACGGGTCGACGCCATTGGCCACGGCACTGTCGATGGCCGAAGCGACCGAGGCGGCGTTGCGCGGCGCTGTGACGCCGAGCGTCGGCGTCACGATTGGCGCCAGCGGCTTCGGCGTCAGCGTCAGCAGCACGTCGTTGCCGGTGTAGCTCACCGCAGGGGTGACACCGTCGCCGAAGGAGCCGGTCGTGTCGACCGGGCCGAAGCGCGTGCCGCCGAGCCCGCCCGCTGCCGAGAGCAGCGTGTAGGGTGCGGAGAAGCTGTAGGCGCCGCCGAGCGGCACGATCCGCAGCGTACCCGCCAGCGAGGCCGTTCCGGTGACGTTGACCCGGTCCGCGACAATGCCTTGCACCTCGGCGATATAGGTCGAGGCGACGCCCATCACGAGGCTGCCGTTGACGGTCAGCGTCCCCGGCGAATTGCCCGGCGAAAGCGTGCCGCCGATCGTGGTCGCGCCGACCGAGCCGGAGCCAGCGAGCGTCGCACCCGCATGCACGATCACCGGCGTCGCGACCGAGCCGTCGACGACGAGGCTGCCACCGAACACCTGGGTCACGCTCGTGTAGGTGTTGGTTCCGTTCAGCGTCAGCGTGCCGGTACCGGTCTTGAGCAGCGAGCCCGCGCCCGAGATCGTGCCGGAGAAGGTCGTGCTGCTGTTGTTGCCTCCGGCGGTCAGCGTCGTGCCACCCAGGAGCACGTCGCCCGTGCCGGACAGCGAGCCGACCGTCTGGGCGATGCCGTTGAGATCGAAGACCGCCCCGGCCGAAATCTGCACCGCCGTCTGGTTCGGCAGGACGCCCACCCCGCCCATCCGTAGCGTGCCTTGCTGGATCCAGGTGGCGCCGGAGTAGGTGTTGGTCCCCGACAGCGTCAGGACCCCGGCGCCCGTCTTGGAGAGCGTGCCCCCGCCGCTGATGACGCCGGCCAGGCCAAAATCCAACGAACCGGTATCGACGAAGGCGGTGCCGCTCGACAACGCCACGGCGTTGGCCAGCGTGAGAGCAGGGGCGTTGGCACGAAGCGTCGTCCCGCTCGCCATCTGCAGCGTGCCTGTGCCGAGCGCGCTCGCCGATCCGACGGCGAGGGTGCCGGCGTTGAGCAGCGTGCCGCCGGAATAGCTGTTGGCGCCGGACAGCGCCAGCGTGCCGGCACCGACCTTGGTCAGGCTGGTCCCGACGCCATCGATGATGGCCGAGCCGATCGAAGCGGTGACGCCGGCTGCCGTGTTGATCGTGCCGCCACCGGCGACGCCGAGGCCGAGAGAACCTCCGGTCAGCAGATAGCCGTCGCTGGTGAACTGCAGCGTGTCGAAGTTTTGCGTGCCGGACACCGTCACCGTGCCGGCTATGCCCTGGAACACGCCGACCGAGCTCAGCCACGGGGCATTGAAGCCCACCTCGCCCGGCGCCACCGCCCAGTTGGTGTTGCCGCCGTTCCAGGTGCCCGTGCCGCCATCGACGGCACCGTTGCCGGTCTGGTCGGCGCCGTCCCAGAACTGCAGGATCTGGCCGGCCCCGAGCACGGCAAGATTGACTTGCGGCGGCAGGCCGGCAGGCATGCTGTAGACCGTCCCGGTCGCGCCCGCGACGCTGGGCGCGGTCAGGGCAAGCGACGAGAAGCTGCCGCTGATCGTGCCGCCGCCGGTGACGTCGAACAGGCGATAATAGCCGGCCGAAGCGACATTGGCCGTGAGCGTGCCGCCGAGCGTCAGGTTGCCGGCCGCCCCGCTGCCGTTGATGATGATGTGGTCGTTGGTCGCGCCGCCCGCGACTCCAGGGGTGCCGAGTTCGAACACGGTGTTCGAGCCGGCATTCAGCGCCAGCGATCCTACCGTGAGCGTGCCCGGGCTGTTGCCGGCCGACAGCGTTCCGCCGGAGGCGACCGTCACCGCTCCCGCGATCGAACCCGAACCGCCAAGCGTCGTGCCGCTGCCGACGCTCACGCTGGACGAAGCCAGCGAGCCGTTCACGATCAGCGTGCCCCCATTGATCGTGGTTGCGCCGGTATAGGTGTTGGCGCCGGTGAGCGTCCAGGTGCCTGCATCTATCTTCGTCAGCCCGCCTGTCCCCGTAGCGATCACCCCGGATGCGGTCCCTGTCCCCGGGCCGGCGAGGGTCAGGTTTTGGCCCGAGCCGGTAATGCCGCCGGAGACGGTCAACGTACTTGGAAAGGTCAAAAGGCCGGCGTTGATCTGGCTGTCGGCGGCGAGAGTGATGTCTCCGCCATAGGTGTTCGTACCACCGCCCGCTTGCAGGGCGCCGAAACCACCTGTGCCGCTGCCCGAGAGCGTGAGCGCCTCCCCGACGATGTTGACGCTGCCGCCGAGTATAAGGGACGCGCCCGATGCCACCACCGTTCCGTTCGCCGTCGAGCCGAGACCGAGACTGTTTGTCACGAACAGGCTGCCCGAATTCACGGTAGTGAGGCCGGAATAGGTGTTGGCGCCTGCCAGGGTCCATTGGGAGCCGGACTTCGTGATCGAGCCGGAGCCGATGGCGATCACGCCACGGATGGTGCCGCCATTGTTGCTGGAGCCGCCAAGCGTCAGATCCGTGTTGGATCCAGTGATGCCGCCCGAAAGATTCAGCGAGCTCAGGTTCTGGACATTGATGCTGCTGGATGCCGCAAGGGAGATCGCGCCCTGGAAGGCGTTCGCGCCAGAATTCAAGCTGGTGAGAGCGCCGCCCCCCGACACGCCAGTCCCCGAAAGCGTCAGAGCCTCGGCGCCGACGGTGATACCGCCCGTCAAGGCGAGCGTCGCACCCGAGGCGACCGTCGTTCCGCCGGAAACCGCGCCGAGGCCACTGGCGTTGGCGACCGTGAGCGTGCCCGCCGAAACCGTCGTCAAACCCGTATAGATGTTCGCACCGGACAGGGTCAGGCCGCCGGTACCGACCTTGGTGAGGCTGACCGGACCCTGGATCACGCCGGCATAGGCGGTGTCCGAATTCAGGCCGCCAACCGACAGAGTTGGTGCCGCCCCCCCGGGTCGTATGATCCCGGTGCCTTCGATCGAACCGATCGACAGCGTATCACCGGCGCCCATGGCCAAATTCAGAAATCCGCCCTGGCCAATAAATCGCGAGCCCGCCGCCGAGCTCCCGGCGCCGAACTGCATCGCGCCGTCTGAATCCGCAATGAGCGCCATCGGGCCGGTAACCGTGCCCGAGATGATGAACCCGCCCGCCGCTCCTGCAAACAGCGTCTGCTCGAAGGTCGAATTATTGGTGACGTTGGTGACATACAGAGCCGAGCCGGGGGCTGTCGACAGCGTGTAGGCGAGCGCGTTGTTGTTGTACTCGAGCAGCGTGAGCGAACCGCCGGACGCGGTGACATTTCGCTCTGCCGTCGGGCTGTTCGTGAAGGTCGCCGTATCCGTAGGCACGGTACCGCCAGCCCAGTTCGAACCGAGGTTGAAGTTTCCGCTGCTGCCCAGCCAGTCCGCCGCATGCGCCGTGCCGGGGGCCATCACAGGCGTGGCAGCGACGGCGAGCGCCAGACCGCTCACCATCGTTGTGTCCACCAGCGCACCCCGCCAACGCGATAGCGTATTGGCGGCGACGTCACGGCTCCTCGAAGGCATCATTTTATGCCACAGCCCCGCAGCGATGACGCCGGTTGCGAGCACGGATGGGGCGGTGAAGGATGTCGTCTCGCGCAGGGCGCGGCGTAGGCAGGAGATCATAGGCTCTCACGGTAGGCATAGGCCGTCGCCATTAGCCCGCGACGCAACCTGTGCAGTTTAGCGATTTAAGATCGTGATGCACCTGCTTTCTGACCTTGCGGCATTGTCGCGCCCCGCGGCGATTCAGCAACGAGGACGGACGAACCCTCAGCTATCACGCCTCCCAGAAAAGCAGCCATTGCAGAACCCCATGCGTCTAGTCGCCCGCGCAGCCATGCAGTGTGCCGGCTTGCTCGGAAGCAGACATCGCGAATGTTTCAGATGGGTCGCTTCCGGCAGTGACGCGCGGCGGCGCAGAGGTCTGCTTTCGGGCGGAGACCCAACTTCTAACGCCGAGCGGCCGGATGGGCTCGGCTTCCATCGACACGTGGGGCCAAATTCCTCGCCATCACTGCTATAGTGGGCGCGAATACGGGAGATGTCCCGGCGAAGCAGGAGCAGATCGTGGCCGAGAGATTTGAACGGCATCGCCAACCCTGGACCCATGAGGAACTGGAGAAGCTGAAGCTGCTCGCCAGGAAGGGCATGGCCCTGAAGGCGATTTCGAAGGCGATGACGCGCAGCGAAGAATCCATCAAGGACCGCGCGAAACAGGATGGCATCGGGATCGCCAAGCTCCGCTAGACCAGCGGACCGGACATCGTATCGCGTCCGGTGATCCAACCCTTCCTGCTTGCATCGGCTTTCCCCCGAGATCCGCAATCCGCTCTTGCGGCCGATGCTTTGGCCCGTTGGAGGAGGCGACCCGTGCCGACATTCGTGACGATCGGGTATGGAGACCGTGAGGGCTACGACCGTACCCCGGTGGCCGTTCGAGACGCCGCCCACGCCCATGATGCGACGCTGCGGAAGGGCGGAGTGTTGATGGGTATCGCGGGCGCTCCCGTGCAGGTGCGCAATCCCGACGCTGCCCAGGTTGAAACGGCCAATGGCCCATTCATGACGTCGTCATTGCCGGTGGCGGGGTTTGCCATCATCGAAGCCGCCGATCTGGCCGAGGCCATCGCTATGGTTTCACGAACGCCCTGCGCCGTGGCCCATGGTGTCGTCGAGGTGTGGCCGCTCGAGCAGCGCTCATGAAACGGCACGTCGCGCTGCAGCCATGACTGTCCCGTTCGGTTCCACGGGATAGTCGCGGCACGGCCGGGCAAAGGTGTAAGCGCTCAGGCGCTCGTCGAGGCCGCAGCGGCATGGCGCGGCAGGCTGATCCGGGCCAAGAGGCCGCGCGGCTGGTTGTCGTGCAGGCTGAGCTCGCCATCATGGGCGGCCGCGATCGACCGGGTGATGGCGAGGCCGAGGCCAAATCCTTCTGAATCGATCCGCCCGCGGGCTTCGTCGCCGCGCATGAAGGGTTCGAGCAGGCGCAATCGATCGGCTTCCGGAATACCGGGGCCATCGTCGGCCACCTCGATCAGGAGGGCGTCGGGTTCGTCGCGAAGGCGGATGATCACCTGCGTGCCATGGCGCACCGCGTTCTCGACGAGATTGGTCACGGCGCGCTCCAGCTGCTGGGCATCGCCCGTCGCGACGAGCCGTCGCGGCCCCTCGTAGCGCGTCGATTTGCCGATATCGCTGAACTCGTCCGCGACGGTCTGGAGCAGGCTCGAAAGGTCGACGGCACCGCGCTTCTGGCGCCGGTCGACATCGCGCAGATAGGACAGCGCGCCCTGCACCATGGTGCCCATATGCTCCAGATCGCGGGTGAACTGAGCGCGCAGGACAGCGTCCTCGATGAACTCGACGCGCAGGCGCATGCGCGTGATCGGCGTCCGCAGGTCGTGGCTGATCGCCGCCAGCATGCGCGTGCGGTCGGCAAACAGCGCATGGATACGGTCCCTCAAGCGGTTGAGGGCGCGCGCGGCGGTGCGGACTTCGAGGGGGCCCTCCTCGGGCAGCGGCGAGGGATCGCGGTCGATCGAAAACTCCTCGGCAGCCGAGGCGAAGCGCGCGAGCGGCGCCGTGATGCCGCGCGAGGCCCAGAGCGTCAGCGCGCCGATATTGAGCCCGAGCACGATGATCGTGGCGACCACCAGAATGGAGATGGGGCGCGGTGGCGGTGTCCCCATTCCACCGGGCGCGATCTCGACATCGAGGCCCGTGCCGTCGGGAAGCCGGATCGCATAGCCTTGCGGCGGCCTGTCCCCGTCAGGCACCGGGTTCGGCTGCACCGCAAAACCCTCGCCCAGGCGCTGCGCCATGCCCTCCGCGGCGAAGGGATGCGGCTGCGCTGGCAAGGGGGCGGGGTCCTTGGCCGATAGCGTGAACCGGTAGCGCCGGTCGGCCGTGTTCGCGGTCTCGACGACCATCTGGCGCAGCTCAGGCGGCGTCCGGGCCAGCAGCTTCGCGATCGTCGCCACGCTCTCATAGGCTGGCGGCCCCGGTCTGCCGCGGGGCGCCTGCCAGACCAGGGTGACGGAGAGAACGAGATAGAGCAGGCCGATGACGCCGATCACGAGCAGCGCGATCTGGCTGCCGATCCGCGCGGGCAGGCGAAACGGGCGGATCATTGCCGGGCGACGGCGGGCGTGAAGAGATATCCGCCCGAGCGGATCGTCTTGATCAGCTCGGGCTCGCGCGGCTCGCGCTCGATCTTCTGGCGCAGCCGGCTGATCAGGATATCGATGCTGCGCTCGAACGGGGTGGCGGGGCGCCCCTGCGTCAGATCGAGCAGGGCATCGCGCGCGAGCACGCGCCCGGGCCGCTCGCAGAACACCCGCAGCAGATCGAACTCGGCGCCGGTGACAGCGACTCGGACATTGTCGGGATTGGTCAGCTCGCGGTTATTGGCGTTCAGCGTCCAGCCCGCGAAGGCAAACGAGCCGGGAAGCTCGTCGGGATCGGCCTGTCCGCCGCACCGTCGTCGCAGCACCGCCCGGATGCGGGCCAGGAGCTCGCGCGGGTTGAACGGTTTGCCGAGATAATCGTCGGCCCCCATTTCGAGGCCGATGATCCTGTCGATATCCTCGCTGCGGGCGGTGAGCATGATGATCGGCAGCTGCGTCGTCAGGCCCAGCCGCCGGCAGATCGAGAACCCGTCCTCGCCGGGGAGATTGAGATCGAGCACGATCAGGTCGAACCTGCCGTCCCGCAGAATCCGGTCCATCTCGCGCCCGTCGCGCGCGGTCGAGGTCCGCATGCCGTTCTGCGCGAGGTAGCGCGCGACCAGCGTGCTGATCTCGCGATCGTCCTCGACGATCAGGATATGCGCCGATGCGCTCACGTCAGGTTTCCAGGTTTCAACCGATGCGAGCATATCGGAGGCTCAGCTCCCCCGCAGCCGTCATCGTGGCTAAAGCATCGGCAGGGCCGAAGCATCGGCCGGAAAAGTGGATTGCGGTTTTCGGGGCAAAGCCGATGCAATCACAGTTGGTTAGATCATCGGACCGGATACGATATCCGGTCCGATGATCTAAGGCCGATAGGCGAGATCGCGGCATCGGATCGTGCCGTCCGCAGCGATCCGGACGGCTCCGATGGCTTGCTCCCGCCCCGTCACCGGATCGCGATAGACCATGCGACTGCAGGCAGAGGCAGTGTCGGCGGTGTCGGCCCCGAAGATGCGCAAAAACACCAGGCTCACCCACATGGCAGCGGCGGCGATGACCCCGAGCGCGCGCCGCAGCGACGAGCCCGGCCGCAAGGGTGAAGGGATATCCGGCATAGGCGCTCCGACGTTGCGTGAGCCTGCCGGATAGGTCGCGTTTGTGGCCCCAGTGCCGAACGGATGTTGCTGGAGTGTTTCCGTTTGTATCCCTGAGCGCATCCTCCGCATCTGGCGCAGGGCGGAACTGGCGCCTTGACGATATGTCGGGCCAGCTACTCGGCATCGCCCTGCATCGACGGGTGGGCACTCCTGAAGGCAGGGTGCTCGTTGCACAATCGCTCGACCCGCAGGATGCGCGTGCAATGGTCGATCGGCACCTGGAAACGCCGCGCTGCGTAGAGCTGGGGCAGCAGGTAGATATCCGCCAGGCCGGGCAGGGGGCCGAAGCAATAACCCTCGTCGCCAATCAGCGCCTCGACGGCGCCGAGCCCCTGTCCGATCCAGGTGGCGATCCAGGCCGCAACCTCCGGTTCGGCCTGCCCAAGATTCTGCCTGAGATAGGACAGCGGCGCGACGTTGTGGAGGGGATGAATGTCACAGCCGATGATCGCTGCGACGGCCCGGACCTTCGCACGCAAGACCGGGTCGCGCGGGAGGAGCGCCGGAGCCGGACAGGTCTCCTCGAGATATTCGATGATGGCGGGCGATTGGGTCAGGATGGTGCCGTCGTCGAGTTCCAGTGCCGGCAACCGGCCTTGCGGGTTGAGCGCGCGATAGCTCGCGCCATGTTGCTCTCCGCCGTTCCGGACGAGATGAACGAAGCGCGGCGTGACTTCGAGCCCCTTGAGCGCGAGCGCAATGCGAACGCGGTATGACGAGGTGGACCGCCAATAGGTATAGAGTTTCATCCTGCCTCCCCCTCGACGCGGAACGATGACGGCCCGGCCTTGATCGAAACCAGGTGGCGCCGGCTATATACATGATGGCCAGTACATAGGCTGCCAGCGCCGCTTGTCCGACCCGCAAAAGCTGGCGGTAACGGGAGACGCTATAGCTCCGAAAGCGAACCCCAGTCCGGCACATGGGCGGCGAGCTTGTCGAGCAGCTGATCGAGTTGTCTTCGTTCTGGTTTGGACAGGCAGGACAGCATCGCCGCCTCGCGAAGTTTCAACGCCGGAATGTAGCGCTGATACAGGGCTCGGCCGGGATCGGTCAGGAAGAGCCGCTGACGTCGGCTGTCGGCTTCATCGGTCAGACGTCGGATCAGCCCCTTCTTCTCCAGCGCGATGGCCGCACGGCTGACGCCCGCCTTGAGATGACCCGAGAATTCGCAGAACTCGGCAGCGGTGATGCCTTCGCGGGAATGCAGCGCCAGCAGGATCACGATCTCGGGGCGCGTCAGGCCGAATTCGGCCTCGATCCGCCGGAATGACGGCTCGCGGTAGAAGTTCAGGATGTAACCGATCCTGTAGGCCGTTGGTATCTCGGTGCCTCCGAGCATCGCGCGCAGGCCCTCCTCGCTACCCACCCCGGCCACGTCCAGGTCCGTCGCTTCCAGGTCCGTCGCTTCCAGGTCCGTCGCTTCTGAATTTCGTCTCATATGAGACTTTTTTGTTGCTGTCATGACATCGCAGTCGTAGCATTCCGGGCAATGAAAGGACTTGGCGATGCCGCCCAGTCCCGGGGGAGGATCGCATGGATATCCCGGTTCCCGCCAGCGCTCGCCCCGCCGCGACAGGCGTGTCGTTCGGGCGAGCATTCTTCGCTGCAACCGGATCGCTGCCGATCTATGTCGACCATATCGCCGCGATAGCCGAGCCCAGGCGCTTGCCCGTCGTCATGGTCCATGGCGGCTGTCACACCGGCCAGTGCTATCTCGCGACGCCGGACGGGCGCCAGGGCTGGGCGACCCGCTTCGCGGCAGCGAGGCGCGACGTTTTCGTGGTGGACTGGCCCGGCCACGGCCGCTCGCCGGCGTGCGGGAATCTGGCGACCCTGTCGACCCGCGAGATCGCGCAATCCATTCTTGCCCTTGTGGAGATGGTCGGGCCGGCCGTCCTCCTGGTCCACTCCGCCAGCGGGCCGATGGCGTGGTGGATCGCGGAGCGGGCCCCTGGCGCGGTCGCCGCCGTGATCGGCGTTGCGCCGGGCGCGCCGGCCAACATCCTCCCCGTGCTGCCCGACGATCCGGAAGCGATTGCAAAGCTCAGGGACGACGTCAGCCTGGGCTGCCCGGTCATGCTGCCCGAGGACAGGCCGGTCGTGGTCGGCGAGGCGTTCATGCGGAGCTTCTGGGCCAACGCTCCGCGCTTTCCGCGTCAGGCCTTCGAGCAGTATCGGCTCTCGATTGTCCCGGAGAGCGCGCGGCTGTTCAACGAGCGCTTCAACATCGGCGGGCGCGGCTTGCAGATCGCGGACCCGGCCGCGCTGGCTCGGACGCCGATCCTGATCGTCACCGGTGATCACGATCCACGCCATCCGCGCGCGATCGACGAGGCGGCCGCCCGCTATCTGGGGGCGGAGTTCCTGTGGCTGCCGGACGAGGGCATCTCCGGCAACGGCCACATGCCGATGATCGAAGACAACAGCGACGCCATCGCGGACCGGCTGCTCCTCTGGCTGGCCGGGCGGGAACTCTGAACCCCTGTTTCAAACGACCCGCAGCAAGCGGGCCAGTCCTGGGAGGACACTCATGAAGACGCTGCTACTGGCCGGAGCCCTGACCGCATTCGCCTGCACGACCGCCGCCGAGGCGCAGGTGAGCGACGATGTCGTCAAGATCGGCGTCCTGACCGACATGGCCGGAGTGACTGCCGATATCACCGGCAAAGGCTCGGTCGTCGCGGCCGAGATGGCGGTCAAGGAGTTCGGCGGAACCGTCCTCGGCAAGCCGATCCAGATCGTCACGGCCGACCATCAGCACAAGGCGGATGTCGGCACCACGGTGGCGCGGCAGTGGTTCGACATCGACAAGGTCGATGCGATCGTCGACGTGCCGAACTCGGCGGTGGCGCTGGCGGTGCAATCGCTGGCACGGGAGAAGAAGCGCATCGTGATGTATTCGGGTGCCGGGACGACGGCGCTGACCAACGAGCAATGCTCGCCTTACGGTTTCCACTGGACCTATGACACCTATGCCGTCTCGCGCGGCACCGCGTCGGCGGTCGTCAAGGCCGGGGGCAACACCTGGTTCATGCTGGCCTCCGACTACGCCTTCGGTCATCAGCTGCAGAAGGACGCGACCGACGTTGTCGAGGCCAATGGCGGCAAGGTACTCGGCGCGGTTCGTCATCCCCTGAACAATGCCGATTTCTCCTCGTTCCTGCTCCGGGCCCAGGCCTCCGGCGCGAAGGTGATCGGCATCGCCAACGCCGGCAACGACACGGTCAATGCCATCAAGCAGGCCGGCGAGTTCGGTCTGGCCGAGCAAGGCCAGTCTCTCGCGGCATTGATCTTTTTCCTGCAGGACGTCCACAGCCTGGGGCTGAAGGCGACGCAGGGCACGTATCTGACCACGGCGTCCTACTGGGACATCGATGACGCCTCGCGCGCCTGGTCGAAGCAGTTCATGGAGCGCACCGGGATGATGCCCTCGATGCTGCATGCCGGCGTCTACGGCTCCGTTCGGCATTACCTCAAGGCCATCAACGAGGCCGGCACCGACGATCCCGACAAGGTCGCCGCCGCGATGAAGGCGATGCCGATCAACGACGCTTTCACGAAGGGGGCGACGATCCGCGCAGATGGCCGCGTGCTGCGCGAGATGTATCTCGCCCGTGTCAAGAAGCCGGCGGATTCCAAGGGGCCGTGGGATTATTTCGAGATCGTGCGAACGATTGCGCCGGAAGAAACCGTCTGGCCGCTCTCCCAGAGCAAGTGCCCGCTGCTTCCGAAATAGCTGCGGGCGGCCGGGCGACTGAAGTCACCTCTATTGTAATTGAGACGATGCACCTGTGGGCCTTGCCAGCCGGTATCGTCCCGCTTCGGTCGTCGGGGAATGTCGGGGACGGCGTCGAGCGAGATCGTGAGCGCGCTCAGCGCGCGCGCAAGGCCCGGACCACATGTGCGGCCCGCCGCAGCGTGGTCACGGCAGCGCCAGCCGCGATGAGCCAGAGAGCGAAGACCAGGACCTCGTTATGGCCGCGCCAAAGCGGCTCCAGGAGGGACAAGACGGCCGCTGCGGTGATCACCGCCATGCGGTGCTGCTTGGCCATCGGGCCCGAGAAATCGGCCGGCAGCCCGCAGGCGCGACCGAGCTCGCGCGTGTAGGCGGTCAGCACCGCAAGCCCGGCCGCCGCCCAGCCCAGGGCCGGGATCCCGGCCCCGTAGCCGGCGCCGACGAGAATGAGGATATCGGCGACGCGATCCGGGAACTCGTTCCAGAACGGTCCGTCGGGTGCCTGCTTGCCGCCTTCGATCGCCACCATTCCGTCGAAGAGGTTGCAGAGCAGCCTGAGCTGGCAGAACAGCGCAGCCGCCAGGAGCAGGGCTGCGCGCAACCCGGTATCCGCCAGGCCCGCAAGCCAGAAGCCGGCGCCGGCAAAGGCCGCCATCACCATGCTCGCCATCGAGATCTGGTTCGGCGTGATCGCGGCCGCGCTCAGCCTGCGCGCGATCGAGCGGGCCCAGCCCGAATCCCGGCTCGCGAGCGGGCGTCGATTATCGTCCTGCGCCACGGTTCAGGCCTTCCTGCTGCGCCAGAGCGAGACATTGTAGAGCGCCGCATAGCTGGTCGCGACGGTCCACGGCACCGCGATCGTCCTGACGATTTCCGGCGTGCCACCAAGCGTATGGATCACGGTGAGCAGGCTCGCCGAGACAAGCCCGGCGATCACGGGCGGAGCCAGGAGGGCCGCGAGGCCGGAGAAGCGCTTCGCCAGTTCCTCGATGCCGCGTTTCAGGAGCAGGGTGATGAGCGCCGACAGCGCGCCCTGGATCAACCCGGCCTGGAGCGGCGCCGGCATCGGATGGGCGCGGTTGGCGAAAGCCGCCCAGCTCCCCATCGCGACGAAGGCGAAGGCGATGTGCACGAGGCTGCTTCGCATCAGGCTGGTGACGGGAAGGGTCATGTGGTCGACCACCCCCAGCGGACCAGATGAAAGAAGATCGGAGCCGAGAACACCACGGAATCGAGCCGGTCGATGAACCCGCCATGGCCGGCGATCAAGTGGCCCCAATCCTTGACGCCGCGATCGCGCTTGATCGCCGACATGACGAGCCCGCCGAAGAAGCCCATCAGGACGATGACGAGCGACAGGAAGGCCGCCTGGAGCAGCGTGAACGGTGTCATCCAGGACAGGGCCGCGCCCACCGCCACCGCGCTGAGCCCGCCGCCAATGAAGCCCTCGACCGTCTTCGAAGGCGACAGGTTCGGCGCGATCCTGGTGCGGCCGAGAAGCTTGCCCCAGACATATTGCAGGACATCGCTCATCTGCACGACGATGACGAGATAGGCGATCAGGAGCACGTTGCGCTCCTCGAAGCCGGGAATGTCGAGGCTCAGCAGCGCCGGCACATGCGACGTGCAGAAGACGCAGATCATCAGTGCCCACTGCACTTCGGCGATGCGCACGAGAAAGTCGTCCGTATCACCGCGCAGTGCGGCGATGATCGGCATCAGCAGGAAGGCGTAGACCGGGATCAGGATCGAGAAGAGGCCGTACCAGTCGATCCAGATGAGATAATATTGCAGCGGCAGCACGACGAAGAAGGCAACCGCCAGCGCCCAGTGGTCGGCGCGGTGCGTCGTGGTCAGCGTGATGAATTCCCGGAAGGCCGCGAAGGAACAGAAGGCGAAGAGCAAGGTCACGCCGGCCTTGCCGCCGATCAGCGCCAGCCCCATCAGCACGATCATGACCCACCAGGCGCGGATCCGGTGGTTCAGGTTCTCGATTACGGCATGCGAGCCATCGGGCGACAGCCTGCGCTCCAGCGCGTAGCCGATCGCAGAGGCGACGACGAGCACGCAGAGTAGGCCAGCCAGCACCACCACGAGGTCGGGATGCGGCATCGTCATGGCGCGCCGGCCTTTGGCGAGAGGGCGAGCAGGGCGGCTTCCGCCCGCGCCAGAAAATCCCTTTTGGTCTCGCCCTCGGCGATCTGGAGCGCGGCCCCGAAGGTGACCGTGCAGATCAGGGGTATCGGCACGAACTCGCCCTTCGGCATGACGCGGTTGAGATTGTCGATCCATGCCGGCACGAGCACGATCTCCGGCCGGGCGCGCGCCAGGTGGAAGAGCCCGCTCTTGAAGGGCAGGAGCGGGGCAGGGGTGCTGTTGCGCGTGCCTTCCGGGAAGACGATCAGGGAGGAGCCCGCATCGAGCGCATCCGTCATCAGGCTGATCGGGTCGTTCGTCCGGCTCGGACGCTCGCGGTCGATCAGGACGGCGTTGAAGACATCGCGGCCGATGAAGCGCCGAAGGCGGCTCTTCAGCCAGTAGTCGCTGCCGGCGACCGGCCGGCTCGCCAGGCGCAGTCGGCGCGGCAGCACCGTCCAGATCAGGACGAAATCGCCATGGCTCGCGTGGTTGGCGAAGTAGATCCGCTGCTCGTCGCTCGGCGCCACGCCGTGCCATTGTCCGCGGACCGCGGTGAGGAAGCGGGCAAACAGCAGAATGAGCGTGCCTGCCAAGCTTATCCCAGCTCCGCGCATCTCAATTCCCAACCCCGTCTTCCTGCTGACGTAGCGCTCAATTGCGCCCCTGTCGACGGCCGGCTTCGATCGGGCGGGCCTGCCACTCGCTCACCAGGGCTCGCGAAGGAGGATCTCACCGCATGGTTGGGCGCAATGAGGAAGCCGCGCGATCGGCAATGGGCTCCCTCGGGATTAGTGCCGACGTCGGCTACGGTCATGGATTGTCCGGAGCCTGGTCCATGATCGGGCAAAATCCCCTGCAATACCGGCACGGATGGATCTCGCATGGCACCTGACGTGAGCACGACTCCGCGCCGCGGCACCACGGGTCTGCGCCAGTTTCTGGATCTCGGGGAGCAGCGCGACTGGATAGAGGGCAAGGCCGACCTGCGCGACGCTGACGAGCGCTCGGATTCCCTCGAGCTGCGGTTCAAGTACGTCACGCGATTTCAAAAGCTGCTGCGTCGCCCGCAGGCACAGGACGTTCTGGAGATTCTCAGGCTCTACGGCCAGAACTGCATCCCCATCCCGCGCAAGAGCGAGCGCCGCTACTGGTCGGTGTCTTGTCTGCCGTCGACGTCCGACAAGCCGCTCGTCCGCGTCAATGCGAGCTGGATGGAGCTTTTTACCCTCTATGCGGACGGCGACGGCATCCGTGCGCGGTTTTTGGTGCATCTTTCGGATTTCGCCACGGACCAATCTCCTGCACAGGGCCAGGTGGACGAGGTCTTTCTCGAGCGCTGCGTCACGACGCCAGACGATGTCAGCTATTTCTTCCCGCGTGGCGCAGACATCTTTGGCATCAATGTGCGGGGCTCCGCCTCGATCCGCAGTTTCCTTGCGGCGCGCCGCGTCCTGGCTGCCATTCGAACCTTCAATCTGACGCATATGAACCGAGGGCGGAACGCCTACCAGGCAAGCCACTGCTACAGCCTGGCGGATTGCATGCTGGCAGATTGAGTGGCGCTCGGAGGGCCGCCGGCCTGGCGAGGCGACCGGATCGCTCCGCCGTTGCGGCCGCGATCCACGACCGCGGGCTGATGGCGACAGGCTGACCAGCCGAGCGGGCGCTCCTCGGCGGCGCAAGCCAGGCCCGAGCCACGGCCACGCCATGAGAACGAAGGCAAGGTGGGACGTCGAAATGGCATCGCGGCTCTGCCAGCCTCCTTGGTCGACCTGGCGTTTGCGCAGTGGCTGGTGTCGGCTCAGGCCGCGCGTTCCCAGGAAATAGGAGATGGCCCGAACCGTGCGGGCTCAGCATGGAGCGGCGAGCGTCCGCTTCCGGGTGGTCATCCGGCGTCCGTAACTGGCGCGAGGTCGACGGGGCGCTGCGATGCGAGCGCAACGACCGAGATGGATGGGAAGCAGACCTCGGCTTATCGCCAGGAAGCCGACATTCGGGTAGTTTTGCTCCATGCCCGGAGTGAAGCGAAGGGTCATATGGCAACGGCAGAGCGTAAGCGGGATTAACCGGGATTACGAGTGGCATGGCCAGATGCCGCGTTATCGATTCCGCCGTTTAGAAATAGATGATAAAAGTCTTTTGCGTCTACGACGCCCTGAATCCAAGTTCTCTGGTGAAGCAGCCTTCGCCGTTGGTTTCGCCGGTTCGAAAAGCTGACCGCATTCGTTTGGTTTGATGCAGGTCAAAAAAATAGTTCCCTGCTTAGCTATAAATGGTCCGAGCCGCCGAAAGCGCAGCGCAGTGATGAACGGTCTTGGCAAAACAATTGCCCCGCAAGGCGGAAAGTAGGATTCGACAAGGTTAAATTCGATGGAATGACGGTCGCCCCCTCCTTCGCTCTCGATTTGGCAGAAAGCTATGTTTAGTCGGCCATTATCTTCGGGGATTATCTCAGATTCCGTTGAATTATTGCCTAATTCTCTGTTCAAGTTCGTATTTAGAATTGGCGGCTGGCATCAATTGTGGGTATCGCTAATCTCTGTTGCGGTATTTCTGTTGAATACCGCGCCGATCGAGCTCCAGAGGAGAGTGATTGATACCGCCGTCAAGGGCGGACCGATCAGGTTGATTCTACTACTCATCGCCGCTCAAGCCGCCATTACAGTTTGCTTCGGCCTCCTGAAGCTCCTCATGAACCTCTATCGGGCCTGGATTGGAGAAAGCGCCGCCCGTGCCCTTCGCGTTGCGATCGAGGCTCGACTTGCAAATCGGTCCGCCGAGGCTCGGCAAGGCGGCAGCGACGCTATCGGGCTGTCTATAATAATAGCGGAAAGTGATGACGTCGGCCTATTCGTCGGCTCCAGCGTAAGCACGCCGGTCGTGGAAATTGGATTCCTGATTAGCGTATTCACCTATCTTGCAATTCTGGAACCACGACTGGCCATGGTCAGCGCGGCCATTCTCGCGCCACAGATCCTCATTGTGCCGCTGATACAACGTGCGATCAATGCGAGGGTCGAAGGTCGGATAGTGCTTCTACGAAAAGTGGGAATGGATATTCTTACCATAAGCAAGGCAGACGAACTGATCCCGAGAAAAGACGATCTGAATATAATATTCCATCTCAACATGGGTATTTTTGCACTGAAATTCTCAATGAATTTCTTTATGAATCTTACAAATAGCATAGGAAATCTAGTAATTCTTGGGCTAGTGGATGGAATCTAACGCTTGGTGCCCACGCCTGACGGCGGCGATGATTTTGTCGGGGTCAGCGGTCCAGGAGAAGGGCTTCGGATCGGCGTTGGTCTCGGCCAGGAAGCGATTGATGGCGGCCTGGAGGTCGACGATCGAGYGGAAGACGCCGCGCTTCAGCCGTCATCGGGTGAGCTTGGCGAAGAAGCCCTCGACC
>NZ_JBFUIY010000059.1:0-18373 GCF_056401655.1 Allobosea sp. P4_E12 | reverse complement strand
GGCCAGAGCGCAGACGGTCATTGTCGCGGGTGTCGGCCCGGCGGCCATCGATGAGCTCAATGTCAAGGTTGCGGCAGTCGACCGGGCCAATCACACCATAATCGTGCAGCAGCGAGGCCACCGTTGGCTTGTCGAGGTGCCGGAGGTTTTCGGTGATCTCTCCAGGGTCAAGGTTGGAGACAACCTCGAAATCAGGCGGATCGACGGGGCAATCGCGGCCGTCACCAGGGGCAAGAAGGGACTCAAGCCCGGCATCCGGTATTCCGAAGGCAAGTCGGATGCGGTTTTCCAGAACCTCCCATCCCGGTTTGTGACCCGCACCGCGACCGTGACGGCAAAGTTCAACGGCTTCGACGCTGCCAAGAAAATTGCCACGATCGACGGTCCGGATGGACGGCGTTCGCTGCCGGTCGCGGATCCCGTCCTCGCCGCCGATCTCCAGAAGCTGAAGCGCGGCGACATGATCGAGCTCGTCTTTACCGAGGCGTTCCAGGTGACTCTCAAGTGATCGGGTGCGGGCTGGCGTTTCGCGCCTGACACGGATACCGTCGCGATAGCGTCAAGGGTCGGGTGCGGAAGCCATGTCGTCGCCCAACATTCATCCTGCTGCTTCGCACCATTTGCCGTCTTTCATCACGGCACCGGGAGAGACCGACTATCTCATGGTCGCAATGGCGGTGGTCCTCGTCGTTGCGGTCCTGACGGTTGGCATCATCTTCTTTCGTCTGCACACGTTGCCCGAGCGGATGGCGCACAAGTCCAATAAGCTCCAGTTCGAAATTGTCGCGGTCCTCGGGCTTCTGGCGCTGTTCACCCATATCCACCTGTTCTGGGTGGCCGGGCTTCTGCTGGCGTTGATCGAGTTGCCCGACTTCTCCGGCCTCTTCGGCCGCATGGCTCACGCTCTCGAGCGAATTGCAGGCTCGGCGCCCCGCCGCAGCGGCGGGGCAACAACCGAGCCACCAGACCCGCCCGATACCCGGAAGACGCCGGTCGTTCACGAGCCGGGGCACCATGCCCGGCAGAAGGAGCCGAGCCATGCTTGAGCTCATGTTCTGCTCGCTTTTGACGATCCTGCCCGACTATCTTTTTCGCCGTTACTGGCAGGGCAGGCGCATTGGCAAGGAGATCACGCTCTACTCAGTCTGGTTCGAATTGCGCTGGGGCATCACGGCCTGCGCGATGTTGACAGTCGGGCTGATCACGGTGGTCTTCTACTTTCACCCCTCGACCACGAACGCGACCCTGTTCTTCAGGGCAGTGCCGATCATGCCGGAGAACAGAGGAAAGGTCGCAGAGGTCTTTGTCGGGCTCAGCGGCAGGGTCGAAAAAGGAACCCCCATCTTCCGCCTGGACAGCCGTGAGCAGGAAGCGGCAGCCGAGACCGCCCGCCGCAAGATTGCCGAGGCCGACGCTGCCCTGGTTGTCGCCCGATCCGAGCTCGCCTCGAGTGAATCCAAGATCCAGGAGGCGAGGAGCGACCTCCAGCAGGCGCAGGACGAGTTGCGGACCAAGCAGGAATTGGTGCGACGAAACGCGAATGTCGTCGCGCAGCGTGAGATCGAGAAGCTGGAGGTCAGCGTTGCCGGGAGAGAAGCCGCTTTGAACTCGGCGACCGCAGCACACGATACTGCCCAGATACGGATCTCGACGCTGCTGCCGGCGCAGAGGGAAAGTGCTCAGGCGGCCCTGGCTTTGGCCCAGATCGACATCGAGAACACGGTGATCCGAGCCGGGTTCACCGGCCGTGTCGAACAATTTGCGCTTCGTGCTGGCGACCTCGTCAATCCGAACATGCGCGCGGGCGGCGTATTGATCCCCGAGGGGGCCGGACGATCGTCGTTGCAGGCCGGCTTCTCCCAGATCGAGGCGCAGGTCATGAAGGTCGGGATGGTTGCCGAGGCCGTCTGCATCTCGAAGCCTTGGGTCGTCATTCCGATGGTGGTGACCGCGCTGCAGGATTTTATCGCAGCCGGGCAGTTTCGCGGTGGCGAGCAGTTGATTGACGCACAACAGGTCGCCAGGCCTGGCACGATCCTGACATTTCTCGAGCCGCTCTATCCCGATGGGCTCGAGGGGGTGACGCCAGGAAGCAGCTGTATCGTCAACGCCTATTCTAGCAATCATGATCGCATCGAGGCGAAGGACACCAGCTCCGTCAAAAAGGTCCTCCTTCATGCGGTCGATGCGGTCGGGCTTGTTCATGCGATGATCCTGAGGATCCAGGCACTGGTTCTGCCCATTCAGACATTGGTTTTCACCGGACACTGATCCGGTCCGTGCGATCCTTGGTCCTCGCGCTTAATACCGTCGACACTGTGGTAGCCGTGCGGGAGGATCAGGCAAAATTCCGATAAGGTAGGGGGTGGTTTTGACCAAATCCGAGGAGTCCTCGGGGCCTGCCGCCCTCGACTACGGGGCTCCTACGATAGCCTTCGACGGCATCGGGGGCCTCCTGCACGGAAACGGCCTGTACAGCATCGTTTTGATTTCCGGCCGACCCACCGTGATGCGCAACCAGTCCGTCCCGATCGTCCCGATCGTTTCATGCCAGATTCAGAGTAACCGTGAAGGACTCCTGCAACCCAAGAAGGCAATCGACGACTTGCTCTTGGCCACTACAGAGCCTCACGGTCAGGCGCAGTGACATGGTACACTCCTGCTGATGAAAATAACGGAACACGACATCCGCGACGGGGAAAGCAGCCGTGATTACGTGCGGCGCATTCCGCTTTGGCGACTGGCAGCGCTGCTGGTGATTGGCGTTGGAGCATTCGTTGGGATCGCAACCTTCTTTGCAATGTCGTTCGTGACTTTCAGGCAGTTCTGGATGTCGCTCCCGTTCTGGGCCAACATCTTCATCTTCCTTAGCTTCTTCATTATTGTTCTTGCGGTAGTATCTGTGATCATGCTTCGCGACAGTCGGCGACGCTGAGGGCACTCATTGAAAGACATGACGCCGCCGAAGGTCGCCTAGGCACTGCTTCTGGTTGGCAACCATTCGCCCATGCAGAACGTTGCTTGCCATTTGCTGCGTTTGGTGGCGGAAAGGTCCGCGTTCGGGTCGGTACATCCCCGGCATGGGTGACTCAAGGGGCCCCGGTTGGGCCTCACACGCTCCGAGTTCGAATACCAAGTCTCATAATAACCAAAGCTGACATCCACTTCGCGAAGGCCCCGAAACTGATCAAATAGCCGAACCAGCCCTCAGATCTGTGACCCCGATGGACTGGGCATGGCATCGCCCTAGTAACACCCTCCCGAGGCTTGCGCCCCACAACGTGTACGGAAAACGCTCGCGTAGACAGACGGAAAGCTGCTCCCTTCGCCCTTTCCGGTCAATGCGTGTCATGCCGTTGGTCGCCAGTGACCACCCAGGCGCGGAGGGTGGCGGACGACCGGGCGCCTGCGGGCCTGCAACAACCGTCTCCTCGGCAGCACCGCACAGGGAGGCACGGACGTATTGGCCCTAGGGACAGGTTCTCGCTGCCATGAAGCTGCTATAACTCCAATCGTGCGATGAGCTGCGCAGCGATTGATCCGGACCTGTTCGCACGAGTGATGACTTACTGGATTCGGCCGGTGGTCAACGAAATAACTCCATTGTATGACGACGATTTCTGACGACCTGCGTTAGGTATCGTGAATACTTTCGATAGCATTTCGTCGCTTGCTGTATTGTGGGGGTGAGAGCAGATGCCAACGCTCAACAAGACCGCGCACGAGCTACTGCAATCCAAGCGTTCGGAGGTCTCCGCCGTCATCAGCGTGGCACCGAACGACACAGTTCTCAGCGCCCTTACGCTGATGCGGGACAAGAATGTCGGGGCTGTCGTCGTACTCGACCGTGGTGAGCTCAAGGGCATCCTCACCGAGCGCGACTACGCTCGGGATGTCGAACTGGAGGGCAAAACAGCGGGCGCCTGTCTTGTCCACGAGATCATGACCGACCGTTCGATCGTTTTTGCGAGGCCTGGCGATTCCGTCGAGCGATGCCACGCCTTGTTGAAGACGCACCGCATTCGTCATCTGCTCGTCTGCGAGGAGCGCAAGGTCATCGGCGTCCTCTCGGTCCGCGACATTCTCGAGGAGATCATCGCGGAGGAAAAAAACGTCATTCGCGAGCTCGAGACGGACAGGCTCATGATGACGACGGATACCGGATCATACTGAGTTCGACGTTTCCGGCGTCCGGGTACTGCGCCGTGCAGGGGAAATAACAAGAGAAGTGCTGGAGTAAAGCGCATGGATTTCCTGATTACCCTTGCTGCTCTCGTCCTGCTGATGTTCGTCGCCTATCGTGGCTTCAGCGTTATCCTCTTCGCGCCGATCGCCGCGATGCTGGCGGTACTGGTGACGGATCCCGCGGCAGTGCCGCCCGTGTTCACCGGCATCTTCATGGAGAAGATGGTCGGCTTCGTGAAACTGTATTTCCCCGTCTTCCTGCTCGGCGCGGTCTTTGGCAAGCTCATCGAATTATCGGGTTTCTCCAAGTCGATCGTCTCGGCGGTCATCGGCGTCGTCGGGCGCGAGCGGGCGATGCTCTCGATCGTGCTGGTCGGCGCGGTTCTGACCTACGGCGGCGTTTCGCTCTTTGTGGTCGTCTTCGCGGTATATCCGTTCGCGGCCGAGATGTTCCGGCAAAGCGACATCCCCAAGCGCCTCATCCCCGGCACGATCGCCCTGGGTGCCTTCACCTTCACCATGGACGCGTTGCCCGGAACGCCGCAGATCCAGAACATCATCCCCACCACTTTCTTCAAGACGGATACGTGGGCCGCTCCAATTCTTGGAACGATAGGTGCGATCTTCATTCTCACGGTGGGCATGGCCTACCTGCAGTGGCGCCGGCGGGTGGCCGCGGCGGCTGGAGAGGGCTATGGCGAGGGCCATACGAACGAGCCCGAACCAATGGCTGAGGAGAAACTGGTCCACCCCGCCATCGGCCTGGCGCCGCTGGTTGTGGTCGGGGTGGCCAACAAGATCCTGACGGGCCTGATCGTCAAATACTACGGCGCCACTCACGAGGTGACGCTGGCGGGAATGGTGAAGCCTCTGATCACGCAGGTGTCGTCGGTCGCCGCGATCTGGGCCGTCCAGGGCGCGCTCCTGCTTGGCATCCTGACCGTGCTGGCCTTCGCCTTCCGAGCGGTCATGCAGCGCTTCGCCGACGGCACCAAGGCCGCGGTGGCGGGATCGCTGCTGGCCTCCATGAACACGGCGTCGGAGTACGGCTTCGGCGGCGTCATCGCAGCGTTGCCAGGGTTCGTCGTCATCGCCGACGCCCTCAAAGCGATCCCGAACCCGCTGGCCAACACGGCGATCAGCGTGTCGGTGCTCGCAGGTATCACCGGCTCGGCCTCCGGAGGCATGAGCATCGCGCTAGCGGCCATGTCGGACCAGTTTATTGCTGCCGCCAATGCCGCCAATATCCCGCTTGAAGTTCTGCATCGCGTTGCCGCGATGGCGAGCGGCGGCATGGACACGCTTCCACATAATGGTGCGGTTATCACCCTACTTTCCGTGACCGGCCTGACTCATCAGCAGTCTTACCGCGATATCTTCGCGATCACCTTAATCAAGACGCTCGCTGTGTTCGTCGTCATTGCCGTCTATTACACGACCGGACTGGTTTGATCGCTTCATCTCACAGATCCGTCGCGAGGTTCGTCGCGAACGGGCAGGGTTCCAGTACACAAACGGCGTTTAGGCGCCATCGGAGGCAAGATGTCACTTCAAGGAAAGGCGGCCGTCGTTACCGGATCCACGAGTGGAATCGGGCTTGCTCTGGCGCGCGCTTTCGCCAAGGAGGGCGCCGACATACTCATCAACGGCTTCGGAGACGCCGCCACCATCGAGAAGGAGCGCGCGGGCATCGAGACCGACTTCAAAGTGGTCTGCCGGTACTCGCCGGCGGACATGTCGAAGGGCGCGGAAGTGACCGGCATGGTGCGGATGGCCGAGCAGGAGTTCGGCCGGGTCGATATTCTTGTCAACAACGCCGGCATCCAACATGTGGCGCCGATCGAGGAGTTTCCCGACGACAAGTGGGAAGCGATCATCCGAATCAACCTACTCGCCGCTTTTTACGCGACCAAGGCGGTCGTTCCCGGCATGAAATCACGTGGTTGGGGACGTATTATCAACACAGCGTCCGCCCATGCGCTGGTCGCGTCACCCTTCAAATCCGCCTATGTCGCCGCGAAGCATGGCATTGCCGGCCTCACCAAGACAGTCGCTCTTGAGGTGGCGAAAGATCACGTCACGGTCAATGCGATCTGTCCCGGCTATGTCTGGACGCCGCTGGTCGAGAAGCAAATCCCGGACACGATGAAGGCTCGCGGTCTCACCAAGGAGCAAGTCATTGCGGATGTGCTGCTGGAGGCGCAGCCAACGAAGGAGTTCGTCACTGTGGAGCAAATTGCGGCGCTGGCGCTCTTTCTGAGTTCTGACGCCGCATCGTCGATCACTGGGACCATGTTGTCGATCGACGGCGGGTGGACCGCCCATTAGAGGCGCCCAAGAACGTCCGTGGTGATGAGGGGCAGGCTGACCCTTGAGCCTTTGTCATCGCAAACGAGCACGATACTGTGGCGCAGAACGATCGAAGTGTTCATTGTTGAATAGGGGAGAAACTCCATGAATGGCGAGACACCCTACGAAGTGCCGGCCCAAATGCGTGAACTCGCTGAACGTAACGTCGAGCAGGCTCGCAAGGCCTTCGACGGCTTCATCGGCGCTGCGCGGAAAGCGGTCGAGGCCGCCCCTGGTTCTGCCGGGTTTGCGCTTTTCGACATGCAGGATATCGGCCGCAAGGCCATCGCCTATGCAGACAACAATGTCTCTGCCGGGCTCGATCTGGCCCAGAAGCTGGTCAAGGCGAAAGACCTGGTGGAAGTCATGCAGCTCCAGTCCGATTTCCTCAAGTCTCAGATGGCCGCGTTTCAGACCCAACTCAAAGAATTGGGCGCGGCTGCGCAGGATGCGGCAGCGAAGGCTGCCGAGACGGCCAACACACTCACAAAGCCGAAGTGATCGCTTCTCATAGATCGTCGTCGTCTTCGATGCGAATGAGGAGTGCGCCCCTTGAGGCAGACAGTTTGAAGCGTGGCAATTGACCGGAGATCCGGGCTTTCGAAGGATGGAAGCCATGGCCCCGGCACCGCACCCACAGCACCTGATTTCAAGCACCATGTGGCGCAGGACTACCTGGCTAGCGAGACGCTCCATAGCCTCGCCCGCCGACACGACCTGTCGCGGAACCTGATCCGCAGCTGGGTTTAGAGCCTTGGGCTGGCGCCTTCGACGACGAGGCGTGGCTGACGATGCGATTGACGCTTATCGTCTCGCTGGCAAGCGACCTTGACGGGGGGTGGGCGCTCCGCGTGCTGGTGGGGCTCGTGCTGGCTATCCCGTGGGGCTGTTGATCTTGGGGTGTCACTCACGCTTATCTCCGCAGTGGGCGGGCGACGGGGCGGCGAGCATTGCGTGGTCTCTAACTGCATAGGCCGCTTCAAAGGCGGCGCAATACTCGTCACGCAGGAGGCCCAACAGCCCCGTCACGGCCGCATCTCGCTCGGCGACCAACGCCGGGATGGCTGGCTCGGCGGCGAGGTAGGCGCGAATGGCGACTTCGGCCTGCCCTCGGTAGTGGTCGCGCACTGAGTGCCAATGCTCCTCGTAGCTCTCTGGTGAAGGCGCCTCGCAGGAAGAGTACACATTCTCACACATTGCCCGCGCGGCTATCTCCACCGCTCCGCTGTCGAGGTTCATTGCGGGGCTCCTTGATGCTGGGGGGCCGGCGCGAGACGCGTGCTTTCGGTGCGGCTTCGAGGTTGCTCGCAGTCAGCTTCTGAGCCTCCCCTGAGGGCGTGGGCGGAAAGCCAATGAGGAATGCCCAAATTAGCTCCTGCCCTATTCGAGTGTCTGGCACGGAGTCCGGCCATGCGCCTCGCTCTTCAGCGAGCGGCTTCTGAGCGCCGTTCAACTCAGCAGCTCGCGCTTCGGCAGGCCGATTGTTCTCTGCGCCAACGATCAACGTCAATGTCTGCAACCATGACCGTGGCTATTTGCGCGGAGCTGGGCACTGGGCACCGCTTTATCCAGGCGCAGGCGGTCCCCTCAAAGCCCCGGGTCGGGTGCGGAGATCATGGCGCTCTGGACCTGCTCCGAGCCGATGGCGTGCCACCTTCACCATCGGGCTGGGCAGTCAGCGAATGGGTGGATACGGCCGCTTTTCCAGATCCCATTGACCCGTTGCGGTGGATATTGTGGACGACGGGGGTGGAGTTCCGGATGGGGCGAGCCCAAGCTGGTCGAGGCACGCTTGGGCGTAATCGGTGGTCCAGACGGGAGGCGGATTGCCCCAAAGGTCAATTGCCTTGCCGCGACGCCTCAATACAGGCTTGCAGCACGTCGGCACCAGCCTAAAGTGCTTGTTCCGCCGATATGAACGCATAAAACCGAAGAGGCGAGGGCGATGATGTCAAAGCCTGGCCAACCCGAGAAGCCTGCGACCACCGGGGCTTTTGGTCCGTTTGGCGCTGCGATGGAGTACATGGTCGACGCCGCGCAGCGCAGCCTCCTGTTCATGGATGTGATGCGCCAGAGCGGAAACCAGTATCGCGAGCATCTCGCCGAGACCGCTCCGCATGTGCTCGACTATGAGGCGGAGGTCGTTCTCGACGGCCGCAACCTCGATCATCCCGTCAATTACATTCTCGTGCGGATTATCCCGCCCGAGGGCGTTTCGGTCGATCCTATGCGCCGCCCCTTCGTGGTGGTCGATCCGCGGGCCGGGCACGGGCCGGGTATCGGCGGGTTCAAGGCCGACAGCGAGATCGGCGTCGCCTTCAAGGCCGGGCATCCCTGCTATTTCGTCGGATTCCTGCCCGAGCCCATGCCGGGCCAGACCATCGAGGACATCGCCCGCGCCGAGGGGATTTTCCTCGAGCGGGTCATCGCATTGCACCCGCAGGCCGACGGCAAGCCCTGCGTGATCGGCAACTGCCAGGCGGGCTGGGCGCTCATGATGCTTGCATCACTGCGGCCGGAGCTGTTCGGCCCCATCATCATCGCCGGTTCGCCGCTCTCCTATTGGGCGGGCGTGCGCGGACAGAACCCGATGCGCTACAGCGGCGGTCTGTTGGGCGGGAGCTGGCTGACCGCGCTCACCTCCGACCTTGGCGCCGGCAAGTTCGACGGCGCCTGGCTCGTTCAGAACTTCGAGAACCAGAACCCGGCCAATACGCTCTGGAGCAAGCGCTACAATCTCTATTCCAAGATCGACACGGAGGCGCCGCGCTATCTCGGCTTCGAGCGCTGGTGGGGCGGGCATGTCAATCTGAACGCCGCCGAAATCCAGGCGATCGTCGACGACCTTTTCGTCGGCAACAAGCTGGCGGCCGGCGAGATCCGGACCTCCGACGGAGTGGCAATCGATCTGCGCAATATCCGTTCGCCGATCGTGGTGTTCTGTTCCAAGGGCGACAACATCACGCCGCCGCAGCAGGCGCTCGGATGGATCCTGGATCTCTACGAGGACATCGACGAAATCCGCGCCTACGGCCAGACCATCGTCTACACGATCCATGAATCCGTCGGGCATCTCGGGATTTTTGTTTCCGCCGGCGTCGCCCGCAAGGAGCACGACGAGTTCTCCAGCAATATCGACATGATCGATGTGCTGCCGCCAGGGCTGTACGAGGCGGTGCTGGAAGCCAAGGAGGCGGACACGGTCAGCCCTGATCTCGTCGCGGGGCAGTGGGTGATGCGTTGTGAGGCGCGGACGCTCGACGACATTCGTGCGCTCGGCGGCAATGATGCGGAGGATGAGCGCCGCTTCGCCACTGCCGCACGAGTATCGGAGATCAACCTCGCCCTCTATCGCGCATTCGCGCAGCCGATGGTCCGCAGCATGACCTCGGCACCCGTCGCCGACGCCATGCGAAAGCTGCATCCTCTGCGGCTGCAATACGAACTCTTCTCCGATGCGAATCCTTTGATGGCGCCGGTCAAGGCTATGGCCGAACGGGCGAGCGAGGATCGGCGGCCGGTTGCCGCAGGCAATCCGTTTCTCGCGATGCAGCAAGCGGTGTCCGAGCAGATCGTCGCAGGCCTCGACGCCTGGCGGGAAACGACTGAATCTTGGAGCGAGCGCATATTCCTGTCGGTCTACGGCTCACCCGCCTTGCAGGCCGCCGTGGGCATCGATCCGACCGATGCGCGACCTCTGCGGAAGGCGCAATCAAGCCCGCTCCATCGCGAACTCCTGCAGTCCCGCATCGCCGAACTGAAATCGCGCATCCCCAGAGGCGGCTTGCGCGAGTGCCTGGTCCGCGGCCTGCTCCATGTCGGTATGGCGCGCGGCCGTGCCGACGAACGCGGCCTTGCGGCCATTCGCGGCCTGCGGGCCGAAGTCGAGGATGACAAGCCGAAACCGAGCCTGGCCGAGTTCAAGGCGCTCGTGCGCGAGCAATACTACATGCTGCTGATCGACGAGGAGGCGACGCTCAGCGCCATTCCCGATCTGCTGCCGCCCGATCACGAAGCGCGCCAGAAGGCGCTTGCGGCACTCCGGCGCGTGTTGAGCGCGGCTGGCGACATGACAGGCGAGGCAGCGCAGAGGCTCGAGCGTATCGTCGGGCTGTTCGGCGGCGGAACCGCTGGAAAGGCCGATCCTGGCAATGGAGTCCTGAGGTTCGCGAAACCTAAGACCTGAGAAGGGCACTCGATGATACCTGTCGTCAAAGCAAAGCTGCTCGAGGGCAAGAAGGGACTGATCATTGGCATCGCCAATGATCAGTCGATCGCCTGGGGTTGTGCCAGGGCGTTTCGTGCGCTGGGAGCGGAACTCGCCGTCACCTATCTCAACGAAAAGGCCAAGAAATTTGTCGAGCCGCTGGCACAAGAGATCGAAGCCCCGATCGTGATGCCGCTCGACGCGCGCACGCCGGGCGAGATGGAAGCCGTGTTCGAGCGCATCGCCAAGGATTGGGGCGAACTCGATTTCGTCGTCCATTCCATCGCGTTTGCTCCCAAGGAGGCGCTGCATGGCCGCGTGGTGGATGTCGGGCGCGAGGGCTTTCTCGCCACCATGGACATTTCCTGCTGGTCCTTTCTTCAAATGGCCCATCTGGCCGAGCCCCTGATGAAGAAGGGCGGCACGCTCTTCACGATGACCTTCTACGGCAGCCAGATGGTCGTCGAGAATTACAACATCATGGGGGTGGCCAAGGCAGCGCTGGAAAGCGCGGTGCGCTATGTCGCCGCCGAACTGGGTCCCAAAGGCATTCGCGTGCATGCCATTTCGCCGGGCCCCCTGGCGACGCGCGCTGCCTCGGGCATCCCGGAATTCGACGCACTGCTCGAGAAGGCCAGGACCAAAGCCCCGGCCCGTAACCTCGTCAGCATCGACGACGTTGGCATGGCCACCGCCTTCCTGGCGCATGATGCAGCGCGCCTCATCACCGGACAGACGCTCTATATCGACGGCGGTTACCACATTATCGATTAGGTCAAGGGGTTGGTAAAAGCAAAAAAGACTCAAGAAAGACAATGTTACTGACGTTTTTTGATTTCAAGAACGTTTATCAAGAACGATTTACAATTTGATCTTGAAATTGAATGTGTTAGTTTCATCGAAATCGGAACATTCGACAATGAAAACTGTCTCATGCGCGGATGCGGTCAATTTGATCCCGGATGGCGCAACCCTCATGATCGGCGGATTCATGGGCGTCGGGACGCCCGAGCGCCTGATCGACGAGCTGGTGCGCCAGGGTAAGCGAAATCTCATCGTGATCGCCAACGACAACGCGGTTCCCGGACGGGGGATCGGCAAGCTCGTCGACGCCGGCCTCGTCAGCCGCACCATCGCCAGCCATATCGGCCTCAATCCGGAGACGCAGCGGCAGATGATTGCGGGTACTATGGCGGTCGATCTCGTGCCGCAGGGCACGCTCATCGAGCGCATCCGCGCCGGCGGCAGCGGGCTCGGTGGCGTACTCACTCCGACAGGCGTCGGGACCCTCGTCGAGGAAGGCAAGCAGCGGATCGACCTCAACGGCAAGAGCTACCTCGTCGAGACTGCCCTCCGGGCGGATTTCGCGCTCATCAATGCCTTTCTCGCCGACTATCTCGGCAATCTTTCCTACGCGCTCACGGCGCGAAACTTCAATCCGGTGATGGCGATGGCAGCCGATACCACCATCGTCACGGCCGAGAATATCGTGCCGGTAGGACTGATATCGCCCGACCACGTCGTGACGCCCGCGCCGCTGGTCGACTATCTCGTCACCAACGCCTGACGGATCAGGACGATGGATGCACAATCGATCATCGCCAAGCGCATCGCAGGCGAGTTGCGAGCAGGGATGCTGGTCAATCTCGGCATTGGCATCCCCACCATGGTGGCGAACTTCGTGCCGACGGGCATCACGGTGTTCTTTCAGTCGGAGAATGGCCTGATCGGAACCGGCCCGATCCCCGAGGAGGGGATGGCGCATCCCACGCTGACGGATGCCGGCGGACGCCCGGTGACCGCATTGCCTGGCGCCAGTACGTTCGACAGCGCGATGTCATTCGCCTTCATTCGCGGCGGCCATGTCGACATGACGGTGCTCGGTGCGCTGCAGGTCGATGCGCATGGCTTGCTGGCGAATTGGATGATCCCCGGCAAAATGGTGCCGGGGATGGGTGGTGCGATGGACCTCGTCACCGGTGCAAAGCGCGTGATCGTGGCGATGCAGCATACCGCCAAGGGCAAGCCCAAGATCGTCAACCGATGCACGCTGCCCCTGACCTCGGTGAGGCCGGTGGACCTTGTCGTCAGTGAAATGGCAGTCATCGGATTTCCCGACGGACAGGCGACCCTGCTTGAACTCGGCCCTGGCGTGTCGGTGGAGCAAGTCATTGCGGCGACCGAGGCGAAGCTCGCCATTCCGGACAATGTCGAGGAGATGCGGCTGTAGCCGTGCCGACGGCAGGCGGTATGCGAACAGCGAGAGGGGGGAGGTGCAGCGTATCCTTGGGATGCAGGCTCCTTATGCGGCCTGCTTCGCGATGTCCATTGCGCATCGAGTTGACACCAGAACAACACGGGGGATCTGCGGCATGTCACAGGCGAGCTTGGCTAAGTCGGATGCAGCATCCAGCGGTCCAAACCAAAAGGACGGGTTGCTGGTTCGGATCGCGATCTCGTTCACGACCTGGGCGGAGCGCTGGTTCCCCGATGCCTTCGTTTTTGTAGCGATCGCGGTTGTGATTGTCTCTCTGGCGGCGATGCTGAATGGTGCCTCGCCGCTTGCCGTCAGCCGGGCTTTTGGCGACGGATTTTGGAGCCTGATCACATTCACGATGCAGATGGCATTCGTCGCCATCGGCGGTTATGTCGTCGCGGTCTCCGCTCCGGCTCAACGGCTCATCCGCCGCCTCGCGGCCATACCCAGTTCCGGCTCGGGCGCCGTCGGTGTTGTCGCGGCGGTAAGCATGCTTGCATCGCTACTCAACTGGGGCCTGAGCCTGATCTTCGGCGGCCTTCTCGTGCGCGCACTCGCGGAACGCCGCGAGCTGAAAATGGATTATCGCGCCGCTGCTGCGGCGGCCTATCTCGGTCTGGGTGCAACCTGGGCAATGGGCCTTTCCTCGTCAGCAGCGCAACTTCAGGCCAATGCGGGAAGTCTGCCCAAATCCCTGTTGCCGATAACGGGCGTGATCCCGTTCTCCGAAACCATCTTCCTGTGGCAGTCGGTGGTCGTCTCTGTCGTCCTGCTGTCGGTCTCGGTGGTGATCGCCGTTTGGTCGGCCCCCGGGCCAGACAAAGCCGTCACGGCGGAAGCGATGAACATCAATGTCGAACGGGACGTCACGGACGACCTGCCGCCACCACGGCAGCCGGGAGAATGGCTGGAACATTCGCCATTGCTGACGATCCTGATCGTTCTGCTGGCGGCTGGCTGGCTGGCTCATGAATTCGCGACCAAAGACACGATGATCGCGATTTCGAGCCTCAATACCTATAATTTCCTCTTCATCATGCTCGGCATGCTGCTGCATTGGCGGCCGAAGCGCTTCCTCAATGCGGTCGTCAAATCCGTGCCGGCGACGTCTGGGGTACTCATCCAGTTTCCGTTCTACGGCTCGATTGCAGCGATCCTCACGATGGCGAAGAACGATGCCGGGCTGACCGTTTCCGACCAGATCGCCCATGCCTTTGTCGCCATGTCGACCCAGCACCTCTATCCACTGGTGATCGGTGTCTATTCCGCGGTGCTTGGCTTTTTCATCCCGTCCGGTGGCGGCAAGTGGCTGCTCGAAGCCCCCTATGTCATGCAGGCCGCCAACGACCTCAAGGTGCATCTGGGCTGGGCGGTCCAAGTCTACAACGCCGCGGAGGCGCTGCCGAACCTTATCAATCCCTTCTGGATGCTGCCCTTGCTCGGCGTACTCGGCCTCAAGGCGCGCGACATTGTCGGCTTCACATTCCTGCAGTTGCTCGTCCATCTGCCGCTGGTGCTGTTCTTGCTCTGGGCCCTGGCCTACACCCTAGAATATCACCCGCCGGTGATCCCATGAGAAGGGAAGCCCCCCAGCCGGAGCCTCAAATAGCCGCTGGGCAAATCGGCGTTTGCTTGATTCACTTGATCACGCAATTACGATCTGGATTTTTGCGCCGCTTCGCCTGGCCGACGACGGAATTCGTGCTTGCATAACCCAGAAAGCCCCGTCGGCGGCTCCGCCTCCGATCGACGGTTAAATAACCGTTCGGATCGTAGGCCTTCGGCGTGGGCCGCCTTGCGGCTTCGACGCGGGCCGCGCATGAGACGCCATTCACCGTTGAACCACTCGCTGACTGTGCTCCTTTGGGAGACTAGGGAGGGTTTCATGCTTCGCTACGCCGTCGCTGTCGCGTCGATCTCACTCGCCAGTTGCCAGGCCGTGAGCACCGCTCCTCCCAGGATGCAGCGCGTCGATGGCCGGGCAATCATTGGAAATGCGACGCTGGAGGCGCTGGTGAACAAGGATGCAGCCGCCTGCATTCGTAAAGCCAACAAGGCGCCCCTGCCGGCCAACACGATACGGGCCAATGGTGCGGTGGGGGGCGACGCAGCCGACCAGATTACCGCCCGCCGGAGCGAGRCCGTTAAGTCGATCTATCTCGGCTGCATGGCCGAGCGCGGCTACGTCACTCCGCCGGCCTAGTGGGCGCAGGCCATCTGGCACGCACGGGATGATGCATGGCCAGACGAAGTCGGAGCAGACCACGGTCTACATGCATCGCTGATCCGCGATCCAATGGCCATCAATCGATCGCCCTGATGATCCGCTTCGCTGCCGCTGGCGCCGGCCACACTCTGCCGCTTGGTGGATATTGCCGCAGTACACGGCGTGAACCGAGCGATGATGGTTCGTGGATTTGAGGCGGGGGACAGATACGGCGGCACGATTGCCTGTCGGTGCGCGGCGTAGCAACGTTGTACGCTGCGCCTTCACTGCCATCCGAAAGCCCAAGGATGTCCCTCGACCGATCATCGCCGGATCGCCGCGCCCTTACCCGGCCTTTCGAGCCGTGATGGCCACGTGAAGATGAAAATCTCGCTTCAACGCGGCGATTTTCCTCTTTTCGTCGATGCCCGAAAGGAACTGATCCGCTTCGGCAAGATCGATCCGGACCAGCTCGAATTTCCGTCCAGCGAGTCTCGCGTCGACTGAAATCCGGACGGCCTAGTCGGTGTCATCGCCATAGATACGAATGTAGCGCCCATCGACCTCGACGCCGACAAAGGGCTCGTCAAAGGCGAGGCACAGGCGCTGGGCAAGAGCGACGATCGCGTCGCCGCTATCTGTCCGGATCCTGCCGATAAGCATCGATCTGCGCCGGTGCTCATGAATGCCTTCGGCTGTCTGCACAGTGGCAGACGGGAACGTTCGGGCGATCATTTCACAGAGCAGGTCGATGTCTGCTTCTCCCAGGGTGCGGCACTTGGTGTTCGGCACATAGACGAGGTACACAGCCTGGCCGATGGCAGCCTCGAGCTCGTTCCGTGCTGACGCACCATCATCCAGATCGCCGAGCCCTTCGGCTCTGATTGTCTGCTCCACTGCTTTTGCGGTGTCGTCGAAGATGCGTTCGATCTCAGCGTTCGAACCGCGTCCGGCATCCACGAGATTGCGGCAGGCGTTCAGGTATCCAAGCCTGCGATCGTTCGACCAGCCGGCCGGCGGCGAGACGGCGATGGCGCGCAGGTTCGAGATGATGTCCGCGAACTTGACCAGCCTTGCCTCGCGCGATTTCTTGCCAATGCCTTCGAGCCGAGCGCGGCGCCGCTCCGACTTGGGCAAGGTCATGTCATCGGAATTCTCTTGGACGATATGTGCGGCACGGTCCCCGAACGCTGCAGCCAACTCGTCATGGCCAGTCTGGGTGTCCTCCAGCACATCATGGAGCACCGCCGCGATAAGAACGTCCATATCGCTGCTTTCGACCGACGCGACGAGATCGACCACTTCGATCAGGTGGTTGATATAGGGCTCCTGGCTCGCCCCCTTGCGACGATGGTTCCGATGGGCCTCGGCGGCAAAGGCCAGTGCTTTCGTCAGCCGCCGCACCTCACGCGCCTCGCGGAGATAGAGCTTTACCGATGGCGTGGAGATTAGGTCGCGCATGGCAAACTGCGGCCCCCACCTGGTGAAAAAAACGGAACTGCCGTGAGAGGCTCGCAGCGCCTCTTCACTATCAACCCGAACTCATGTCCTCAAGCATCGCCCCGCAACATCTGGCCCGGCAGGAAAAGGGGCGCGAATGTCGGCGCTCTTTCCCGGAAGGATTCGGATCACCACATTGGCGCGCGGAAATCCGGCTATTGGAGGCGGTAATTTCACGAACGGTCGTCGTCCTGACGAAGGGCTAGTGCTCGCACGCGGACCGGTGCGCTCAGCCCAGTGGCTTCGGGGCGGCCGGAATTGAGCCAGGATGCAGGACCGAGATGAGTAACTCATTCGCTCCGGACCATATGATCTGCATGCCGAGGGTGAAGAGGATGAATGCGGTTAAACGTACGGCAATGTCGGTTCCACCTGGACCGAGAAACCTTTGCATTCGATGCGCGTATGAGAAGCAGATTCCTATTGCGAAGGCGATCACCGCGACAGCGGCAAGACTGGCAAATATGAACAACAGCTCGTCGGCCGGTCGCTGAGCGCCCCGCGAGAGGCCGAGACTGATCATCACCGCGATCGTGCCCGGGCCAGTGGTGAGGGGCAGCGTCAACGGATAGAACGCCAGGCTGAGCGGATCTCCTAGATGCGCAGAGTTGGGTGTGGCCTCGATTTCCGTGCGGCTTCCTTTGTTGAGAAGCTTCCAACCGGATACCGCGACGATGAAACCGCCCGCGACGCGCAAGACCGGTACGGATATACCATAAAACTGCAGGATTAAGGCTCCAAGCAGAAAGGAACCCACTAGGACGAGCAGGGAGTTGAATGCGACCCGCCGCGCCAGTGCGCGCCGAACGTTGGGTGTCAGTCCACTCGTAAGCCCGATAAAGACAAGCGCCGTCCCCGGAGGATTCACCACAGGGAAGATCGCGGCAAGCACTAGCAGAAAGGAGTTGATGAATGTCTGCATAGGCGCGCCTCTACCGGAATTCCTATTTATGACAATACTGCCACACTCAGACTGGTCCTGTTCCAGCCTGCTGGATCCCGCTGCTGGTCGGGGTCGGCATCTCGTTTTGCGCCGCTGCGCGTTGCTTTCGGCTGCTTCGCCTCCAGGCGGCAAAGCTCGGATGCGCCACTCCCGGGCGCCCAGCAGGTCGCGTACGGTGCGTCCCGATCCGGGTTCGATTCTCGAGGCGATAAGCGCTCAATCCGCAAGTCGTCCAGCGCCATTCTTCCCATATGTCCTGGCGGTCTCGTGTGCGCCGACGCCCCACCAATTCGGCAGGTACTTTGCCACCTATCGCGGCGTCCGGATGGTGCGATAAGAAGGGACCCTTCGACAGCACGTCTTTTGCCGCACTGGGCATTTTGAAACTCGTCCCTGGTTGAGCGAGGTCGAAGCTCAAATCAATTTCGATTTGACCCAGCCACCGCAGGCAGCACGGCGCTACCAGCGCCAGCGACTCCTAACGCGACATGATTCCGATCAGGATCGGCCCCCAGGCCGTGAGCAGGATATTGCCGATGGCATAGGGCACTGTGTAACCCAGCGCCGGAATGCTGCTCTGGGCCTCGTCCTGGATGGCCCTGAGCGCCGCCGTGATGGTGCCGGCCCCGGCGCAGGCGCCGAGCACGATGAGCGGGTCCATCTTAAGGACGTAGCGCCCGAACAGAATGCCGATGGTATGCGGCAGCAGCGCGGAGACGAGGCCGA
>NZ_JBFUIY010000058.1:0-20261 GCF_056401655.1 Allobosea sp. P4_E12 | reverse complement strand
GGCGAGCACTGGGCCGTCATCGCCTCGCTCGTGGAGACCTGCAAGCTCAACGCCGTCGACCCGCAAGCCTATCTCGGCGACGTCATCGCCCGCATCGTCGCCGGCCATCCGCAAAGCCAGATCGACGGCTTGCTGCCCTGGGCCTACGCACCCCAGCCGCTCAAGGCCGTGGCCTGAAAACAGCGGTTACGACCTAACTTCTCAAGGTCGAAGAGCTTCGTGATCATATCCATGCCGCCAGCCAAGAAATCCGAATTGCGACAGCCCTCATCCCAACGCTGACGAAGATAGTCTGAGAAGGCATCCGCGGGATGAGCGCTCGCTTTCCGACGCTGCCAGGATCCCGGCCGTTTGTCGTCAAGCCACTTGCGCACCGTCTTGCGGTCATGCCCGGTCTCCCGCCGGATCGCTGTCAGGCTCCACCCTCTTTGCCGCAGGGCGACGACGCTGTCGTACATTGCCTGGCGGGCCGCCCGGCCATCCCGCCGCTGGCGAGAAGCCTTCGGCATGCCGAAAGCCTCAGGCAACTGAACGAGACGTCCTGACGTTCCCCCGTCGCGATCGGCGGCGAGCGAGGCGCCGACCTCGCGAACAAGGCGATGCCGCTTTTCGACGGCATCGAGCAGTGCGTCCGAGCAGTTGCGCAGCATGTGCCAGCGGTCGGCGACCTGGCGCGCGCCGGGCGCGCCTTGGCGAGCGCCTTGCGCATAGGCGCCGGCACGGTCGCGCGCGATGATCTCGGTGCCGGGATGTGTCGCCAGCCAGTCCGCGAGCGTCGCGCTGTCGCGATCGGGCAGAAGGTCGACGACGCGGTTGGTCTCGAGGTCGACGAGCACCGTCCCGTAGCGCTGGCCGCGTCGCCAGGCCCAGTCGTCGACACCCAGAATCCGCGGTGCCCGGTCCAGGGAAGAGGGACGGCTCCGCACCATCCTGAGCATGGTGTCCGCGCTGGCGCGCATGCCCAGCCTTTCGACGAGGCGCGCGCCGGCTTCGCCCCCCAGCGCCAGCCCAACACTGCGCTGGATCTCGCGCAGCCGAAGCGTGCCGCGCGCATGCGGCCTGACCGCGTCTTCCGCACGCTCCGTAAAGGTGCGCCGGGCGCAGCGGCGATTGCCACAGCGAAGGCGGCGGGCCTGAAAGCAGAGTGTCACGGAGCGCCCTTGCCAAGGCAGGTCCGCGATGCGGCGCTCGTAATGGCTATGCGTGCGTGCCGACAGGCTTCGACAGGTTGGGCAGCGGGACGCGAGACGTCGAGTTCGGCAGACAATGCTGACGCCTGCGGCATGCGGCAGGACCCGCTCCACGACAAAATGCTGCGGGACGAATGGCAATATCCTCTTGGACATGGGGCGACAGCTCCTGAACCCTGGAGCCTTTGGGAATCCGCGAGATTCCAAATGGTTGCACCAAAACTGCGGGAGAGCCCGCTTCTGAGGAGTTTTGATCCGGCAGCGACACTTCGGTCGTTTACTCAGGTGGCGCAGCAGCATGGTTGCGGGTCGCGTGCCCCCGGGGTGCCCCCCAAGAGCTTCACCGTTAGACACGTTTGCGCCCGGTCCCGGGGTAGTTGCATCACCGGGCCCGCCAGTTTTCAAGAATTTCTGCCGTTACGGCCGCGGAAATCTGGTGGCTGAAGCGTTCATGAAAGAGTTTCAGTAGGGCATCGTGCCCCGCGTCTGAGGAGCTGCATACCGCGTCGGTGGCTATCACAACATGATAGCCATAATCCACGGCTCCCAACGCCGTCGACAGGACGCAAATTCGGTTTCCGCACCCGAAAGGATGACGACGTCAGCCTGGATTTCCTCGAGGTATCTGACGAGCCGGATCCCAGCGAACCCAGAGTATACGGACTTGTCGAACACCCGCGCCGGGGGGTAAAACGTGCCAACTCCGGCATGAGTTCGAGCAAGTCAGGGTGGATCCGTTGCTGCGTCGTCTCGGGCCAGCGCTTGTTAAGGGCACGCCAGGCGCCCCGCGCATCGTCCTCAGTTCGGGGCGTGATGAACCTTGTGAATATCGTCGCGTCTGGGCAATGCGCAGAAAGAGCAACGCACTGGGGCAAAACCTTCGGCATCCACGGCGTACTCCACGGGCCAGCTGGCGAGAACAACCTCCGCATGTCGACGCAGATATGGACCGCACGCGCGGTCAATGGAGGTAACCTCTCCCCCATAGCATTGACCTCTTACACATGGGCACTTGGCCAGCTGGTAGGGAAACCTACTCGCACCAGACACACTCCAGGCTGGTGACCGAGCAGACCTTTACCTTGCCACCAGGAAGCCCAGTACAAGTCCCGCGGCAGTTGCCCATCCCACCGAGCGCATGGGGCGTGCTCGGATTTCCTCTTCTATTAGTTGTTGAAATTCGCTGGCCGCTTGCCTTCCGATTGCCGCCATACGGTCAGTGCCCACACCATCAGCTGACAAAGTGGCAGAGGCTCCGGTCGCATCATGATCGAAATCATCCTTAAGAGCGTCGGCGTGCTCTGACATTTCTTTAAAGCTCGAAAAATGGGTTTGATTTTCCATGGTTCTGACTCCGGCGAAGAGGATTTTCGTTCAACTCGGTCAGTCGAAGACAGTTCCGAGTTGATCAACCGCCGCGATCCCCACCATCTGGCGGTGCCGTGAAGCCCGGCGGAATCCGCTTTGGTCGAAATGGCGTGATGACAGCTCGCTCTCCGACTACGCGACCGTCTCTCTCTCTCTTGCGGAGTTTCATCCCTCCGCCCTTTGATCCAATCTGGCCAAATTAGTTCCCGGCGCCAACTTGAGCCTGCCTCGCCAAGCCGTGAAGCCAGATACCCTAATCCGTGGGCTCGCACACACCATGGCGTGCGGCTTTTCGCTTCGCGCTTTCGCGCTCATCAAGGCTCTGTCAGGGGCGGGGGGATACTAACTGTTGCAATCACCGCCAGAGGCAACGTCCCCAACATCGTTTTTGGTACGGGGGCGTCGGGGCCTGTAATCTCACATCCGGCCCGCGACCCGTCCAAACTGAATATCGGAGCGCACGCGTCTTCAGGTGATGGCTAGTACCATGCTTCGACGCCGCGAATGACATGCGGTCTCCCCCTTCTCATTTTTATCTCGGGTACAGTCCTTCTTGATTAGCCGGTGGTCCGCGCGCGGGCACGCTCGGCACGTCGCTCAAAATCATTGCGAAGCGCCTCGAGCTTCTCTTCGTCCAGCTCTTCGAGGTCGAGGAGTTCCTCGCGAGCCCCTTCGAGGCGAACGATCAGTTCGTCCAGCTTGATCTGCATGGCGCAGGTGTCTCGATTCTGGCTGTTCTGGATGATGAAGACCATCAGGAAGGTCACGATCGTAGTCGATGTATTGATCACCAGCTGCCAGGTGTCGTTGAAGCCGAAAATCGGGCCCGACATCGCCCAAATGACAATGGCCCCGAGCGCCACGAAGAATGTTTGCGGCTTTCCCGCCCAACGGGCCGTGGTCTGGGAAAGGCGGGTGAACAACGAGGCGCCCCTCCCAAGTTCGACCAGTGAATCCTCATAGTTTGCCATCGCGCATCGCCTTACTTGATTGTCAGGGCGGGAGCCCCGGATATCGGGGCCCCCAAATTATTGGCTACGCGGCCTTCGCCATGGCTGACTCGTTGACCGAGCCCGCAGCGAGCTTCGAAAGCGCTTCGTCGGTTTTCGATTCTTCGGTGAGAGTCTGATCCAACAGGCCCACTGCATCCTTAAGGCCAAGCTGTCCGGCCCAGGCCTTCAGCGTTCCGTACCGGGCGATTTCGTAGTGCTCCACGGCCTGGGCCGCCGCGAGCAGGCCTGCGTCCATGGCGGGGCTGCCGGCATAATCCTCCATCACCGCCTTACCTTCCTCGATGATGCCGAGAATCGCGTCGCAGGTTTTGCCGCGGGCTGCTTTGCCGGCAATCTCAAAGACCTGCGCCAGACGTTCGATTTGTCCCTCCGTCTCATCCCGGTGCTTTTCGAATGCGGCCTTGAGTTCCTGGGATTTGGCTGCCTTTGCCATCTTCGGAAGTGTGCGAAGAATTTGCTTTTCGGCGTAATAAACGTCCTTGAGCATGTCGATGAACATGTCGTTGAGGGTCTTGGCGTCCGCCATGGCTGTCTCCCTGGTTTGGGTAGGCTTCCTGAGACAGGTCGAACCTCGTCGGCAGGGGATTGTTCCAGTTCGATCACGTGTTCGCGGCCAACGCTTATGCCCGCCGGTTTGGGCGGTCCCGTGCACGCACAATCTCGGTGTCTGTGTGAAGCTCTAGCGGCGATGATGCGGGGGACGAAGGAGGAATCGATTTCGTCGGGCTGCCGAACCAAATGCGACGGGTGACGTTCCTGCTCCCAGAGCGTGGAGGTTACCGATGAACGCGTTGCAGGAGCACAGCCGTTCGGTCTGGATGGACGTGAAGGTTGCCAGCCATGCCAAATCGCTGAGTAAGGACCTCACCATTGACGTGGTGGTAATCGGAGCCGGCATCGCCGGTCTGTCAGTGGCCTACGAGCTTCTGCAACGTGGACGATCTGTTGCCGTTGTGGACCGTGGTGCGATTGCCGGCGGAATGACCGCACGAACGACAGCCCATCTGGCGCCCATTTGCGACGACTCCCTGGCTGGGTTGATTTCAATGCGAGGGACGGAACTCTCCCGCACGTTCCAGGACAGCCAGAGCGCTGGGGTCGATCGGATCGAGACAATCCAATCCAAAGAAAGCATCGATTGTGAATTTCGGAGGCTCGACGGCATCCTGTTTCTCGACCCGACGAGCGAGGAGAGCGTCCTGCAAGATGAAATCGATGCCGCCAAAAAATTAAAGGTCGCCGTCAATCGCGACAAAGGACTCCCGCTCCGCGGACTCGCGGCGACGCCCTATCTCCGCTACCCCAACCAGGCGACCTTTCATCCTCTAAAATATTTGAATGGTCTTTGCGACGCGATCAAAGCAAAGGGCGGACGTCTTCATCCAAACACCGCAGTCGATGAGCTCCACGAAGAAGGCGACCTCGTTAAGGTGACGCTGGCGAATGGCCACCACATAATGGCCCCGCACGCTGTGGTCGCGACCAATTCGCCGATCCATCAGACGGTAGGCTTTCACACCAAACAAGCTCCGTACCGCACCTATGCGATGGCGTTCGACCTCAAGCGCGGAGAGGTGGAAGACCAGTTGTATTGGGACACGCTCGATCCCTATCACTACGTGCGCCTGACTTCCGGCGTCGATGGTCGCGACATCCTCATCGTCGGTGGCGAGGATCATAAAACGGGTGCAGCGGACAACGCGCCCGCGCGTTTCGTGGCTCTCGAATCCTGGATTCGGATGTTGGTGCCAAATCTCGGTGAGGAAACGCATCGCTGGTCCGGACAAGTCATGGACACGCTCGACTATTGTGCGTTCATTGGATTGGATCCGGAATACAGACGGGTCTACGTCGCGACCGGCGACTCCGGCCAGGGTATCACCCACGGCGTCGTCGCCAGTTTGATCATCCCGGCGATGATAGCCGGTGAGGAAAGTCCTTACGCCTCCGTCTACGATCCCGGGCGCAAGCCGCTCAAGGCAGCGGTGCGCTTCCTTTCAGAGAACGCAACGCTCCTCGCAAATGCTGCGTCGTATCTGGCGCCGGGTGAGCTTGGCTCGGTCGACGAATTGGCTCCCGGACAAGGGGCAATCATTCGGCGCGGCCTAGCCAAGATCGCCGCGTATCGCGATGAGAAGGGGAAGTTATTTGAACGATCAGCGGCCTGTACGCACGTTGGCTGTCACTTGCAGTGGAACTCTTTTGAGCGGTGCTGGGACTGCCCCTGTCATGGTTCCCAGTTCGCACCAGATGGCAGTGTCCTCCACGGACCAGCCATAGCTCCGCTCCCTGCGATCGAAAGCTGAATGATCCGCGTAACAGGTGGCCTATGTCGAGTGCCGAGCGTCTGCGAATATCACCGCGCCCATCACAACCGCGGAGCATGCGACGGCATCAAGCGGTCCGCGAGAGCAACCGTGCGCGTCCTAGGAGGATCGAATGATGCCCGCGTCGTTTTGGTTAAAACCAACTAAGTCTGCTCGGGCGGCCTTAGGGATTATGACTAGGCCGGCCGGACAATATTGACCTTAGACGCCTCGAGCTTGCGATAGCCGTGAATGAAGTCAGCCCACCAGCAATGGCCGCGGCCAGTGCCACACCGGTCTTTGAAAACTTGGGACGAAGCAAACGCGCGTAAGGCAGCGTCGAGACCGGCCCCCCGCGGATATAGAATGCAAATCCGACGCAAACGCCCGCCGTGACGAGCAGGGCGCCTGCGACGCTCAAGCTTGCGCTGATTGGGCCATACCGAAACGCCAGCCAGCTGTGCGCCGCATCGAGAATGTAGGCGGACGCAAAAACAACCAGCAACACAGCACATACCATGAGGGCGTAGGCAATCACCTTTTGTTTGATCGCCGCGGCGAGAGGCGCAACCAATGTGGCTATCAGCGATCCCATGAGCTATTTCGCCGCCCACAAGCCGACCACCAGGCCCGCGGCTGCCGCCCAGCCAAGTGCTCTAAGAGGCCGAGCCCGAATCTCGTCCATCAGCATTTCCTGGAGTTCCGTCACGCGCCGTTCAGCGATTTCTGCCATTTCGTCTGTATTGACACCCACGGAACGCAGATTGTCTGAAACGGTGCTGCCAGAACCCCTCAGTGATTGAGCCAATTCGGCGCCTTGGGATGTCGAACGGTGCCGGGTGCCGGTTTGTCTCTTGGACGTGGCCATGACGGTCTCCAGGTTGGCGGCAAAATCGATGTGAGCGTAACGACCTGCGCCCGTCTCTGTTCCCTTGGTCCTGCTGAAAGCGTTCAGCAACAAATATTGGGTCATCCTTTGCGATCGGCCGCATCGGCGCCACGCATGCCAATCGGCATCGGCGCACCTTTTGTGGTGTCGAGATAGGTTTGGCGTTCGGCTTCTGAATTTAATTCGGCGCCCACGAGAACGATCGTCGCGGACAACCACATCCAGGTGAGCAGGCCGATCACTGCGCCGATTGCGCCGTAGGTTTTGTTGTAGTCTTCGAAGTTCGCCACATACCAAGAAAACAACATCGACGCGACCAGCCAACCAACGGCCGCCAAACAGGCGCCCGGACTAACCCAGACCCATTGTGCCTCATCACGGCTTGGTCCGTATCGATAGAGAACTGCCAGCGCAAGAAGAAGAAGTCCGATGAGGGTTGGCCAGCGGCCCAATGTAACGAGCCATTCTGCAGCGACGCCGAGTTGGGAGTAATCCAAGATTACGGGAATGAGAGCGACCGCTCCGAGGGCGGCAAGCGAGAACACCAGGATCCCAAGGGTGAATACCAACGACACAAGGTTCAGCTTGATAAAGCCCCGTTTTTCGTCTTCGCCATATGCGACGTTCAAGGCATCAAATAGTGCTTTCACTCCGGCGTTTGCGCTCCACACGGCCAAGCCAAAACTGACTGCGAAAGCAAAACCAAGCTTTGTTTCGCCGCCAGCTGCAATACGGCCAACCTGCTCACGAAGAAAATCCGTCGCCCCGGCGGGCAAGAATCCGTCCAGCATATTGAATTGATCGGCGATTGTGCTCGGATCGGCGGCAAGTCCGTAAAGCGAGACAAATGCGGTTAGTGCCGGAAACAGGGCGAGCAGCCCATAGAAAGTCACACCTGCCGCAACTGCCAAGACCCGATCGCGCTCAACCTCGTGGTAGGTGCGACGAGCAATGTCAGTCCAACCTTTCGCTGGAATCTCGGTCGGGACGGCCGCACTTTCTCCGGCCTTGGTGCGATGCGCGACCTTCTTCTCGTAGGCATCGTCCCGGGCGCTCCTGTCGGAGCGTTCAAGGCGAGAAATCGCATACGCAGACAGGAAGCCCAGTAGGAAGGCTAGCGACACGCCCCTGAGCGCACGTTCATACCGCAACAGCATATCCTCCGTGCGGGGAGCAACGCCAATACGCTCGATAATGTTGCGGACCTCGCATTCTTTTGAGCGTCAACGCCGCTGCCGCGCCTGACGCGAGGGCTAATTCGGCGTTGCTTAGTAGACAATCACGGTAGCTATCGCGGCGACGGACAGGAGCAGGGTGGCGGCCCACCCAAAGATTCGAACAAGCCGGTTGGCAACGAAGCAGTCCATGTTATCGCGCTGGCTCGCGACCTGGCGATATAGCTCGGCCGACGGTCGCCCAATCGACCTTCACTATGAGCAGAACCCTGACATAGGAAAGTGAGACCAGCGTCAGCCACTAGGACGGACCGCCAATCGCCAACGCTCCGCCGCGCCCATGGCGGCCAGGGTTGCTCTAATATTGGTCCTGTTCGCGAAGAACAGAAGGCCGACCAATCCGAGTGCAAGCGGCTTGGGCAGGATCGATTTGATGTTTTGCGCTAACCCGCACTCTGTAACCAGCCTATTTAGGCGCTCACCAGCTGGATCGCGGACATCAGTCAGCGGGTCCGGTTCCGTCTTTCCGAGAACATCCTCGCGCCATCTGCCGCCGTCACTCGGAACTTCGATCCATGAGCGAGGTTCAATGGGATTCAAGGAGGTTCCCATGCCGGACGATCTCACCAAAAGAGGTGCGCAGGACCGCTCGCGCATCAATGTGAATGAACCCCACGAGGTGAAGTACTGGACGCAAAAGTGGGGCGTCAGCATCGAGCAATTGAAAATGGCGGTAGAAAAAGCGGGGCCGAGCGCGGCCGCCGTCGCGCAGGTTTTGGGCAAGCCTGATTAGTTCGTCGTAGCACCGCTTTATGCAGCGATCAGCTTTTAGAGTTCAAAGTGAAGCGGATACGACCAAGGCACGCAAGACCGCAGCTTCTGGTGGCGGCCCGCCGTTTCCGGCGGGCCGTAAGACGTCACTCGATGATCTGGACGATCTTGCGGGTCTTGGGTTCGACCAGGACCGGTTGATCGTTGATGACGGTGTAGCGATACTCGGTTTTTCCATAGCGAGCCGGCACCTCTCTGTAAGTGACGGTCTCCGGAAGAGTGGCACCGACCACAACCTTCTCCTTGTAGGCGACCGACGGCACCTTCTGTTCCCTCACATAGGTGCGGAATTCAGTACGCTGATCCGCCGCGATACCGCCAACGATCGCGCCGCCAACGGCGCCGCCCACGGCTCCAACTGCCGCTCCAGCCGGACCGCCGACAATCGCGCCTCCGACGGCTCCGGCTCCTGCACCCGCCGCAGCGCCGCCTGCCGCACCAGAATTCGACTGCGCGAAAACCCCGACCGGCATAAGAGCAAGCGCAGAAACCAGGATAATCTTCTTGATCATGTCGACCTCCAATGGCCCCCGCCGACCATTAGAACGGGCTGCTAAGCCATTGGTTCCATGAACGTTTGTTCAGAATTTGACTCAGGTGCCAATGGCACTGTTTAGAGTTTTCGAATGTCGCGGATGGGATAGTCTTCTACAACATTGACGATCCGGACAGAGGCCGAAACGGCTTCCTCGCGAGAGCACCCGCGACGGCGTGGAAGCTGAGAGCGGATCGAACAATCCGGGTCGGAGCACGCGCGGGAGAGCATCCCCCTCGAAGAGCGTTCGAGGGCTCTCGGCACCCAACGAGATTTTATAATACTGCCCCGCCGCTAACTGCCGTTATTTTTTGTCGCGGGCACTGGGTCGACGACGCGCACTTTTCTCAGGGAATGTCACTACAGGATTGGGCGAGCCTTCGCGCGAGTCCAAAGTGTCGGTTAGGGCGTCGGGTTGGCCAGAGTTCGGCACTGACGTCGCAACGGCTCTGAACGGATCAGGAAGTGATAGGGAGGTTTCGATGCCGGCCAATGAGGTCTTTTGCTCCTATCAGCCGGTTCGCCGGTTTCTGACACAGTTACGCGGGATAAGCTCGTCGGTTGTCACCTCGAATTTTTGAAGGAAATGCGGCCCGAAGGTGTGGATCATCGGGATGTCCGCCGCGTCTCTTCCCCTGGCGACCAGGATGCGGCCAATCCGCGGTACGTTGTGCCGCGCGTCGAAAGTATACCAACAGCCGTCGAGATAGGCCTCTAACCAGGCATTGTAATCCATTGGCGCTGGGTCAGGCGGCACTCCGATATCGCCGAGAAACCCATTGCAATATCTCGCTGGAATATTCATGGCGCGGCAGAACGCTATGGCGAGATGGGTAAAATCGCGACAGACCCCTACGCCTTCATTCAACGACTGCGCCGCCGTGCGGGTGGCCCGCGCCAGTTGATAATCGAAGCGAATATGAGCATTCACAAAGTTGCAAATCTGCTGGACGCGGTTCCATCCACCAGCGAAGTTGCCAAACAAATTCCAGGCAATGCCCGCAAGCTCATCGGATTCGCAGTACCGGCTTGGCAGGATGTAGTCTAGGGTATCCGAAGGTAGGTCTCCCGGAAATACTTCACGAGCGCTGCGGTTCGCGAGATCGACTTCCCCCGAGTCCCGCACGATCATGTCACTTTTGAATGCGACGCCACCCGTCGGTATGACAAGGCGGCGACGGCGATTGCCAAAGCTGTCTGAATATTCGCTGGTCAACACGGGGCTTCCGTCGACCAGCGATGTCACCGTCCGGACCAGGCGACTTACGATATCGGCATCGCGGCCTGGATGAGGATCCAGCAAGAGAAGGGCCGGCGTCGGCTGCTGTGTAACAATCTCAATGTGATAGCCGAGGCGGATTTCCATCGAGAATTTCCTTGTCGAAGCCAGAAATTCTCCAGCCGAACTTCGCGGGGGGCCGTGAGGTTCCTCAGTCGGGATGCCTAGATTGTGGAGGGGGGTTGATCCGGGGCTCCGCGTTCCGCCGGAGCTGTGCGGGGCTACCAAAAAAGTTCCTGCGCCTGTGGAGGGCGTGGCCTTTTCGCGAAGTAACCCTGGGGCAACCTCGCCTTCTTCTACGCGGACTATCGATGGTTCCCGAGGGCTGATCCGGCTCGGGCGCATTGATCCAGCCTCTTCTAGAGCGGATCGACATTCAGGATTCACAACTGTCGAGATGTCTGATTCATGGGGTTCCGTGTTGAGACGCGGAGCCGATGATGGGGATCAAGCGCTACGAGCTGAATGAGGCAGCGCCGCGATGGGGCGGCGGTTCATGCACCTCCGGACATCTCGAAACCCACGATCGACGCCTTCAATTCATCTCGTCCCGATCGGTCCCGGGAAATGGTGAAAGGCCCATTCCCATGGCCGGGGCATTGAAAAGCCGGAGCGGCGGCATCGGGAGGAGTATCGAATGGGAATAGGGGTAGCCCGTACAGTGCGAGTTCTATGATTTAAGGGGAAGCCACCAAAGTTCGCTCCCGTTTTCTGGCCGGCCATCCGTCGTTCGCCGGCCAGAAACCTCGTTTCTTAACTGGCAGCTTTGGACTGGTGCTGCCGCGCGATCAGGTTGAGCGCATTCAGCGTCACTTGCGCCGCCAGCAGCGCTGACATGCCTCCGACATCATGCGGCGGGCTGACCGTGTTGATGTTGACGCCCACCAGATTGAGCCCGGCGCAGGCCTCCAGCACCGCCAGCCCCTCGCGCGAGGTCGCCCCGCCCCAGGTCGGCGTGCAGACGCCCGGCGCGACCGAGGGGTCGAAGAAGTCCATGTCGTAGGAGAGGTACACCGCTCGGTCGCCGATATGCGCGCGGATCTCGGCGAAGACGTTGGCGATGCCGCGTTCCAGCAGTTCGGCGAGCGGGATCACGTTGTAGCCGAGGCTGCGCCCGTATTCGCCGACGCCGGGCAGCATCGTCGTGCCGCGCATTCCGACCTGGTAGGAGCGGGCCGGATCGACGAGCCCTTCCTCGACGGCGCGGCCGAAGGCGGTTGCGGTGTTGTAGCCCTCGATCGGGTAAGCGTCGGTATGGGCGTCGATATGGACGGTGACGAGATCGGGATAGACACGGTGCAGCGCCCGCATCTCCGGCAGCGCGATCGCTCCGTCGCCGCCGAGCGTCACCGCCACGGCCCGCGTCTCGGCGATGGCGCCGACCGCGACCTCGATCGCGACATAGGAGGCTTCGAGATCGCCGGGGCTGACCTTCGCATCGCCGACATCGACAACGCCGAGCGCCTCCAGTGGGTTGATGCCGTTGACGAAGTCGAAGGCTCGCAGCAGCAGCGACTGCTCGCGTATAGAGGACGGCCCGAGCCGCGAGCCGACGCGCTGCGGATGCGTCCCGCAATCGAAGGGCAGGCCGAGGACTACCGCCTTGGCGTCGCCGATCTCGGTGCGATGTGGGACGCCCATGAAGGTCTGGGCGAGCGAAAACGGCGCCGTTGTCATCGATAGTCCTGTGTCTTGGTCGGAAAGGCAGGGGCGGGCGGCGCGATGCCGCCCATCGTGGGTCGAGGCTCAGGAGGCGATCGCGTCCATGTAGCGGGCGAGGATCGTGGCGTAGTGCTGCGCGTACCACTCGTTGTCGACGGCGACCTGGCGCGCGAAATTCTCGGGCGATCCGCAGTCGAGCGCCTTCATCTCGGCCGGTACCATCGCGGCGGCGGCCGGGTTGACCGGCCCGTTGCCGACGCGCTTGAACAGTTCGACCTGGCTCTTGGGATCCTGCGCCGAGGCGATGAACTTCCAGGCGCCGGCCTTGGCCGGGTTCCCCTTCGGCACGATCCAGGCGCCGGGAAAGAGGATGCCGTCCTCGAAGGTGAACTTGATGTGGTCGCCGACTTCCTTGGCGAGCAGCATCGAGCGCGTGTGCCAGAGATTGCCCATCACGACCTCCTGGTTGCGGAAGAGCTGCTGGCTCTCCGCGCCGGTGGTCCAGAAGATCGTGTGCTGCTTGATCTCCTTGATCTTGGCGAGCGCCCGGTCGACATCGATTGGGTAGATCTTGTCGCGGCTGACGCCGTCGGCGAGCAGCGCCGCCTCCAGCATGCCCTCGATATTGTTGCGCAGCGTGCGTTTGCCCGGGAATTCCTTGACGTTCCAGAAGTCCTTCCAGTTCTTCGGCACCGGTCCTTTCAGGGCCTTGGCGTCGTAGGTCAGCACGAAGGAATAGAGATAGGCGCCGACGCCCCAGTCTGAGCGATGCGCGGCGCGGACCTTGTCCTGCGCGACGATCGACCAATCGACCTTTTCCAGTAGGTTCTGGCGTCCGAGCTCGATCGAGGCCGGCACGGTGCGGTCGCAGACGTCCCAGGTCACGGCGCCGCTCTCGACCATCGCCTTGATCTTGCCGGAGCTCGGCCCCGAGCCGTTGATCAACGCCTTCGCGCCGGGATTAGCGGCGTTGAAGGGCTGGGCCCAGATAGCGTCATAGGCCGGCACGGCATCCCCGCCCCAGTTAACGACGACGATCTCGCCGGTCTGGGCATGGGCCGGCGTGAGGCGCAGGGCCACCGGGATCGCTCCCAGCATGGCGAGCGCCTGCAGGAAGCGGCGGCGATGCACGCGCTTGCCCTCAGTCTGCCTGCGCAGGATCGCGAGGCAGTCGTCACGGAATTCCTGATGCTCTCTGGTCATGCTGGTCTCCCCTCTGTTGTCAGGCTTTTGCGGAGGCGCTGCGCAGCGTCGAGATCGCGACGGCGGCGAAGGTCAGGACGATCATCACCGTGCCGAGCGCAGCGATGGCCGGGTCGATATTGTCTGCCAGCCCCTCCCAGATCCGGCGCGGCAGGGTCGTCACGGCGCGGCTGGTGACGAAGAGCGCGACGATGGTCTCGTCCCAGGAGGTGATGAAGGCAAAGGCCGCGCCTGCAACGATGCCGGCGCGGATCTGCGGCAGCACGACCCAGCCCATCGCCTGCCGCGCATTGGCGCCGAGGCTGCGTGCCGCCTGTTCCAGCCGCGGATCGACATTGGACAGCGTGCCGGCGACTGTAAGCACGACGAAGGGCAGCCCCTTCATCGCGTGGATCAGGATCAGCCCGAGATAGGTGTCGAGCAGTCCGAGCGTGGCCCAGGCGCGGTAGAACGCGACCGCATGCACGATCGGCGGCACGATGATCGGCGCCAGCAGCAGGAGGCGCAGGCGCCGGGCGAGCGGCGCTCCCAGCCGCCAGGCGCCGACCGCGAAGGCGACGCCGAGCACGGTCGCAAGCACCGTCGCGCCGATACCGACGATCAGGCTGTCGACGATACTCTTCGTCCAGCGGCCGTCGGTCGCGAGGCTGCCGTAATGGCGAAATGAGATCGATGTGCTCGGCAGCGAGAGATAGCGCTCCGGCGTCAGCGAGATTGGGATGACGACGAGGATGGGCAGCAGCAGGAACGAGGCCGCGAGCCAGGCGACAATCCGGTTGAGCGAAAGCCCGGTTGAGTTCGAGGGGACGCTGAGCGCTGCCATGGTTACTTCCTCAGCGCCTGTTCGACGTCCATGAAGCGGCTGAGCCACATCACGAGCAGGAGCACGGCGCCGAGCAGCACGGTCGCCAGCATCGCCGCCAGCCCCCAGCGAAGCGTCTCGGAAATCTGTACGCTAATGAACTCTGCCACCATGATCGTGCGCCCGCCGCCGAGGATGGCCGGGGTGATGTAGAAGCCGAGCGAGAAGATCATCACGATCACGCCCGCGCCGATCAGGCCGGGCAGGCTGAGCGGCAGGAAGACCCAACGGAAGGCCTGCCCCGGCGTCGCCCCGAGCGCGCGTGCCGCCGGCACCAGCCGGTCGTCGATGCCGCGCAGGCTCGTGTAGAGCGGCAGGATCGCGTAGGGCAGCATGTAATGGACCATGCCGATGAGCACGCCGAGCTCGTTGCGCACGAGGCTGAGCGGGCTCTCGATCAGGCCGGTCGAGAGCAGGATCGAATTGACCAGCCCCTTCGACTGCAGCAGCGCGACCCAGGCGAAGGCGCGGATGAGGGCGCTGATCCAGAAGCTCGCCACGACGATGCCAAGCAGGATCTTGCGCTCGCGCGGCCCGCATTGCAGCAAGGCGTAGGCGACGATGTAGCCGATGCCCAGCGCCAGCACGGTGGTGATCGCCCCAATCCGAAGCGTCGTCCAGAGCACGCGCTGCACGGCGCCGTTGTTGACGAGTTCCGCATAGTTGGCGAGGCCGGCCTTGGGCACGGTGAAGCTCAGCACCAGCACGTTCAGAACCGGCACGAGGTAGAACAGCGCCAGGAAGACGCAGGGCGCCAGCAACATCAGCCAGTAGAGCCGCTCGCTTCCGCCGGTGCTGGTGGCGGCGGCGGCGCTCACGGCGAGGCCTCGCTGCCGCACACGAGGATCGCCGCATCCGGCGCCCATGAGGCGACGATCTCCTCGCCCTCCGCGAAGCTGCGCTGCCCGGCCGGAACCGTCGCGAGCAGCGTCTCGCCATTCGTTAGTTTGACCTCGACCTCGACGGCCGCGCCGAGATAGGTGATGTCACCGACCCGACCGCGGACTTGGCAAGGCGCGGCCTCGGCGCTGGCCGTTGACGCGGCAAGCCTGATCTTCTCAGGCCGGAGGGCAGCGACCGCTGCTTCGCCGGCACGCGCCGCGATGCCGTTTCCTGCGGCCGTCGCGGCGAAGCCGGGCATATGGATCTCGACGTGCCCACCGCTGGTCGAGGCGATCTTGCCGCGCAGGAAATTGCTCTTGCCGAGGAAGCCCGCCACAAACTCGGTGGCCGGCCGCTCGTAGAGCTCGGCTGGCGGGGCGATCTGGAGGATGCGGCCGCGGTCGAGGATGACGATGCGGTCCGACATCGTCAGCGCCTCCTCCTGGTCATGCGTGACATAGATGAAGGTCGAGCCGACCTCGCGATGGATCGACCGGAACTCGGTCTGGAATTCCTTGCGCAAGGCCTTGTCGAGCGCACTCAGGGGCTCGTCGAGCAGGAGCAGTTCCGGCGCGAAGACAAGCGAGCGGGCAAGCGCGACGCGCTGCTGCTGCCCGCCCGACAATTGGCGGGGATAGCGATGTGCGAAGGCCTGCAGCTTCGCCGTCTCCAGCGCGGCCACGATCTTCGGCCGGGCCGCCTCGCCGGTGATGCCGCGTGCTCTCAGCGGAAAGGCGACATTGTCGTAGACGGTGAGGTGCGGGAACAGCGCATAGCCCTGGAAGACGACGCCGAAATTGCGCCGCTCGGGCGGCAGCGCCGTCACGTCGCGGCCGTCGAGCAACATGCGGCCGCTGCTGGGTGCGACGAAGCCGGCAATGCTCATCAAGATCGTCGTCTTGCCCGACCCGGAAGGGCCGAGCAGCGTGATGAACTCGCCTGCCTTGATCGTCAGATTGGTCGGTTCGAGCGCGACGAAATCGCCATAGCGCTTCTCGACCTTGTCGAGGACAAGCGAGTCTTTCACCGATGCGGTCCCATTCCCCGTTGCCGTTTAGGCTTGGCTCCATGGTCCCGTTTTCCCGGCTTACGTCAAAAACGAAATGAGTTAAAAGATATAAATCTGGATTATAACTCAATGGCGGAGACGGGCTTGGATACGCGGCACCTCGAGGCCTTTCGTGCTGTCATCGAGACTGGCTCGATGAGCGCCGCGGCGACCCTGCTGGCAAAGTCGCAGCCGGCGATCAGCAACCTGATCACCCGGCTTGAGGACGAGCTCGGCGTCTCCCTGTTCGAGCGCAAAAAGGGCAGGTTGCAGGTCACGCCCGAAGCGACGCTGTTCTACGAGGAGGCGCGTCGCGCTCTCGGGGTGCTCGAACGCACGCGCCAGGTCGCACGGGATCTTAAGAGCCTACGCTCGGGAACGCTGTCGCTGGCGAGCCAGCCCGGCCTCGCCACCTATGCCCTGCCGCCGATCATCTCCCGGCTCCTGAGGCGCTGGCCGGACGGCACAGTGCGCTTCATCACGCGCTCATCGCCCACCGTGCGCGATCTCGGCCGCATCGAGGCCTTTGATATCGGTTTCGCCGAGCATCCGATCGAGAGCCCAGCCTCCGTCATCGAGACGATCGAAGTCCCCTGCGTCTGCATGCTGCCCGCCGATCATCCGCTCGCAGCCGAGTCGGTCATCACGCCGGCCCATCTCGACGACGCCCCCTTCATCTCGCTTTATGCCGATCATTTCCTGCACGAGGCGATCGAACGCGCCTTCGCCGAGCATTCGGCGCGGCTGCGCATGGCCGTTCATGTCGAGTTCTTCGGCACCGCTTGCGCGCTGGTCATGGAAGGCGTCGGCGTGACCATCGTCGACGTCGTCACCAGCCTGCATTTCCAGAAGGTGGGACTGATCGCGAAACCGTTCCTTCCCAGGCTCGATTATCGCTATGCGATGTTCCAGCCGGGCGTGCGTCCACTTTCACGAATTGCGCGTGAGTTTGTGGATGCATTCAGGGAAGAGAACACTCGCTTAGTTCGGGCTAATTCTCCCTACACGGGAGCCTAATCCAAGTGAGCACAGGACGTCCCCGTCCCCGGAATTCGCTCTGCGCTTAAAAAATTAAGCCCACCGTTCTGTGAACGGCGGGCCTCTGACTATCGTCAGGACTAGACGGCTCCGGCCATCGCCGGGAAACTGGCTTTGCCCTCCCGTCGGTTGCGGCCGGTACATCCGCGGCAACGCATCCAACCGGAGAGCAGCCAGGTGCGATGATGGGACCGCGCGGACACCGAGATGGTGACGGCTTTGGTTCCTGCAAGGCGGCAAGAAATTGGCAACGATCTGTTTCAAGTTCGACGAGCTACGGCGGGGGGTATTCAAGCTCTATCAGGACCGGGGCGTGGTCACTGGTATGCTCCCAGCCACGCGGCGAACGCCGAATCTCCGCACGCTTGAGTGATGCAGCCAAAGCGGGGCTTAGCAGGAAGTGGTCGATCCGCAGTCCCGCGTCGCGTTCAAACGAGTTGCGCCAGTATTTCCAAAACGTGTAGATGCGCTCGTGGGGGTGGAGGTGCCTGACGGCGTCAACCCACCCCTGTTCAAGTAGTTTGGCGTATGCCTTCCTCACCTCGGGGCGAAAGAGAGCGTCCTCCTTCCACCGCTCAGGCGCATAGACATCCAGCGCCGTCGGCATGACATTGAAGTCACCAACGAGCGCAACCGGCACGTCGAGTGATAGTATCTCCTCGGCGTAGCTTTGCAGTCGATCAAACCAGCGAAGTTTGTATTCGAACTTGGGCCCAGGGGCGGGATTGCCATTGGGAAGATAGAGACACCCTATCAGCATCCCGTTCACCGCCGCCTCGATGTACCGGCTATGGCTGTCATCGGGATCTCCGGGTAAGCCTCGGCGCGTCAGGACAAGAGGGCGGCCGCGCTTTGCGAGGATGGCGACACCGTTCCAACTCTTCTGGCCCTGCCAAACCGCCGCATAGCCGGCTTGCTGCAGCTCACGCTCCGGAAAGCGATCGTCGGAACATTTCAGCTCCTGCAGACAGACTACGTCGGGGTTGTCCTGCTTCAGCCACCGCAGAAGAACCGACAAGCGGCCGTTGATGCCGTTTACATTGTAGGTCGCGATCTTCAATGACGGCTCTCCTCCTAGCCGGGAATCTCTCCACATAGCTCAGGGGTCTCGGCCCTTTCCCGCCGAGCGTCTAAGGTTCCCGCGCAGGAACGCCTGTGCTCACGATATCGCATCCGGCCAACTCGCGAGAGAAAGTCCGTGTCCTTCGCCTGGATAGATATGGCTTTGGACATGTCCCCCGTTACTTTTGATCAGCCTCTCGATGGCCCCGGCGTCTGATACCGGGACCACATGGTCGGCATCCCCATGCAAAATGAGGGTCGGTGTCGGACCGAAACACCGAGGGCGGCTGAGCCACGGCCAGGGCAAGCATCACAGCAATCATAATCCAAACCCACGAATCGACATCGGGCAGCCGAGGCCGTTTCATTTGAGTTGCGCCAGGCTAAGGAACTGGTCCTTGGGAAAGCCATTAAAAACAAATTTGTACTTATGTTCCTTTTAGGTATCTGGCTGCGTCAGCCGGCCGCTCGGCTTGGTGCTTCCTCTTGAAACCGGCCCGCTGCTCTGAAAAGGGTGGCCAGCCTTTTTGCGTTTTGGCGGAACCCTCCGTTTCCATGCGCGTTCAGCCGACATTACCCATGACCCCTGACTGGGCCCGCTGTGGGAGGACACCGCGGGCCCTTTTTTGGGCTCAGGGTTGCGGAGGACCGCAATGGCGACGGGAACGGTGAAGTGGTTCAATGCCACCAAGGGATTTGGTTTTATTCAACCTGACGACGGCGGACAGGATGTGTTTGTTCATATCAGCGCCTTAGAGCGTGCGGGATTGCGAGAGCTGCGCGACGGACAGTAAATCGCTTACGAGCTCGTCGCGGATCAACGCTCGGGAAAAACCTATGCCGAGAACCTTAAGCCGGAATAATGCACCCTCCCGGTCTGGAACTGGGTGCTGTTCTTCTCCACCCGATTGGCATTGGCGGCTAAGGACTGCGCGCTTTTCGGGGTACGATAACAGCCATCGGACCCGCCGATTGAGGCGAGGCATCAAAATGTCACTGGACCTCTTGCACGAACTTCCAACTTCGTCAGTTCCGCCCGCATCTGCTCTTGCTGAGCTTCTCATTTCGCAGCTTTCTGCCCGAGGCCAAACGGTCGTTACAGCTGAATCCTGCTCTGCAGGCTCGCTGGCGCACCTTCTGTCTTCCGTGCAGGGCGCCGCGAACTCGCTCACCGGTGGATTTGTCACCTATCGCAAGTCCGCGAAAGAGCGACTGCTGGGGATCAACCCGGAATTGCTTGCGGAATTTGGCGCGGTTTCTGAAGCGATTGCTCGCGCGATGGCCGTGAACGCCATTGAGCGCAGCGGTGCTGACTTGGCCATCGCTCTGACGGGCGTGACCGGGATTGAGCCTGATGAAGACGGCAACCCTATTGGACGCGTACATGTAGCCGCCGTCATGGCCGATGGAACGGTGAAGCACCGCCACTGTGAGTTCGGCAAATCGAGCCCAGATGTTCTACTGCACGCCGCGCTTCAGTCCGCGTTGCTTACTGCGCTCGATCTGATCGCCGAGCCGAAACACTAAAATCGCAGACACCAGCCCTTCCCTTGGCCCTCTGCGAGCAATCCACCAGTTCTTCGGAGGTCCCCTTGCTCCGTATGTTTCGACCCCGCTGCTCCGAAAGGGGTGGCGGGCCTTCTCTTTTGGGGCGGTAGGGGTCAAGCAAAAGCGCCCACGGCGGGGTCATAGAGCCCGCCGTCGATCGCTTTGGGTGATTATCCGACAAGCCTCTGCGCCACGCTGCGCGATAATGAGTTCCCGCCAGGGGTCTGGCTTCTCTGCGAAGTCGGCGCTGAGCCGCTTCATGATCGGGTCGGATGGAGAGGCGTCTCAATCTTTTTATCGAGCTGCCAGCCTGCTTCATGATCGGGTCGGATGGAGAGGCGTCTCAATCTTTTTATCGAGCTGCCAGCCT
>NZ_JBFUIY010000057.1:0-20974 GCF_056401655.1 Allobosea sp. P4_E12 | reverse complement strand
ACCGCCTTCTGGCCGTTCGATCAGCACCTCCTGGCGGTGCTTGGACATGTCGATCGCTACCAGCACGGCGCCGGTGGGAGTAGAAAAGCGCTTGGTCATGGTTGGCCTCGCTCCAAAGTGTTGTCTCGACAACCTCACTTTAGAGACCTTCTGGCCGGCCATGACCGCCGTGACGGCGCGCTGCGCTACGCAAGGCTTCGCGCGCCGTCAGGCAACGGTCGAGCCTCTTCCCAATGTGCTACGTGGACGCAATCTCCTTCACCGGCTCTGTCACCACGGGCCGCAAGGTCGCAGAGGCCTGTGTCGCATCCGACCGGATGAAGAAGATGCAGCTCGAAATGGGCGGCAAGAACCCGCTTGTCGTGCTCGACGATGCCGATATCGAACTGGCGGTTGGGTGTGCGCTCAATAGCGCCTTCTACCAGACCGGGCAGCGTTGCACCGCAGCGTCCCGGCTGATCGTCACCGACAAGATCCATGACAGCTTCGTAGAGCGCCTGATCGATGCCATGCACGGGCTCGTCGTCGACGATGCGCTCAAGCCGGAAGCAAGCATCGGACCCGTGGTCGACCAGAGGCAGCTCGATCAGGACCTGCGCTATCTCCGCCTTGGTCAGGAGGAAGGCGGCCGGCTTGCGTGCGGCGGTGAGGTTCTCGCGCGGGCCACGCCAGGATTCTATCTATCGCCGGCGCTGTTCACCGAGATCGACCAGACCATGCGGATCGCCCGCGAGGAGGTCTTCGGGCCAGTCGCAGCAGTCATCCGCGTCAAGGACTATGACGCCGCGCTTGCCGCCGCCAACGATACAAGGTTCGGCCTCTCGGCCGGCATCTGCACGACGAGCCTCAAATATGCGAGCCACTTCAAACGCAACGCAGAGGCCGGAACGGTCATGGTCAATCTTCCGACCGCCGGCACGGATTACCACGCGCCCTTCGGTGGCCGCAAAGGTTCGTCCTACGGCCCCCGGGAACAGGGCCGCTACGCGCAGGAATTCTACACGACCGTGAAGACCGCCTACACGCTTCCGGCCTAGCCGCCGGAGGGTGGAGAATCGGCTGGCCGAATCACGGGCATTTTTCCGAAGTCCACTGCGCCGGGATGGCCGACGTCCGGCGCAGGCCGCGACGGGGGCATCGTCAGCACGCCGGTGCGAGCCATTCAGTCTCGACATGGCCTTCGGCTGGTCCCTGCCCGCACCTCGGTTTCGGGGCAGGTCTATCGTTGTGCCCTCTGCCAATTCTTGGTGCCCGCCCCAAACCTTCTCCAAAGCCATGTCATGAAGCCGCGTTGCTTGCTGCGGCTGCGGCCTAATCCACGCCGATACGCTTCGTTGCACGAACGCCCGCACGATCGGCGCATGCAGCATTGGCCATTCTGCAGCGCCCAGTTGACGCTTTCGCTGGCCCATGCCTTGCTGACGGCTGCTTGAGGGAAAAGCAGGGGGCGCAAGACCCCCGGAACATTATCAACGGCCTGTCGGCGGAGGGTATTTATGAACGAACACGACCTGCGAGGTTTGATCGCGGATGTGAAGGAAGGTGGCCTGTCGCGGCGCTCCTTCGTGCAGAAGATGGTGGCGCTGGGACTGAGCGCACCGATCGCAACCCAGATGTTGGCCTGGAACGGCGTCGCGATGGCCCAGTCGGCCGACGACTACAAGCCGACCAAGGCCGGTGGCGGCGGGCCGCTGAAGATCCTGCTCTGGCAGGCACCGACCCTGCTGAACCCGCATTTCGCCAGCGGCACCAAGGACCAGATCGCCTCGCGCGTTTTCTTCGAGCCGCTCGCCGGCTGGGACAAGGACGGCAATCTCGTTCCCCAACTCGCCGCCGAGATCCCGACCAAGGCCAATGGCGGAGTGTCTGCCGACGGCAAGGAAGTGATCTGGAAGCTGAAGCAGGGCGTCAAATGGCATGACGGCAAGCCGTTCACCGCGGATGACGTCGTCTTCACCTGGGAATATGCCGCCGATCCGGCCACCGCCGCCTATACGACCGGCGCCTACAAGGACATCAAGGTCGAGAAGATCGACTCCCACACCGTCAAGATCATCTTCAAGGATCCGACGCCGTTCTGGGCCGATGCCTTCGTCGGCGTCGCCGGCATGATCATCCCGAAGCACCATTTCGGCGAGTACAAGGGCGCCAAGTCGCGCGAAGCCCCGGCCAATCTGAAGCCCGTTGGCACCGGCCCCTACAAGTTCGTCGAGTTCAAGCCCGGCGACCTGCTCACGGGCGAACGAAACCCCGATTATCACGTCAAGAACAAGCCGCATTTCGACACGCTCGAAGTCAAAGGCGGCGGTGACGCGGTCTCGGCGGCGCGTGCCGTGCTGCAGACCGGCGAATACGACTATGCCTGGAACATGCAGGTCGAGGACGAGATCCTCAAGCGCATGGAGACCGGCGGGCGCGGGCGCGTGGTGGTGGTTCCTGGTGGCGACGTCGAGTTCATCATCCTCAACCCCACGGACCCGTGGACCGAGGTCGACGGCGAACGTTCGAGCGTCAAGACCAAGCATCCGACGCTCAGCGATCCGGCGGTGCGCCAGGCGATCAACCTCCTGATCGACCGCGACTCGATCCAGAAGTTCATCTATGGCCGCGGCGGCACGGCGACGGCGAGCTTCGTCAACGAGCCGAAGCAGTTCAAGTCGCCGAAGCTGAAGTATGAATTCAGCGTCGACAAGGCCAACAAGATCCTCGACGACGCCGGCTGGAAGAAGGGCGCCGACGGTATCCGCGAGAAGGATGGCAAGAAGCTCAAATACGTCTTCCAGACCTCGATCAACGCGCCGCGCCAGAAGACCCAGGCGATCATCAAGCAGGCCTGCCAGCGTGCCGGCATCGATCTCGAGCTGAAGTCGGTGACCGCGTCCGTGTTCTTCTCCTCGGACGTCTCCAATCCCGACACCTACACCAAGCTCTACTGCGACATGGAGATGTACACCACGACGCAGCCGCAGCCGGATCCGGAGCGCTTCCTGAACCAGTTCGTGTCCTGGGAAATCGCCAACAAGGAGAACAAGTGGCTCGGCCGCAACGTCTCGCGCTATGGCAGCAAGGAAGCGGATGAGGCCTACAAGGCTGCGCAGAAGGAGTTCGACCCTGTGAAGCGCGCCGCGCTGCTGATCAAGGTCAACGAGATCTTCTGCGAGGCCAACATCATCCTGCCGCTCCTGTCGCGCACGATCGTAGGCGCGTCGGCGAACAACCTCGTGCCCGATATTTCGGGCTGGGAAGTCACGACCTGGAACCTTGCGAGCTGGTACCGCACCTAGCCGTCCAGCGCTCCGGGACCGAATCTGGTCCACCGCTTCGCCGCCCGCTCCCATCCGAATGGGAGCGGGCGGAACTCTGATCATCCTATGACAGGGGGCGGAGGCCGGCTTGATCCGTCGGCGCCATGTATGAAGGCTGCACCGTGCCCGACCTGATCCCGAATTTGCCCGATGTCGTTGCCGAAATCGGCGCATTGTTCGAACGCTACGAGCAAGCCCTGATCGACAAGGATGTGGCTGTGCTGGATGCCGCATTCTGGGACAGTCCGCACACCATCCGATACGCGTTGCACGAGAATGGCTATGGCTTCTCGGAGATCCACGCCCACCGCGTTTCTCGCCCGCCGGGGCCCGGTATCAAGGAAAAGCGGCTGCGGCTGGAGATTCTCACTCTGGGGCGCGACATTGCCACGGTGAACCTGGAGTTCAAGGTCCGCGGGCAGGACATGGTCGGCCGGTAGAGCCAGACCTGGGCGCGCTTCCCCGATCTCGGCTGGAAGGTGATCTCCGCTCACGTATCAACGATGGAGGGGCCGCGCCTCTGGTGAGCAGCCGCGCCCCCTGCTTCGCTTTGACAGTCGAGGCCCCTGCCCCCCTAGTCAGCTTCCAATGGCGCTTGCCCTCAGCGCAGCGAGCGTCCGGCTGTCGACCGCCACGATCTCCTGTCGGAGCTTGGCGTTCTCCCATTTTGCCTGACCGGGGACACGGATGGCATTAGTACCGGGGGCGCGGCGCCCGCTGCTGATGCGCTCCCGCTCGGCTGCGGCGCGGCAAGGCAAGGCCTCAGCGCCGAAAGCGCCCGGATTCAGCGTCAGGAACAGAAACGAGCAGTCATTCGGTTGCGCGGCGTCGCCGTAGAGCGCTTTCACCTCGGCTCCCACGGCACCACCGGACAGGAGCCCGCACAGCATGTCGACCGCCAGTGCGAGGGCAAACCCCTTGGGGCCGCCGGTGGGCAGAAGCAGCCCCCTGATTGCCTCGGCAGGGTCGGTGGTCGGAAGCCCTTCCGACGTTACGGCCCAGTTCGCCGGAATCGGCTCGCCGCGCTGCTGGTGATGGCGAATGCGGCCGAGAGCGCCTTCGCTCATGGCGACATCGACCACCACCGCAGGCTCGTCCGCAGTCGGAATGGCAATCGCGATCGGGTTGTTGCCGACAGCCGGCTCAGCCCCGCCGGGGGCCGGCATCAACGGCCGCGTATTCGACATCGCAATCCCGATCATGCCGGCCTCAGCGGCCTGGGCGGCATAGCGACCGGCAGCGCCGAAATGAAACCCATGACGCACGGCAACCGCGCCGATGCCGAAACTCCGAGCCTTTGCGATAGCCAGGGTCATGGCCTGCTCGGCGGCCAGATGACCGAGCATGTGGCGGCCGTCGAGAACCGCAACGGCGCCATGGTCACTCACGCACAGAGCTTCGTCATGCGGCGAGACCGAGCCCTTGCGCAGGCGTTCGATATAGAGCGGCACATGCATCAGCCCGTGCGAGCTCAGGCCCTGCTGCTCCGCTTCGACCAGGGCTTCCGCAATACGGCTCGCGCCGGCGGGAGAGAGTCCGGCGCCGGCAAAGACAGCGGCAACCTCCGCGACAAGATCGGCAACGCGCATCGGAACGGCGCTTGGTATCTGAGACATCATCAGGCCTGTGACGGTGAAACTCGATCGATCCTAGGAGGGGCTGGATAGCAAAGTATGCACAGCGCGCTCATTTCATCGTGCGAAACGCCGGCGCTTTGAACCATCCCCCCGTCCCGGCCCGCTAGGTTGGGCAGAGGTGAACTGGGCAGCGGCGCATGGCGATAACATATGATCTGGTGAAGGAGGTCACGGCCAATCTCTATGACTGGTCGCTGCGCCGGATCCCGGAGACATCGAAGAGCGCCCTGCGTAATGCGGTCGAGACCGAGACCGTGCCCCATGCACGCAAGACGCTGGCCTTCATGCTCGACAGTGCGGAAACGGCGGAGCGGACCGGGCGCTTCCTGTGCTCGGATGCAGGGGTTCCGAGCTATGCCGTGAAGATCGGATCGGGTGTCCAGATGCGAGGCGACATCCGCCAGGCCATCGTCGATGGCTTCGAGCACCTCGTCCAGACGATCCAGCCGCCGATCCTGCGCTTCGTCACCAATCCGCTGACGAATGAGCGCAGCTACAAGGGCAAGGACATGCCGCTGGTCTCCTATGACCTGCTTGGCGATGTCGACTACATGGATATCACCTGCGCGCCGAAGGCGCTCGGCGGAGGCCGCTGGGCTGCGATCGAGACGCTGGTCAGCCCGAGCCTCGATGAGATCGAACGCTGCATCCTCGAGATGGTCATGCGTGCCGGCGGTCAGCACTGCCCTCCCGTGGTGATCGGCGTCGGCATCGGTGGCACCTTCGACCATGCCGCCAAGCTCTCCAAGGACGCGACGCTGCGGCCATTCGGCCACCATAATCCGGAGCCGATGGTTGCCGATATGGAGGAGCGCCTGACAAGGGCGGTCAACCAGACCGGTTTCGGGCCAATGGGCGTCGGCGGCTCGACCACGACCTTCGGTGTGCATGTCGAGTACGCGTCAGGCCACGGTTTCACCCCTGTCGCAGTCTCCTTCAATTGCTGGATCAACCGGCGGACGCGCGCGAAGATCCACAATTCAGGCGTTGTGGATCGGATCGAATGAGCTCCTTCGACCTGCCCCGCCTGAAGCTGCCGCTGACACCTGCCGCGGCTCGGGCTCTGAAGCTGGGCGATCTCTTCCTGCTCGATGGCGACGCGGTGGCGACAGTCGGCATGCCCACGCAGAAGCGCATGGTGTCCGAGGTGGCGGCCGGTCGCGAGATGCCGACACCGATGCGGGGCAGCGCATTCTTCCATATGGGCGTCAGCTATGACGAAGTGGATGGCAGGCCGGGACGCCTCCATTATGTCAATCCAACGACCTCGAGCCGCTTCAACGGCCTGATGCCTACCTTGATCCGGGAGCTCGGCCTGACCTCCGTCGGCGGCAAGGGCGGATTGTCACGCGAAAGCGCTGACGCCATGCGCGAGGTCGGCTGCGTCTATTTCTCCTTCGTCGGTGGCGCGTCGGCGCTGCTCAGCGAAGGCGTCGAAGAGGTCCTCGACAGCGCCTGGAACGACCTGATCATGCAGTTCCGGCTGAACCGCGTCAGGCTGGGAGGATTCGGACCGGTGACGGTTGCGATCGATGCCCATGGCAACTCCATCTATGAGCGCCTGATGACCTCCGCCCAGGCGCGCCTGCCGGAGATCCTGCAGGCCCTGCGGGCTCCCATCTCCCCCGTCGACGAGCAACACTGATGCAAGCGATCGAGATCACCCGGCCCGGTGGGCCGGAGGTGCTGGCCTTTTGCGAGCGCGCGTCCCCTGCGCTTGGCCCCAATGACGTCCTCATCCGGGTCCGGGCCGCGGCCGTGAACCGCCCGGATGTGCAGCAGCGGCGCGGGCTCTATCCGCCACCGCCCGGCGCGACCGACCTGCCTGGCCTCGACGTTGCAGGCATCGTCGAAGCCGTCGGCGCGGAGGTGGAATGGCCCAGGGCGGGTGACGCAGTCTGCGCGCTCGCCAATGGCGGCGGATATGCCGAGCTCTGCGCCGTGCCCGCGGTTCAGTGCATGCCCATGCCGAAGGGAGCGAGCTTCACCGAAGCTGCGGCACTGCCCGAGGCCTTCTTCACCGCCTGGAACAATGTGATCTGGCTTGGACGGCTCGCGGAAGGTGAAACGCTGCTCGTGCAAGGCGGCACCAGCGGCGTCGGCATGGCAGCGATCCAGATCGCCAAGAGCTTGCGGCAGGCCCGCGTGATCGCAACGGCAGGGACAGCCGCGAAGCTCGACATCTGCCGGGAGATCGGCGCCGATCACGCAGTGAATTATCGCGAGGACTGGGCGGCCGAGATTGTTGCGGCAATCGGCGCAGAGCAGGTCGACGTCGCGCTCGACGCGCAGGCCGGCCCCTACACCGAGAAGCAGCTGCAGCTGCTTGCGCCCGACGGCCGCGTCGTGCTGATCGCCAGCCATCTCGGCCAGATGGCGGAAGTCAATGTCCGCAACATCGTCCGGCGTCGCCTGACCCTGACCGGTTCGACCCTGCGCCCGCGTCCTGCCGCCTATAAGGGGCGGATCGCGTCGGAGCTCGTCGCCCATGTCTGGCCGTTGCTCGAGAGCAGGCGTATTCGCAACCACATCTGCGCAACCTTCGACTGGCGCGATGTACGGGAGGCCCATGCCCTGATGGACGCCGGCGAACAGGTGGGCAAGGTCGTCCTCACGCTCGATGGCTGACACCAGCGTTTGACATCGCTTCGGGCAGCAGGTCTCCTTGGCGTCGAGCAGGCGGGTGCCCCAGCATCACGCATAACAATCCGTCTGGCTGGGACCGCCTCTTGCCCTCGTTCACTCCCGTCCAGTCCGTCGTCAAGGCGCTCGACCTTCTCGCCGAAATCAACCGCAGCGGATTGGCGACGGTTGGCGATCTCCACCGGCGAACCGGCCTGCCCAAGCCGACGATCGTCCGGCTCCTCGAAACGCTCATCGCCACCGGCTATGTCATGCGCGACAGCCGTGTGCGGGGGTATCAGGTGACTTCCGGTGTGAACCGGCTGAGCGCCGGCTTCCACGGTGCGCCGATGGTGATCGAGGCCGCGCGCCCCTGGGCGACGGCCCTTACCCGGCAAATCAAATGGCCCTGCGCCGTCTGTGTCCTCGACTACGACGCCGTGATCGTGCGTTTCAGCACCATTCCCGACAGCCCGATTTCCCCGTTCCACGCAACCCTCGGCCATCGGCTGAGCCTGGGAGGGCGCGCGCTCGGGCGGGCCTATCTCGCATTCTGTCCCGAAGAGGAGCGCACGATCGTGCGCTCTGCAATGCTGGCTTCCCCGGACCCCGAGAACAGCGGCCTCGGCGACGAGGAGTTGGAACGGCTGATCGCCCAGGCACGCTGGCGCGGTTACACCGAGCGCGACCCTGCCGTCGAGCCGCGCACGTCTGCGACGATTGCCGTTCCCATCATGCTGGGCGAGCGCGTGCTCGCGACCTTCGGCGTCACCTTCTTCCGGTCCGTCGTGGCGACGCCCGATGATCGCGCGCGGATCATCCATCCCCTGAAGAAGGCGGCGGCAAGCATCGAGACGCAACTCAAGGCGCTGTCGCAATCAATGGGCGTCGCGTTTCAGGATGAGAAATAGGCCGCCTTCCCAACCTCCGTCGCCAGGAAGCCGCGCATAGTTCCGGGGCACAACCGCGCCGAACGATCGGTTGCCGCTCCGGAGGAACAGCCACCATGTCATTGTATTCTCGCCGCGCGTTCGCGGCGTCGCTCGTCGGCCTCGGTGCTCTGGCGAGCACGCGGGGCGCGCTCGGTCAGAGCTGGCCGGCCCGGCCGGTGACCATCATCGTGCCCTTCCCGGCCGGCGCGGCCACCGATGTCGTGGCCCGCCTGCTCGCGGAGAGGCTCCGCGCAGAGCTGGGGCAAGGTTTCATCGTCGAAAACAAACCTGGTGCCGGCGGAAACCTCGCCGCGGCCAGCGTCGTGCGCGCCGCCCCCGACGGGCATACGCTGTTCGTCTCCTCGTCTGGGCCGCTCGTCACCAACAAGCTGCTCTACAAGACACTCAGCTTCGACCCGCTCGTCGATTTCGAGCCGATCGCCATGATCGGAGATGTGCAGGTTGTGGTGGCGACGCACCCTTCCCTGCCAGTCAAGACACTGTCCGAGCTGATCGCCTACGGCAAAGCCAATCCGGGCAAGCTCACATTCGGAAGCCCGGGCTTCGGCCTGATGGGGCACATCGCCGGCGAACTGATCCAGCGCAAGGGCGGTTTCCAGATGACCCATGTGCCCTATCGCGGTTCTGCGCCGCTTGCGACCGATCTCCTCGCAGGAATCGTCAATGTCGCCGTCGATTTCCTTCCGCCCTATATTCCACATGTGAAATCCGGAGCCATCCGCGCACTCGCAGTCACGGCCGAAGAGCGGGCGCCGCAACTGCCCGATGTGCCGACCCTGTCGGAAGCGGGACTGACGGGAGTCAACGCCTCCTCCTGGTATGCGATCGTTGGTCCCAAGGGCCTTCCCGAGCCGATCTCACGCCGGATCAGCACGATCGTGAACGATTATGTGCTGAGCGCGGAGGGCCGCGCGAAGCTCGATCCGATCGGCGTGCGCTCGCTCGGCGGCGGACCGGACGTCGTCCGGAAAGCCCAGGCGCAGGAAATCGCCAAATGGAGCGAGGTCATCCGCACGGCTGCGATCGCCCTCGACTAAACCTTCGCCGCAAAGAAAAACCCCGGGTGAGCGCTACCGCTCACCCGGGGTTTTTGCATGCTCGGGATCAGACAGCGCCCGGCGAAACGTCGTCGAGATTCAGCAATGCCGCCGCATGTCCGCCGATCATGGTCCTGATGTCCTTCTCCGCGAATTGCAGGTCGAGCAGCCCACCGACGATCTCGCGGTAGCCATCGACCGGGCGTGGCGAACCGAGCAAGCCGAGATCGGAGCACAGCAGGGTGCGTTCGACACCGGCGACCTCGATCAGATGAGCGAGGTCGGACATCTCGTATTTCTTCGAGCGCCCTTCGACGAACATGCAGATCGAGTGCTCCATATAGGCACCGAGCGAAACGAGCTGGCGGATGTCGGCATCCGTGCAGCCCACGATATAGGTCGGGTGGTTGACGATCATCTTGCGGACGCCGCGCGCACGCGCTTCCTCGAACACGAGGTGGAGTTCAGAGGCATGGAGGTGGCCGCCCGCGAGAACGATGTCCCCCTCGGCAATCAGGTCGAGGATCTGCTTGACCGCGTCCGTCACCGTGCCGCTCGCATCGAGTGCGGTGAGCGGCAGCGCATCCAGCATCTTCCCTGCGGTCTTGGGGAAGGTCTTGACGGCGCCTGACGCCAGGACCGCGATATGGTTCGCGGCCGAGAGGGTCGGCAACCAGACGATCTTGCCGCCGATCTTGATGCAATGGTCGACGGCATGCGGATTGAACCCGCCCGAGGCATTGTTCAGCGCCACGCCGGAAAACAGCTTCAAGCCATTGTCGGGGAAGAGCTTCTCCAACATCACGGCATGCGAGGTACCGAGGTAGAAATGGTCCTTGTAGACAAGCGCGCGGAACTTCGCGGAGGCAGCGTCGAGCATGGCCTCATGATGGTCGAGGATGCGCGGCATCGCGGCGGGGCCGCTGTGACAGTGCAGATCGACCGCACCGACGAGCAGATCCGCGACCTGCCGGGCACGGTCGGTTTGGGGGGCCTTGTCGAGAAGCATGCTGAAGTCCTCAGGGCGTTTCGCCGGGCATTGGATAATCTGCGGCGTTGATCACCCAACCGGGCTTTTCCGAGAAATCCATGCGTGGCGGTGAGAAGATGTCGATCATCTGGTTCAGGCCGGGCAGCACCGACCGGGACGTGTGGATCGAAGGCGGCGGGATGACCGTCAGCGACGGAGCCGCCATCAACTCGTGCTCGTCCTCGCGCCAGATCCTCATATCCGGCGTCCAGGGCCAGCGGATATCGTGGATGTAGGCGCCGTCGATGACGAGTGAGCCCTGCTCGAAATCGTCATGGTGATGCGGCGAGAGCTTGGTGATGTCGCGCAGCCCGAGCCGCGGGTCGAGCACGTTCACCATCAGCGTCGTGCAGCGAAAAATCCGGCCGAAGCGGCTCTCGCCCCCCTCGCCTTCCAGGCTGTAGCGCCGCAGTTTCCAGCCACCGCGCGGCTCGGGCCAAGGCTCCAGGAGCGCGACATTGGCGTGCGGTTCGGCATAGGACGAGGCATTGGAACAGGCTGCCGCCAGATCGGTCGCAGCAGTGGAGAAGATCCGGATGACGCGGCCATCACTGGCTGCCGTGACCTCGGAATCTCCGGGCGGCACGAACAGGATGGATGAGCCCGGCGAGGCGAGGCTCTCCCCGCGGGCAGAGAGCGACGCGCCCATGGCAGCGTCCGGCAGGATCACGCAATACTCATCCGGATGGCCGATGCGCGCCAGACTCGCCCCCGCGCGCACCTCCGAATAAGCGACGATGAAATTCTGCCCGCGCGCGATCCAAGTGCGGGCATCGGACCCGGCCTTCTGCGGCTCCTGCGCATAGAAGCGCGCATAATCCGCGCCGGCATAGGACGAAACGGGCGAAGCCTTGGCAGGCGCCCCGGTCGCGAGTTTGGCGCGGGGGTCGGCGGGGTGGAACATCGAGAATCTCTCCAGTTCAGCCGACTGCAGCCTGAGAAGCACGGGTTTTCATCGCCGACATCTCGCTGAACGCGTGGCCGGCCGCCTTCCTCAGGAAGCCCTGGTCGGACGAGACGATGAAGGCGCTTGCACCGCGCTCGGCAAAATCGGCGGCCTCATCGGCGTCGTCGGTCATGACGCAGACCGGCTTGTTCGCCCGTTTCGCTGCGGCGATGATCCTGTCCACCGCATCGCGGACCACAGGCGCGTCCCGTGTCGGCGCACCGAAAGCAACCGTAAGGTCGCCGCGGCCAATGAAGACGGCGTCGAGCCCATCGACGGCGAGGATCGCGTCGATCTCCTCGAGTGCAGCGGGATCCTCGATCATCGCGATGGCGGCCGTGGCGGCGTCGGCCGCATCAACATGGTTCCACATCTTCAAGGCGCCGTAACCGCCGGCCCGGGTCACGCCCGAAAATCCGCGCGCACCGCCCCGATAGCGGCAGGCGGCAGCAAGGATACGGGCCTGCGCGACACTCGAGACATGCGGCGCCAGGACACCGACTGCGCCGCAATCCAGGACCGACAGGATCGCGTCATGCGAAAGCACCGGAACACGCACGACCCCGGCGACCCCGGCGGCCCGGGCCGCGAGAAGCGCCACATCGGTAGAGCCCCTATCGAAGGGGGCATGCTCCTGGTCGATGACGACGAAGTCGAAGCCGACTGCGCCGAGGATCTCGATGGCGTGGCCGGTCGGTGTCTTGATGAAGCTGCCGATCAAGGACTCGCGATCGAGCAAGCGGCGCCGGAAGGAATTGTAGGGCGTGTTCTGCATGGACTCGGCACGGGATCGAGCGGCTGGGATGCGCCATCATCGCATCCGGCACCGGCGCAGCATGGCGATCTCCGCGCATTTCGCATTGTGAAATGGCGTGTGCGGCGCCCGTCGTTTCAAGCAATGAAACGAACAAAGAACCTCGTTGTGGTCGGCCGATGGATCGCCCACCACCACAGACAAATGGGGAGGACCATCACATGCACGCTCGCTTGACCACGGCCTTGGGCTTCACTCTGGCGCTGGCGGTTTCCGCCCAGGCCGGCACACTCGAAAAGGTCCGCGAGCGCGGTCAGCTGCTCTGCGGCGTCAGCCCGGGTGTGGCGGGCTTCTCCGTCCCGGACGAGGCCGGTCGCTGGACCGGATTCGATGTCGACCTGTGCCGGGCCGTCGCCGCCGCCACATTGGGCGACGCAAGCAAGGTCAAGTTCATCCCCCTCAGCCCGAAGGACAGGTTCGTCTCGCTGCAGAGCGGCGAAATCGACGTGCTCTCCCGCCAGGCGACCTGGACGCTCTCGCGCGACACGCAACTCGGTCTGCGCTTCGCCGGGATCAACTACTATGACGGCCAGGGCTTCATGATCCGCAAGTCGCTCAATGCGGGCTCCGCCAAGGAGCTTGGCGGTGCGTCGGTCTGCGTGCCGACCGGTACGACCACGGAACTGAACATCGCCGACTTCTTTCGCGCGAATGGGATGAAGTACGAGTCCGTCAGCTTTGAATCGGGCGATCAGGCCGCCAAGGCCTTCGAGTCGGGACGCTGCGACGTCTTCAGCAACGACGTCTCGGCGCTGTCGGCCTACAGGCTGAAGCTGGTCAACCCGGCAGAATTCGTGATCCTGCCCGAACTGATCTCGAAGGAGCCGCTCGGTCCAGTCGTGAGGCAGGGCGACGAGGCCTGGAACAGCATCGTCCGCTGGTCCTATTTTGCGATGGTTGCTGCGGAAGAGCTTGGCGTCAGCTCGGCCAATGCCGACCAGCTCGCCGCCTCCGGTTCCCCCGAGGTGCGCCGCCTGCTTGGCAGCGAGGGCAAGTTCGGCGAGCCAATGGGCCTGAAGAACGATTGGGCGATGCAGATCGTCAAGCAGGTCGGCAATTACGGCGAATCCCACGACCGCAATGTCGGCGCGGGCTCGCGGCTGGGGATCGCGCGCGGGCTGAACAATCTCTGGAGCAAGGGCGGTCTGCAATATTCGCCGCCGGTACGCTGACCATCCGCGTTGCCGCGCCCACGACGGAGAAAGCTGTGTCGAACCCCACCGTCATCCCGGTTCCGCGTATCGCACGCCTGCAGAACGTCCCGGCGCGCCGCACCCCCGCCCCCATGGAGGGAGCACCGCCGCCGGTGAGCCTGCATCTCAACGAGTCCTCGGAGCCGCCCGCTCCGAGTGTCGTGGCGGCGATGTGCGCCGCCGCCGGCCAGGTGAACCGCTACCCCGATCATGACGGCGCCTCGCTGATCGAAGCGCTGGCTTCGCGCCTTGCCGTACCGCCAGCACAGATCGTGCTGGGGGCCGGCTCGAACGAACTCCTCTTCGCCAGCGCCGAATTGGCCCTCGACGCGGACGACGAGGCGGTGGCGCCGCATCCTGGCTTTCCAGCCTATGCCAAGGGCGCCGCGATGCGCGGCGCAAAGCTCGTATCTGTTCCGAACCGGCGCGATGGCCTCGTCGACGTCGTGGGCACCCTGGGCGCCATCACCGACCGGACACGCCTCGTCTTCGTCGCCTCGCCGCATAACCCGACCGGCGGCATGCTCGACGAGGCCGATGTGGAGCAACTCGTCGCCGGCGTCCCGGATCATGCCCTGCTGCATTTCGACGAGGCCTATTTCGAGTTCGGCCATCATGCCGGCGGGCCCGACGTGCTCGCCATCCTGCGCCGCCGCAGCGGCCCCTGGATCTCGACGCGCACCTTCTCGAAGGCATTCGGTCTTGCCGGCATCCGCGTCGGATACGGCATCGTCGGCTCACCGGCGCTGGCTGATGCCTATCGCAAGATCCGCACCAATTTCAGCGTCAACGCCGTGGCGTTGGCGGGAGCCGAAGCGGCTTTGAAGGAGCCCGCCTATCTCACCGACCTGCTCAGCAGGACCGCGGACGGCCGCGACTGGCTGGCGGACCAGTTGAAGGATCTTGGCTTCGTGGCCTTGCCCAGCGCGGCGAATTTCCTGGCGGTCCTCACGCCCGCACCGGCCGCCGAATTCTTCTCGGCGCTGAAGGCGGCAAACATCCACATCATGATGTTCGATGTCCCCGGTACACAAGGAGCCCTGCGCATTTCGATCGGCGCAAGGGATGAGATGGCTGCCCTGGTCGCGGTGCTGAAGCGGGCCGTCGGCTGACCAAACGCAGGCGTTTCATTGTTCCTGGCGGCGCCCGGCAGGCGCCGCTTCGTGCTGCAGCGCTCCGGCGAGAGCCGACGCGAGGATGGCGCCTCCGCCAAAGGCCATTACGGCACCTTCTTCGGCCACCGCGATGCTGTCCTGGGACAAACACATGCTGCTCCGCCCCACGTCGCGGAGCGTCAACCGGGAGCTTGACTAGCCGCGGCCTCACGCCGTCGGCAGCGACAACAGACCCCGCGCCTCTGCGACCGACGCCACGTGGCGGTCATAGCTGCCTGCCATCTCGGCGATGCGCTTCACGAGGGCGGCATTGGACGGCGCGAGCGTGTCGCGATCGAGGCGGACATTGTCCTCCAGCCCGGTCCGGCAGTGACCGCCGAGTTCGAGTGACCAGCGGTTCAGCGTGATCTGGTCGCGCCCGATTCCGGCGCCCGTCCAGGTCGCGTCGGGCGCCAGCCGCTTCAATGTCGCGATGTAGAACTCGAACGCAGCGCGATCGACCGGCATCGCGTTCTTCACGCCCATCACGAACTGGACATGCAGGGGCCCCTTGATCGCGCCCGCGATACCCATCTCGGCAGCCTTGAAGATCATCGAGAGATCGAAGGCTTCGATCTCGGGCTTGACGCCGTGAGTCAGCATCTCCGCCGCCAGCCAGTCGACGAGATCCGGGCTGTTCTCATAGACCCGCGTCGGAAAATTGCATGAGCCTGTCGAAAGTGAGCACATGTCCGGCTTGAGCGGGATCATGCCCTCGCGTTCCCTGCCCGCCCCAGAGCGCCCTCCGGTGGAGAGCTGCACGATGATGCCCGGGCAATGTTTGCGCAGCCCCTCGAGCAGGCGGCCAAAGCGCTCAGGGTCGGAGGTCGGCGTGCCCTCGTCGGTGCGGACATGGCAATGCGCCAGCGTCGCCCCCGCCTCGAAGGCCTCCTGCGTCGACTCGACCTGCTCGGCAATCGTGATCGGAACGGCGGGATTGTCGCGCTTGGTCGGCAGCGAGCCGGTGATCGCGACAGTGATGATGCAGGGTGTGGTCATGGCAGCGCCTTCATGCATGGGTGGGCGCAGGCACGGTGATCGGACGGGACAGGCGCGCCTGCGCGGTCAGGCGGATGCCCGCATTGGCCGCACCATAGCCACCATAGCCATTGCGCTGGACGATCTCGAAGAACAACCCGCCATCGAGCGTCGCGGTATAGGCCTGCCAGAAATCGCCGCCGGCATCGCGGTCGTAGAGAATGTTGAGCGCCTTTAGCGCATCGATCTCCTCGGGAGGCAGATCGGACCGCGCTTCGAGGTCATCGTAATAGTTCTCCGGAATCGGCAGCATGGCGACGCCATTGGCCACCAACCGTTCGACGGTCGCCCGAATATCATTCGTGGCGAAGGCGATATGTTGCACGCCGGAGCCGAAGAAATCGGTGATGAAGCGGGCCGACAGCGTCCGGTGGCTTTGCGAGCCGTTGAGAATGAGTCTCAGGCCATGGCCGGCCTGACCATCCAGCCCGCTCTCGATGACCTGGCTCTGGACGACGCCCCCTGGATCGATCACCGCCTGGCTCGGCGTCTTCGTTGTCTTGAACAGCGACGAGTAGAACAGCAGCCAGGTCAGCATTTCCTCATACTGCATGCTCTGCGAGATGTGATCGACCCCCACCAATCCGGCGCTTGAGCCATTCGCGCCGGTGGGCTCGAAATCCACCTCCGACCAGCGTCCAAGGGCGGAAGACTGATCCAGGAAATAGAGCAGGCTGCCGCCAAGGCCGCGCACGGCCGGGATGTCGAGTTCGCCTGGCCCGACCGCGCCGGCATGAGGCACATCGAGCAGGGCCGTCGCGCGTTCTGTGGCCGCGCCCGCATCTGCAACCCTCAGCGCGATCGCGCAGACCGAGGTCCCATGCGTGATCTGGTAGCTATGGGCGAAACCGTCGATATCGCTGTTGAGCACGATGCGGATATCGCCCTGGCTCCAGAGATCGACATCCTTGGAGCGATGCGCGCCGACGCGGCTGAATCCGAGCGCGCTCAGAAGGCTCTGGAAGCCCGGCCGCTCGGCCTCGGCGATGGCGAACTCGATGAACTCGACCGCTTCGACAGGCTCAGGCGCCGGCATTGCGACCGCGCCGGGCACCGGCCGGCCGAGCTCCCGTGCCGTCTCGTCGAGCAGCCAGAGCAACGACCGATGGCCGTCGAGCGCCACCGAGCGGGCAGAGCCGGCCCGGAATCGGTCGTTGAAGATCTCGAGCGACAGGACGCCGTCATAGCCAGTCGACGCGAGCGCCCTCATGAAGGCAGCAAGATCGAGATCGCCCTGCCCCGGCAGGCAGCGCCAGTGGCGGCTCCAGGAGAGATGATCCATCTGCAGCTTGGGGGCATCCGCCATCTGCACCATGAAGATCCGGTCGCGCGGGATGGTGCCGATGCTGGCGGGATCGAGCCCGCGCGAGAGGATGTGGAAGCTGTCGAGGATGATGCCGACATTGTCGCGGCCGGCCCGGCGCACGATTTCCCAGGCATCGCGATAGTCGACGACATGACGCCCCCAGGCCAGCGCCTCATAGCCGACGCGCAACCCTCGTTTGGCGGCCCGCTCGCCAAGCTCGGCGAAATCGCCGGCGAGCCTGTCGATGCCGCTCAAGCCCTCGGGCGAGACACTCGAGCAGACGAAGAGCAGGTCGGTCCCAAGCTCCTGCAGGAGGTCGAATTTCCGTTCCGCCCGGTCGAATGTCCGCCCCCGCCGCGCATCGGGCATGCCTTCGAAATCGCGAAACGGCTGGCAGGTCACGATCGCGAGCCCGAGATCGCCGCAGATCCGGCGCACCTCTGTCGGCGAGCCCGGGAAGGCGATCAGGTCGTTCTCAAAGATCTCGACGGCACGAAAACCGGCAGCCGAAATGGCCTCGAGCTTCTCCTGAAGCGTACCGGAGACGCAGACGGTGGCGATGGAAGGGATCATGAGCGCGTCTCCTCGTAGCCGAGCTGTGCGACCGAGCGCAGGTCCTCCGATGTCGTGGTGGGGAATCCGAAGAACTCGAGATAGGCCGGGATCTGCTCGAACAACATGTCGACACCGATCTGGAATGCGCAGCCGCGGGCGCGAACAGCGGCCAGGAAGGGAGTGATCTCCTGCTTCATCACCACTTCCCCGACAAAGGCCGAAGGCGCGATGCGCGCGACATCCATCGGCAAGGGATCGCCTGCCTTCATGCCGAGCGGCGTCGCATTGACCAGGATCGCGAACCCGGCCGGATCGTTCGAGCCGACAGTGACGACCAGTTGCGGATAGTGCTTGCGAAGCCTGTCAGCGAGGCCGTTCGCCAGAGGCGCATGGGTATCGAACAGGCCGAGTGCCGCGACGCCTGCCTTGGCGAGCGAGGCGGCGATGGCCGAGCCGACGCCGCCGGCGCCGACGACGAGCGCACGCGCGCCCTTGAGCACACGGCCCTTGCCCAGCACACCGCGCACGAAGCCCTCGCCGTCGAACATGTCGCCGACCAGCCGGCCATCGACATCAAGCCGCACGGCATTGCAGGCTCCTGCAATCGCGGCCGTGGTTTGCACCTCGTCGACCAGCGCGGTCGTCGTCACCTTGTGCGGCATGGTGATAAGGGCGCCGTGAGCGTTGGAGAGCCTGAAGAAGAGCCTGAGGAAAGCCGGATAGTCATCCGCCTTGCAGCCCATCGGCACCACGACGGCGTCCATCCCTTCTCGCTCGAAATACGGGTTGTAGATCATCGGCGCCTTGAAGCTCTCGGTCGGATAGCCGAGATGGGCGATGAGTTTCGTCGTGCCGCGGATCATGACGAACTGGCCTTCCTAGGTGTTGATCTCGGCAGCGACGCTGACGGCTGCGCCCGACCGGGCGCTGGCCAGGATCGCATCCAGCGTCACCGCGATATCGATGGATTCCGCCAGGGTCGCGCCGGTCCAGTGCTCGGGTCCTTGCCGCACCAGCCGCTCGAACGACTCCGCTTCCGCGAGGAACCCATTGCCGGGCGCAACCTCGATGGTCTCGGGAGCGGTCTGGACGGTCGTACCACGCCGGATCGTGAGCACCGGCGGCCCCCCGAGTGGGGGATGGTTGAGATAGGTCGTCTCGATCGTTCCGGCATCTCCTGCGATCAGGGCGTGGCGGTGATAGGCCGTGGCAAAGCTGCACGAGATCTGCGCAAGCGCTCCGCTCGGAAATTCCAGCGTGGCCGCAACGCTGCGATCGACGCCGGTTTCGCTCCAGCGCGCCGTCGCGCTGACGCGCTCGGGCCGCGCGCCTGCGACGAGAAGCGCCAGGCTGACGGCATAGCTGCCCGCGTCGAGAAGGGCGCCACCGCCGACTTCGGGCTTCAGGCGGATATTCGCCGGGTCGGAGAAGGCGACGCCAAAACTCGATCGGATGAGCTGAACCTTGCCGATCGCGCCCGCGTTGAGCAATTCGCGCAGTTTCAGCGTCTGGGCTTGTGCGCGGTAGGGATAGGCCTCGACGAGATGGCGTCCGTGCTGGCGCGCAGCAGCGGCCATGGCGCGGACCTCGGTCGCATTCATCGCCAGCGGCTTCTCGCAGAGCACATGCTTGCCGGCTTGCATGGCCCGGATCGACCATTCCGCATGGAGCGAGTTCGGCAGCGGATTGTAGATCGCGTCGATCTCCGGATCGGCCAGCAAGGCTTCATAGGAGCCATGAAAATGCGGAATGCCGCATTCCATCGCAAAGCGTTCGGCCTTCCCGGCATCGCGGCTGGCGACGGCAGCGACCGTGACAGTCCTCGACGGCGCGACACCACTCGCAAAGCTGCGTGCGATATTCGCCGCACCGAGGACACCGAGACGCAGTGGCATCGATTGCAGATCGGCCATGCCGGCCTCCTCCTCAGTGATTGTGCAGGATCTCGCCGAGGAACTGCCGGGTGCGCTCGTGGCGCGGATTGGTGAAGAACGCAGCCGGCGGCGCTTCTTCGACGATCGCACCGCTCGCCATGAAGATCACGCGGTCGGCGACCTGGCGCGCAAACCCCATCTCGTGGGTGACGCAGATCATCGTCATGCCCTCCTCGGCGAGCCCGATCATGGTGTCGAGCACCTCCTTGACCATTTCCGGGTCGAGCGCCGAGGTCGGCTCGTCGAACAGCATGACCTTCGGCTGCATGCACAGGGCCCGCGCGATCGCGACGCGCTGCTGCTGTCCGCCGGAGAGCTGGGCCGGATATTTTTCCGCCTGTTCGGCGATCTTGACCCGGCCGAGCAGGCGTCTTGCCGTGGCTTCGGCCTGCGCCTTGCTGGCGCGAAGCGAACGCATCGGCGCCAGCATGCAGTTCTCCAGCACCGTCAGATGCGGAAACAGGTTGAAATGCTGAAACACCATTCCAACCTCGCGGCGAACGGCATCGATGATCCTGGAATCATCGCTGAGAACCGTCCCACCGACACGGATCTCGCCCTTCTGGTAGGGTTCGAGATGGTTGATGCAACGGATCAGGGTCGATTTTCCCGAACCTGACGGCCCGCACAGGACGATCTTCTCGCCCTGGCGGACCGACAGGTTGATGTCGGTCAAGGCCTTGAACTCGCCGTACCATTTCTCGACGCCCGCCATTTTGATCATGGCGTCAGTCCCTTGAATGGTTGCAGTCGCGGACTGGCTGTTCATGGCCTCTGCTCCGTTTTGTCCTGCCGCGCTCAGCTTGCGGAGAAGGAGATGCCTTCGAGGCTGTCGGGGAACTTGTGGACGGGAACCTTCATCCACTTGTCGTAGACTTTCTGGAGCTCGCCATTGGCCCTGATCTTGTCGATGAAGGCGTTGAGGGCGGCGTTGATCTCCTTCTCGCCCTGCCGGGTGCAGGCGCCGTTGTAGAGGTTCTGGAATTCGAGTTTGTTTTCGAATTCGCCCGGCCGGGCCTGCTCGATACGCTGGATGTAGAAGATGTTACCGCCGAGCGCCTGGACCTGGCCCGAGACCAGCGCCTGGATGCTGGGGGCATCACCGTCGTAGCGCCGGATCGTCGTGCTGGCCGGCGCGTTCTTGGTGACCTGGGTATCCTGGGCTGCGCCCTTGGCCACGCCAATGGTGAACTTCGCCATGTCCTCGTTGGTCTTGATCACCGCCGATTTCGGCCCGATCAGCACGATCGTGTTGGCGACATAGGGCTTGCTGAACTGCACCACCTTGGCCCGTTCGGGCAGCATCGCCATCGTCGCAAACAGCACATCGACGCGCCCCGTGGTCAGGGCCGGGATGCGGTTATTGACCTCGAGCGGCACGAACTCGACGGGGACGCCGAGCTCCTTGCCGAAGAGCGCCGCGATATCGGCATCCAGCTCCAGCCCATCC
>NZ_JBFUIY010000056.1:0-21640 GCF_056401655.1 Allobosea sp. P4_E12 | reverse complement strand
GGGCACTGAGCGTCGCGCATGTGACCGGCCGGTGTCAATCGGCCTAGCCTGCGCGACAAGTGCAACTGGCGGCAAGGTTTCGTCTTGCCGCCTACCGGAGAGAGCCCAGTGGAAAGAGCGGCAAAGAATGATGCCGTCGCGACACTGAACGGCGTGTTCGCAAACACGTCGGTCGTTGTCGTGGCCCACTATGCGGGCTTGACGGTGGCACAGTTCCAGAAGCTTCGTCGTGAGATGAAGGCCAATGGCGCCACTGTGAAGGTCGCAAAGAACCGGCTGGCCAAGATCGCTCTTGAAGGCACCGACGTCGCGTCCATCAGTCCCCTGCTGAAGGGCCCCACCCTGATCGCTTATTCCAGCGATCCGGTCGCGGCGCCGAAGGTCGCCGTCGCTTTCGCCAAGGACAATGACAAGCTTGTCATCCTCGGTGGCGCGATGGGCAAGACCTCCCTGAACCCCGATGGTGTCAAGGCCCTGGCCACGATGCCCTCGCTCGACGAACTGCGCGCCAAGTTGCTCGGCCTTCTCCAGGCCCCGGCAACCAAGATCGCCCAGCTCTCGACCGCGCCTGCTGCAAAGCTCGCTCGCGTGTTTCAGGCATATGCCGACAAGGATGCGGCCTGAGGCCGTCTGCCAACCTGATCAACGTTCGAACCTCTTTATCGTAGGAACATACCATGGCTGATCTTGCTAAGCTCGTTGACGAGCTGTCCTCCCTGACCGTCCTCGAGGCCGCTGACCTCGCCAAGCTTCTCGAAGAGAAGTGGGGCGTTTCTGCCGCTGCCGCCGTCGCCGTTGCGGCTGGCCCGGCCGGTGGCGCTCCGGCTGCTGCTGTTGAAGAGCAGACCGAGTTCACTGTCGTTCTCGCCGCCGCCGGCGACAAGAAGATCGAAGTGATCAAGGAAGTCCGCGCCATCACCGGTCTCGGCCTGAAGGAAGCCAAGGATCTGGTGGAAGCCGCTCCGAAGCCGCTCAAGGAAGGCGTGACCAAGGACGAGGCCGAGAAGCTCAAGAAGCAGCTCGAGGCCGTCGGCGCCAAGGTCGAGCTCAAGTGAGCAGGGCCGGCTGATGCCGGTCCGACCCTAGTCGTACACGACAGTCCCGGGGCGGTCTTCCGCCTCCGGGGCTGTTGCGTCGTTTCCGGCAAGCGGAATGCGGCGCAAGGAATGCAAGAGGCTTTCCGGGGCACGAGCCCCATCGGGAAGGCCAGTTCAGTTGATGTCGGCGCGCCGAAGCGCCGAACGGCTCCCCCGGCGGCCTGTGGCTGCCAAGACTGGTCCGTGAGCGGGCCGCCGGGTGAGCCGTCCGAGAGAGATCGCGAGGAACAACATGGTCAATTCGCTCCAGGGCCGCAGACGCGTCCGCAAGTTCTTCGGAAAACTCAAGGAAGTCGCGCAGATGCCGAACCTCATCGAGGTTCAGAAGGCGTCTTACGACCAGTTCCTGATGGTGGACGAGCCCAAGGGCGGCCGCTCCGACGAGGGCTTGCAGTCCGTCTTCAAGTCGGTGTTCCCGATCGGCGATTTCGCTGGCGCTTCGCTGCTTGAATTCGTGAAATACACCTTCGAGCCGCCGAAATACGACGTCGACGAATGCCGTCAGCGCGGCATGACCTTCTCGGCCCCGCTCAAGGTGACGCTGCGCCTGATCGTGTTCGATATCGATCCCGACACCCAGGCGAAGTCGGTCAAGGACATCAAGGAGCAGGATGTCTACATGGGCGACATGCCGCTCATGACGGATAACGGCACCTTCATCGTCAACGGCACCGAGCGCGTCATCGTCTCGCAGATGCACCGCTCGCCGGGCGTGTTCTTCGATCACGACAAGGGCAAGACCCATTCGTCGGGCAAGCTGCTCTTTGCCGCGCGCATCATCCCCTATCGCGGCTCCTGGCTGGACATCGAGTTCGACGCCAAGGACATCGTCTACGCGCGTATCGACCGGAAGCGTAAGATCCCGGTGACGTCGCTGCTGTTCGCCCTCGGCATGGACGGCGAGGAGATCCTCAGCCGCTTCTACAACCACATCGCCTACGCCAAGGATAAGCAGGGCTGGCGCGTTCCCTATGACGCCGAGCGCATGAAGGGCTTCAAGGCGACGGTCGACATGATCGACGCCGACACCGGCGAGGTCGTGGTCGAGGCCGGCAAGAAGCTGGTCGCCCGTACCGCCCGCCAGCTCGCCGAGAAGGGCCTGAAGTTCCTGCGCGCCACCGACGAGGATCTCTACGGCCAGTACATTGCCGAGGATCTGGTCAATCCGGCGACCGGCGAGGTCTTCGCCGAGGCGGGCGAGGAGATCAGCGAGAAGCTGCTCAAGCTCCTGACCGATGAAGGTTTCGACGAGATCCCGGTGCTGGATATCGACCACATCACGGTCGGTCCCTACATCCGCAACACGCTCAACGTGGACAAGAACTCGCGCCGCGAGGAAGCGCTGTTCGACATCTACCGCGTGATGCGTCCCGGCGAGCCGCCGACGCTCGAGACCGCCGAGAACATGTTCCAGTCGCTGTTCTTCGACTCGGAGCGCTACGACCTTTCGGCCGTCGGTCGCGTGAAGATGAACATGCGTCTCGATCTCGACGCCGAGGACACCGTGCGCATCCTGCGCAAGGAGGACATCTTCGCGGTCGTCAAGGCGCTGGTCGACCTGCGCGACGGCAAGGGCGAGATCGACGACATCGACCATCTCGGCAACCGCCGTGTGCGCTCGGTCGGCGAGCTCATGGAGAACCAGTACCGCCTGGGCCTGCTGCGCATGGAGCGCGCCATCAAGGAGCGCATGTCGTCGGTCGATATCGACACGGTGATGCCGCAGGACCTGATCAACGCCAAGCCGGCGGCTGCCGCCGTGCGCGAGTTCTTCGGCTCGTCGCAGCTCTCGCAGTTCATGGACCAGACGAACCCGCTTTCGGAAGTCACTCACAAGCGCCGTCTTTCGGCGCTTGGCCCAGGTGGTCTGACCCGCGAGCGCGCCGGCTTCGAGGTGCGCGACGTGCACCCGACCCATTACGGCCGCATCTGCCCGATCGAAACGCCGGAAGGTCCGAATATCGGACTGATCAACTCGCTCGCCACCTTCGCGCGGGTGAACAAGTACGGCTTCATCGAGAGCCCCTACCGCCGCATCCGCGACGGCCAGCTCACCGACGAGATCATCTATCTCTCGGCGATGGAGGAGGCGAAGTACAACGTCGCCCAGGCGAACGCCGCGACCGATGCGAGCGGCCGTCTGACCGACGACCTGATCGTTTGCCGCCGCGCCGGTGAAGTCATCGTCACGCCGGTCGACAAGGTCGACTTCATGGACGTGTCCCCGAAGCAGCTCGTTTCGGTCGCCGCCGCGCTGATCCCGTTCCTTGAGAACGACGACGCCAACCGCGCGCTGATGGGCTCGAACATGCAGCGCCAGGCGGTGCCGCTGGTTCGTGCCGACGCGCCCTTCGTCGGCACCGGCATGGAAGCGGTCGTCGCCCGTGACTCGGGTGCCGCCATCGCTGCCCGGCGCGCCGGCGTCGTCGACCAGGTCGACGCGACGCGTATCGTTATCCGCGCCTCCGACGAGATGGACCCGACCAAGCCGGGCGTCGACATCTACCGTCTGCAGAAGTTCCAGCGCTCGAACCAGTCGACCTGCATCACGCAGCGTCCGCTGGTGCGCGTCGGCGACATGATCAAGAAGGGCGACATCGTCGCCGACGGCCCGTCGACGGAGCTCGGCGAACTGGCTCTCGGCCGCAACGTGCTCGTCGCGTTCATGCCSTGGAACGGCTACAACTTCGAGGACTCSATCCTGCTCTCGGAGAAGATCGTCTCGGAAGACATCTTCACCTCGATCCATATCGAGGAATTCGAGGTCATGGCCCGCGATACGAAGCTGGGCCCTGAGGAAATCACGCGCGACATTCCGAACGTTTCGGAAGAGGCGCTGAAGAACCTCGACGAAGCCGGCATCGTCTATATCGGCGCGGAAGTCGCTGCGGGCGACATCCTGGTCGGCAAGATCACGCCGAAGGGCGAAAGCCCGATGACGCCGGAAGAGAAGCTTCTGCGCGCCATCTTCGGCGAGAAGGCTTCGGATGTCCGCGACACCTCGCTGCGTGTTCCGCCGGGCGTGCAGGGCACCATCGTCGAAGTGCGCGTGTTCAATCGCCACGGCGTCGACAAGGACGAGCGCGCCCAGGCGATCGAGCGCGAGGAGATCGAGCGTCTTGCCAAGGACCGCGACGACGAGCAGGCGATCCTGGACCGCAACACCTTTGCGCGTCTGGCCGAGATCCTGACCGGCAAGACCGGCCTTGCTGGTCCGAAGGGCTTCAAGAAGGACACGGTCATCACCCGCGAGGGAATGAGCGAGTTCCCGCGTTCGCAGTGGTGGTTGTTCGCCGTCGGCGACGACGCCCTGATGACCGAAATCGAGGCGATGCGGAAGCAGTACGACGAGTCGAAGAAGCGCCTCGAGCAGCGCTTCCTCGACAAGGTCGAGAAGCTGCAGCGCGGCGACGAACTGCCTCCGGGCGTGATGAAGATGGTCAAGGTCTTCGTSGCCGTGAAGCGCAAGATTCAGCCSGGCGACAAGATGGCCGGCCGTCACGGMAACAAGGGCGTCGTCTCGCGCATCGTTCCCGCCGAGGACATGCCCTTCCTCGAGGACGGAACCCATGCCGACATCGTGCTGAACCCGCTCGGCGTGCCGAGCCGCATGAATGTCGGTCAGATCCTGGAGACCCATCTGGGCTGGGCCGCTGCCGGTCTCGGCAAGCAGATCGCCAAGGCCATCGACGTCTACAAGAAGGCGCATGACGGCAAGGCTCTGCGGGCAAGCTTCGAGGCCGTGTATGGCGACAACGAGATCGTTGCGTCGATGGACGATGCGGAGCTGGTCGAGATGGGCCAGAACCTGCGCCGCGGCGTTCCGATCGCGACCCCGGTCTTCAACGGCGCCAAGGAGTCGGACATCGAGCATCTGCTCGAGCAGGCGGGGCTCAACAAGTCCGGTCAGGTCACGCTCTATGACGGACGGACCGGCGAGCCCTTCGATCGTAAGGTCACGGTCGGCTACATCTACATGCTGAAGCTGCACCACCTGGTCGACGACAAGATCCACGCGCGTTCGATCGGCCCGTACTCGCTCGTTACCCAGCAGCCGCTGGGCGGCAAGGCGCAGTTCGGCGGTCAGCGCTTCGGCGAAATGGAGGTCTGGGCGCTCGAAGCCTACGGCGCCGCCTACACCCTTCAGGAAATGCTGACGGTGAAGTCGGACGACGTGGCGGGCCGCACCAAGGTCTACGAGTCGATCGTGCGCGGCGAGGACAATTTCGAGGCGGGCATCCCCGAGAGCTTCAACGTTCTCGTCAAGGAAATGCGCTCGCTCGGCCTCAATGTCGAATTGATCAGCAACAAGCAGAAGCCGGGCGAATTGCCGCCGGCCGAAGCTGCCGAATAAGGGGGCGGGCCCAAACGGGCCGCCTCGAGACGAACACAGCATGCCGGCGACACTCACGCCGCCGGCTTATTCGCATGATGGCCGGGCAGGGCGGTTCACTCCCCCGCCGGCGGCAGGAGACAGGCGATGAAGCAAGAGGTCATGAACCTTTTCGGCCAGCAGCCGACACAGCAGGCGTTCGACGCGATCAAGATTTCGATCGCGAGCCCGGAAAAGATCCTGTCGTGGTCCTATGGCGAGATCAAGAAGCCCGAGACCATCAACTACCGTACCTTCAAGCCCGAGCGCGACGGCCTGTTTTGCGCCCGCATCTTTGGGCCGATCAAGGACTACGAGTGCTTGTGCGGCAAGTACAAGCGCATGAAGTTCAAGGGCGTGATCTGCGAGAAGTGCGGCGTCGAAGTGACGCTCGCACGCGTCCGACGCGAGCGCATGGGCCATATCGAACTCGCCGCTCCGGTTGCCCATATCTGGTTCCTGAAGTCGCTGCCGTCGCGCATCGGCCTGCTGATGGACATGCCGCTCAAGGAGCTCGAGCGGGTGCTCTATTTCGAGTCGTATGTCGTCATCGAGCCGGGCCTGACGCCCCTCAAGGACCGTCAGCTCCTGTCCGAGGAGGAGTATGTCCGCTGCCAGGAAGAGTATGGCGCTGACACCTTCACGGCGATGATCGGCGCGGAAGCCATCCGCGAGATGCTGCGCGCGCTCGATCTCGACAAGATCAACATGGATCTGAAGCACGAGATCGCGACGACGACCTCGGAGCTGAAGCCCAAGAAGCTGATGAAGCGCCTCAAGATCATCGAGGCGTTCCAGGAATCCGGCAACAAGCCGGAATGGATGGTGATGACCATCGTTCCGGTGATCCCGCCCGATCTGCGTCCGCTGGTGCCGCTGGATGGCGGCCGCTTCGCGACCTCGGATCTGAACGATCTCTATCGCCGCGTCATCAACCGCAATAACCGCTTGAAGCGCCTGATCGAGCTGCGTGCGCCGGACATCATCATCCGCAACGAGAAGCGGATGCTGCAGGAATCGGTCGACGCATTGTTCGACAACGGCCGCCGCGGCCGCGTCATCACGGGTGCCAACAAGCGCCCGCTGAAGTCGCTCGCCGACATGCTGAAGGGCAAGCAGGGCCGCTTCCGGCAGAACCTGCTGGGCAAGCGCGTCGACTATTCCGGCCGTTCGGTCATCGTCGTCGGCCCGGAGATGAAGCTGCACCAGTGCGGCCTGCCGAAGAAGATGGCGCTCGAGCTGTTCAAGCCGTTCATCTATGCGCGTCTCGATGCGAAGGGCTACTCGACCACGGTCAAGCAGGCCAAGAAGCTGGTCGAGAAGGAGAAGCCGGAAGTCTGGGATATCCTGGACGAGGTCATCCGCGAGCATCCGGTGCTGCTGAACCGCGCTCCGACGCTGCACCGTCTCGGCATCCAGGCCTTCGAGCCGGTGCTGATCGAAGGCAAGGCGATCCAGCTTCACCCGCTGGTCTGCGCCGCGTTCAACGCCGACTTCGACGGCGACCAGATGGCCGTGCACGTCCCGCTGTCGCTCGAGGCGCAGCTGGAAGCGCGCGTGCTGATGATGTCGACCAACAACATCCTGCACCCGGCGAACGGCCAGCCGATCATCGTGCCGTCGCAGGATATCGTGCTCGGCCTGTATTACCTCTCGATCATCTCGGATGGCGAGCCGGGCCAGGGCAAGATCTTCGGCGATTTCGGCGAACTCGAATATGCGCTGCACGAGAAGGTCGTGACGCTGCATTCGAAGATCAAATATCGCTGGACCGGCGTCGGCCAGGACGGCAAGTCCTACACCAAGATCTACGACACCACGCCCGGCCGCGTGATCCTCTCGACCGCGCTGCCTGAGCACCCGGCCGTGACCTTCGACGTCGTCAATCGCCTGATGACGAAGAAGGAGATCTCCGGAATGATCGACGCCGTCTATCGCGGCTGCGGTCAGAAGGAATCGGTCATCTTCTGCGATCGCGTCATGGGCCTCGGCTTCAAGCACGCCTTCAAGGCCGGCATCTCCTTCGGCAAGGACGACATGGTCGTGCCGGAGAACAAGTGGGAGATCGTCGACACCACCCGTGCGCTCGCCAAGGACTACGAGCAGCAGTACCAGGACGGCCTGATCACTCAGGGCGAGAAGTACAACAAGGTCGTCGACGCCTGGGCGAAGTGCTCCGACAAGCTCGCCCAGGAGATGATGGCGCGCATCTCGACCGTTAAGAAGGACGAGAACGGCCGCGATAAGCCGATCAACTCGATCTACATGATGAGCCACTCGGGTGCCCGTGGTTCGCCGGCCCAGATGCGCCAGCTCGCCGCCATGCGCGGCCTGATGGCCAAGCCGTCCGGCGAGATCATCGAGAGCCCGATCATCTCGAACTTCAAGGAAGGCCTGGACGTGCTCGAGTACTTCAACTCGACGCACGGTGCCCGTAAGGGTCTGGCCGATACCGCGCTCAAGACGGCAAACTCGGGTTATCTCACCCGCCGTCTCGTCGACGTGGCGCAGGATGCCATCATCTCCGAGGTCGATTGCGGCTCGGATAACGGCATCAAGATGCGCGCCATCATCGATGCCGGTCAGGTCGTGGCTTCGCTCGGCATCCGCATCCTCGGCCGCTCTGCGGCGGAAGATGTCACGGATATCGATGGCAACGTCCTCGTGCCGAAGGGTACGATGATCGAGGAAAGCCATATCGAGAAGATCAACGCCGCCGGCGTCCAGGAGGTGAAGATCCGTTCGGTTCTCACCTGCGAGACCAAGAACGGCGTCTGCGCCACCTGCTACGGGCGCGATCTTGCCCGCGGCACGCCCGTCAACATGGGTGAGGCGGTCGGCGTCATCGCGGCACAATCGATCGGCGAGCCGGGCACGCAGCTCACCATGCGTACCTTCCACATCGGCGGCGCGGCGACGATCGCGGACCAGTCGTTCATCGAGTCCAATTTCGAGGGCACGGTGAAGATCCGCAACCGCAATGCGGCGCGCAACTCGGATGGTGACCTGATCGCCATGGCGCGCAACATCGCCATCGTGATCGTCGGTCCGGACGGCGCCGAGCGCGCGGTGCACCGTGTCCAGTTCGGCTCGAAGATGCGGGTCGACGAAGGCGACAAGGTCAAGCGCGGCCAGCGCCTGGCGGAGTGGGATCCCTATTCCCGCCCGATCCTGGCCGAGGTGGACGGCTCTGTCGGCTACGAGGATCTCGTGGACGGCATGTCGATCACCGAGACGACGGACGAGGCGACCGGCATCAGCAAGCGCGTCGTCATCGACTGGCGTGGGTCGGCCCGGACGTCGGATCTGCGTCCGGCGATCACGGTGCACGGCCCTGACGGCAAGGTTGCGAAGCTCGCCCGCGGTGGCGAAGCCCGCTACATCCTGCCCGTCGACGGCATCATCTCGATGGAGCCGGGCCAGATGACCAAGGCAGGCGACGTGCTCGCCCGTGTCTCGACCGACTCGGCCAAGACCCGTGACATCACCGGCGGTCTGCCGCGGGTGGCGGAACTGTTCGAGGCACGTCGTCCGAAGGATGCGGCGATCATCGCCGAGAAGGCCGGTGTCATCGGCTTCGGCAAGGACTACAAGAACAAGCGCCGGGTCACGTTGACCCCGCATGACGGCTCGGACGGGCTCGAGTACCTGATCCCGAAGGGCAAGCACATCCATCTCCAGGACGGCGACGTCGTCGAGATGGGCGACTACATCCTGGACGGCAATCCGGCACCGCACGACATCCTGGCGATCAAGGGCGTCGAAGAGCTCGCGGCTTATCTCGTCAACGAGATCCAGGAGGTCTATCGCCTCCAGGGCGTGGGCATCAACGACAAGCACATCGAGGTCATCGTCCGGCAGATGCTGCAAAAGATCGAGATCACCGAGTCCGGTGATACCGACATCATCACCGGCGACCAGATCGATCGGATCGAACTGGAGGAGATCAACGCCAAGATGCGCGAAGAGGGCAAGAAGCCGGCCAGCGGCGTTCCGGTCCTGCTCGGCATCACCAAGGCGAGCTTGCAGACGCGCTCCTTCATCTCGGCGGCGTCGTTCCAGGAGACCACCCGCGTCCTCACCGAGGCGGCGGTCAACGGCAAGTACGATACCCTCGAAGGCCTCAAGGAGAACGTCATCGTCGGCTCGCTCATCCCGGCCGGCACGGGCGCCCAGGTTGCCCGGATCAAGCAGGTGGCGCTGCGCCGCGACGATCTGATCGTCGGCCAGAAGGCGGATGCGGCGGCCAAGGCTGCAGCTGCTGCGGCCGTGCTTCCGGCAGCCGAATAAGGCGCTGCTGAACACGACTTGCGAAAGGGCCGCCTTCGGGCGGCCCTTTTTGTTTGGCGCAGGCTCTCCGGCCTGTTCATGGCAGCCTCAGCGACGAAAGGAGAATTTCGCCTCCGCGACCAGCTGTGATCTAACATGTTAATCAGTTGGGAGTTCGTCGATGGACGGTCAGCGCTTTGTCAGTGCGGTGGAGGCGGTCTATGCGGCCGCGGCCACGCCGTCGCTTTGGCCCGCCGCTCTGCAGGCCATTGCCGATTGCTTCGACGATGTCGGCGCCGTGATGATCTACCAGCGGGACGATGGCAGCTACGGGATCATTGTCTCGCCGAGCCTCGCCGAGGGGCAGAAGGAGTATGACCGGGACGAATGGTGGCGGCACGATGTGCGCTTCGCCCGCTCGCGCGAGAGGGGATACCTGACCCGGAGCAATGCGATCACCGAACGTCACATCGCAACGTCCGAGGAACTCGAAACCCTGCCGTTCTACAGCCAGTTCCTCAAGCGCCAGGGGCTGAAATGGTTCGCAGGCGTCAGCATCTCGCCGGACCCCCATGTCGCCGTTGCGCTCTCGATCCAGCGCGCCGACAGCAAGCCAGCCTTCGCCGAGGAGGAGCTCGCAGCACTCAGCCAGCTGGGGCGGCATGTCGAGAATGCGCTCAGGCTCGGCATCCGCCTGATCACCGCGGAAGCGACCCAGCAGTCACTGGCCGACGTGCTGGCGCGGCTGAGCGTGGGGGTGTTCTTGCTCGATGCAACCGGTCACGTGATTTTCGCAAACCCCGTCGCGGAGCAGTTATGCGGTGATGCGCTACTGATCTCGCAAGGTCGACTGGCGGCGCGCTCCGTCCTGCAGCAGGAGGCCTTGTCCGAAGCGATCGCACGAGCGGGCGCGGCGAGTGCCGATACCTTGACGGCGGTGCCGCGGCCGCTGCTGATCCCCGGACTGGATCGCGACGGGACGCTTGCCGTGCATGTCCTGCCGGTCTGCACACCCACTGCCACGGGCGTAGAGCGCATGCTCTCAGAGACCAGTGTGATTGCCGTCGTGACCAGCGCGCAGCCAGGCGAGCCCGCCGATCCGGCGCTCGTGCGCGACCTGTTCGGCCTCACATTGGCCGAGGCCCGGATCGCTGCGCTCGTCGGCGCAGGACTTGCCCCTCGCAACGCGTCCCAGGCCCTGGGAATCTCGGAGGAGACGGCGCGGACCACGCTCAAGCGCGTCTTCGCCAAGGTGGGCGTTTCCCGCCAGAGCGAGCTATCCGCCCTGCTGGCCAGACTGGTGCTGCGCTAGCCCCGTTCGGCTGATGAGATCATACTGCGGCAATCGCACCCGAAGATCACCGCTCCCAAATGGGAGTTGCCTGGACCGCAACCCGTCGACGCATGATTGGTTGGGAAGAGGGGAGTGGCTATGGTGGTGTTGCGCGGCGCTTCGCTCTACCTTGCCCTGACGGCATTGGTGATCTTCACCCTCAGCCGCCTGCCGACCTCCGGGGGGCCATGACGGCCGAGCCGGCCCTCAGCAGGGTGGTGGTTAACGCTTTCGCTGCGAATGCGAATTCGGGGTTGACGCGAATCTCCACCTGAGTCATAAGCGCGCCACTGTCGACGGTTGTCGGACACGTTTGTCGCTTGCCTCTGCTGCGAGCGAATTTCGCGACCGAAACGCCGTCGTAAATTCCTGCGTCGATTGACGACATGGCAAGACGCATGAATGCGGACGAGTTCCGTGTTCCTCTGCATGGCGAGCGCGCCTGAGGCCCCCGAGGGGAGCCGACGGCGCGGCTTCGTTTATGTCATGGCTTTGACCGGTTCGGGGAGCGACCGAAAAGAAGTCCAACCGCTCAGTGGAGCGAGAGGCCAGAATGCCGACAATCAGCCAGCTGATCCGCAAGCCGCGCTCGCCCGTCAAGGCGCGCAACACCGCTCCGGCGCTTGAGTCCTGCCCGCAGAAGCGTGGCGTTTGCACCCGCGTCTATACGACCACTCCGAAGAAGCCGAACTCGGCGCTTCGTAAGGTTGCCAAGGTGCGTTTGACCAACGGCTTCGAGGTCATTGGCTACATCCCGGGTGAAGGTCACAACCTTCAGGAACACTCCGTGGTGATGATCCGCGGCGGTCGCGTCAAGGACTTGCCCGGCGTGCGCTACCACATCCTGCGCGGTGTGCTCGATACGCAGGGCGTCAAGAACCGCAAGCAACGCCGTTCGAAGTACGGCGCCAAGCGTCCTAAGTGATTTTCTGCCCGACCGCCGAGGCTTGATGCTGAGGCGGTTCGCAGCTTTTGAGATTTGACCGGAGACTAGACGATGTCCCGCCGCCATAGCGCCGAAAAACGCGAAGTTATCCCGGACCCGAAGTTCGGTGATATCGTGGTCACGAAGTTCATGAACTCCGTGATGTACGAAGGTAAGAAGTCGACCGCAGAGCGGATCGTCTACGGCGCTTTCGACATCATCGAAGGCAAGACGAAGAGCGACCCGCTTTCCGTCTTCAAGAGCGCGCTCGAGAACGTCGCCCCGGCGATCGAGGTTCGCTCGCGTCGTGTCGGTGGCGCGACCTACCAGGTTCCGGTCGAGGTTCGCACCGAGCGCCGTCAGGCGCTGGCGATCCGCTGGCTGATCTCGGCTGCTCGCGGCCGTAACGACAAGACCATGGTTGAGCGTCTCTCGGCCGAGCTGATGGACGCGGCGAACAACCGCGGCAACGCGGTGAAGAAGCGTGAAGACACGCACCGGATGGCGGAAGCCAACCGCGCCTTCTCGCATTACCGCTGGTAATCCGCGGCACCCGACGAAAGACAGAGCACTCTCATGCCCCGTTCCCATCCCATCGATCGGTACCGCAACTTCGGTATCATGGCGCATATCGACGCCGGCAAGACGACGACGACCGAGCGTATCCTGTTCTATACCGGCAAGTCGCATAAGATCGGCGAAGTCCAYGAYGGCGCGGCSACCATGGACTGGATGGMGCAGGAGCAGGAGCGTGGCATCACGATCACCTCCGCCGCGACGACCTGCCTGTGGCGCGACCATCGCCTGAACATCATCGACACCCCTGGCCACGTCGACTTCACCATTGAAGTCGAGCGTTCGCTGCGCGTGCTCGATGGTGCCGTCTGCGTGCTCGACGGCAACCAGGGCGTCGAGCCCCAGACTGAGACCGTCTGGCGCCAGGCCGACAAGTACGACGTTCCGCGCGTCGTCTTCGTCAACAAGATGGACAAGATCGGCGCCGATTTCTATCGCTGCGTCCAGGACATCATTGACCGCGTCGCCGGCAAGCCGGTCTGCCTGCAGATCCCGATCGGTTCGGAGGCGGAATTCGCCGGCGTCATCGACCTGGTGAAGATGAAGGCGATCGTCTGGAACGGCGAAGCGCTGGGCGCCTCCTTCGAAGAGAAGGAGATCCCTGCCGATCTCGCCGACAAGGCTGCCGAGTATCGTGGCAAGCTGGTCGAAGCCGCCGTCGAGATGGACGATGCGGCGATGGAAGCCTATCTCGAAGGCACCGAGCCGTCTGCCGACACGCTGCGCCAGCTGGTCCGCACCGCGGTCCAGCGTCGCGCCTTCCACCCCGTGCTCTGCGGCTCGTCCTTCAAGAACAAGGGCGTTCAGCCCCTGCTCGACGCGGTCGTCGATTACCTGCCGTCGCCGGTCGATCGTGGCGACATCAAGGGCATCGATTTCAAGACCGAAGAAGAGACCGTTCGTCATCCGCGCGACGAAGATCCCTTCTCAATGCTCGCCTTCAAGATCATGGACGACCCCTTCGTCGGCACGATCACCTTCTGCCGCGTCTACTCGGGCAAGATCGAGACCGGCGCCGGCGTGATCAACTCGACGCGCGACAAGAAGGAACGTGTCGGTCGCATGCTGCTGATGCACGCGAACAACCGTGAAGACATCAAGGAGGCTTTTGCCGGCGACATCGTCGCCCTGGCCGGCCTCAAGGATGTCCGTACCGGCGACACGCTGTGCGACCCGACCCATGCGGTCATCCTGGAGCGGATGGAGTTCCCCGAGCCGGTCATCACGATCGCGATCGAGCCGAAGTCCAAGGCCGACCAGGAGAAGCTGGGCCTGGCCCTGTCGAAGCTCGCGAACGAGGATCCGTCCTTCCGCGTCTCGACCGATCAGGAGAGCGGCCAGACCATCCTGAAGGGCATGGGCGAACTGCATCTCGACATCAAGGTCGACATCCTGAAGCGCACCTACAAGGTCGACGCCAATATCGGCGCGCCTCAGGTTGCCTATCGCGAGACGCTGACCAAGAAGGCTGAGGTCGACTACACCCACAAGAAGCAGACCGGTGGTACGGGCCAGTTCGCCCGCGTCAAGCTGGTCATCGAGCCGAACGAGACCGGCAAGGGCTTCGAGTTCGAGTCGAAGGTCGTCGGCGGCTCGGTGCCGAAGGAATACATCCCCGGCGTCGAAAAGGGCCTGAACTCGGTTATCGGTTCGGGCGTGCTCGCCGGCTTCCCGGTGGTGGACGTCAAGGTGACGTTGATCGACGGTGCCTTCCACGAAGTCGACTCGTCGGCCCTGGCCTTCGAAATCGCCTCGCGGGCTGCACTTCGCGAAGGTCTGCAGAAGGGCGGTTCCGTGCTGCTCGAGCCGATCATGRMKGTCGAAGTCGTGACCCCGGAAGACTATACCGGTTCGGTCATCGGCGATCTGAACTCGCGTCGTGGCCAGATCCAGGGCCAGGACATGCGCGGCAACGCCGTCGTCGTCAACGCGATGGTGCCGCTGGCGAACATGTTCGGCTATGTCAACCAGCTGCGCTCGTTCAGCCAGGGACGCGCCAACTACACGATGCAGTTCGACCACTACGAGCAGGTTCCTTCGGCGGTCGCCGCCGAGGTTCAGGCCAAGTACGCCTGATCCACCCATTCGACTGAACATTTGAACAAGATCTGACGGAGGCTACGATGGCCAAAGAGAAGTTTGCGCGGACGAAGCCGCACTGCAATATCGGAACGATTGGTCACGTTGACCATGGCAAGACGTCTTTGACGGCTGCGATCACGAAGGTTCTGGCYGAGTCKGGCGGYGCGTCGTTCACGGCGTATGACCAGATCGACAAGGCGCCTGAGGAGAAGGCYCGCGGCATCACGATCTCGACGGCTCACGTCGAGTACGAGACTGCGAACCGTCACTATGCGCATGTCGACTGCCCCGGCCACGCCGACTACGTGAAGAACATGATCACGGGTGCGGCGCAGATGGACGGCGCGATCCTGGTCGTGTCGGCTGCCGACGGCCCGATGCCGCAGACSCGCGAGCACATCCTGCTGGCGCGCCAGGTCGGCGTTCCGGCGCTGGTGGTGTTCATGAACAAGGTCGACCTGGTCGACGACGCGGAGCTGCTCGAGCTGGTCGAGATGGAGATCCGCGAGCTKCTGTCGAAGTACGACTTCCCGGGCGACGAMATCCCGATCACCAAGGGYTCGGCCAAGGYYGCGCTGGACAATGGCGACAAGGCGATCGGCCATGACGCGGTSRTSGMGCTGATGAAGACGGTCGACGMCTAYATCCCGCAGCCGGMGCGTCCGMTSGACCWGCCGTTCCTGATGCCGGTCGAAGACGTGTTCTCGATCTCGGGCCGTGGCACGGTGGTGACCGGTCGCGTCGAGCGCGGCATCGTCAAGGTCGGCGAGGAAATCGAGATCGTYGGCCTGAAGGACACCGTGAAGACGACGGTGACCGGCGTCGAGATGTTCCGCAAGCTGCTGGACCAGGGCCAGGCTGGCGACAACATCGGCGCGCTGCTGCGCGGCACGAAGCGCGAGGACGTCGAGCGCGGCCAGRTKCTGTGCAAGCCGGGTTCGGTGAAGCCGCACACCAAGTTCAAGGCCGAGGCCTACATCCTGACGAAGGAAGAGGGCGGCCGCCATACGCCGTTCTTCACCAACTACCGCCCGCAGTTCTACTTCCGCACGACGGACGTGACCGGCGTGGTGCACYTGCCTGAGGGCACCGAGATGGTGATGCCTGGYGACAACATCRCCATGGAAGTGCACCTGATCGTGCCGATCGCGATGGAGGAGAAGCTGCGCTTCGCCATCCGCGAAGGCGGCAGGACCGTCGGCGCCGGCGTCGTCGCCAGCATCATCGCCTGATCGACAGCGCGCCATCGCGTTCGGAAGGGGCGGCGGAAACGCCGCCCTTTCTTTTTGCTCACAGCCTTGTCGACATCGGTTCTTTTTCGACTTGAAATGCGCGGCGGGTTGGGGCAAAGCACTGCGCGACTACAGGGGTGTAGCTCAGTTGGTAGAGTACCGGTCTCCAAAACCGGGTGTCGCAGGTTCGAGCCCTGCCGCCCCTGCCAGTCTCGCGATCGTACTGCGATGACGCAGAACATCTACGACGACGAGACTTTTTCCAAGGTTACAGCCAGTTCCACGCTCGATCCACGGTCTTGACGGTGCGCCCGAGTGGGATGCGCTGCGCCGCCTCCTGCCGGAACTGCGCCGACATGGCCGGTCGGGCCCTATCTTGACGAAGGGCCGCGCCGGACGAACTGGCCGGCCGAGGGCATCATCAAGCAGCATAGAACTATCGGAACCTATCTCCAGTTGCTGCTGACGGCCGGATTCATCCTGACCCATCTCGAGGAATGGGGGGGCGGTCCGGATCAGGTCGGCGAACATCCGGAGTGGGCGAGGGAGCGCGAACGTCCGCCCTTCCTGCTGATCGCCTGCCGCAAGCCCGCAGCGCCCCGAGGTTGACGAGAGCGCTCGGATCAAAAGCGCTTGGCTAACGTGCCGGAGCGTTGTAAGAGGCCTCATGACGGCGCGCGGCTCCCTGAGCCCCGCGCCGCGAATCTTTCAGGACGTCCGAATCGGGCGCGGCCCGAAACCGAGGTGACCACTCAATGGCGAAGTCCAACCCCTTCCAGTTCCTGCAGGAGGTGCGCTCGGAGGCCGCGAAGGTTACCTGGCCGTCGCGGCGCGAGACACTGATCACCACCGGCCTCGTCTTGGCCATGGTCGTGGCTGCGAGCCTGTTCTTCCTCTTTACCGATACGATCATTCGCTGGTCGCTCGGTTTCATCCTTGGCGCACGCTGAGCGGAGTTTTGACGTGAGCACCCGCTGGTACATCGTCCACGCCTATTCCAACTTCGAGAACAAGGTCGCGCAGTCGATCCGCGATCAGGCGGCGCAGCGCAATCTCGCCGACAAGTTCGACGAGGTGCTGGTCCCGACCGAGAAGGTCGTCGAGGTTCGTCGTGGCCGCAAGGTGGACGCCGAGCGCAAGTTCTTCCCGGGCTACGTCCTGGTGAAGTGCGAGATGACCGACGAGGTCTATCACCTGATCAAGAACACGCCGAAGGTCACCGGCTTCCTGGGGGCCGACAAGGCCAAGCCCATGCCGATCCCCGAGCATGAGGCGATGCGGATCAAGGGCCAGGTCGCCGAGGGCATCGAACGCCCGAAGCCGACGGTGGTCTTCGAGGTCGGCGAGCAGGTCAAGGTTGCCGACGGCCCCTTCGCCTCGTTCAACGGTGTCGTCGAGGACGTCGATCACGCACGCGCCCGCCTCAAGGTCGCGGTCTCGATCTTCGGCCGCGCCACGCCGGTCGAGCTCGAATACGGCCAGGTCGAGAAGATCTGATCGCGCTCTTGCACGAGGGCCGCATTTTTCTGCGGCAGCTTGTTGGTTAAGGCACTTTTAAGCGATGCTGACGCAAGGTCCGCGCCGAAAATCCGGCGCGGGCTTGCATGTTTCCGAAGAGCTTCAAGGCAACTGTCGGTCAGCGTCTTGCCGTCTGGGGCGCGCTGCTTGGTCTTGTTGCGCTTCTCCTTGCCGCCGCCGATGTCGTCAGCTCGATCCGCCTGACGCAATTCTCGCGGGATCTGGTGGCGTATGCTGGCGCGGGTGATGCGCTCGCCCAGGCCGATTCCGCCTATCAGCGGCTGAACGCCTCGCTTCTGTCCGATAGCGGGCCGCCCGCGGAGAAAGCCGATATCGAAGTGGTGGCGCGGAGCGTCGCCGATATCGCCATGCGCCTTCACGGCTCCGTCCATGCGCGCGCCCAGGAGGCTGTCGATCTTCTCGGAGAGCTGGCGGGGCAGGTCGGATCGGACCATATCGGAGCGCGCGAATCGCTGAAGCGGCTCGCCGCGAAGCGCAACGAACTGCGCGTCGCCTTGAACGAGGGCATGACCGAGGTCAGCGGTCGGCTGGCTCTGCATGTCGACAACGCCCGGCAGAACAAGCTGCTGCTGTCGCTGCTCGGCATGTTCCTGGTCGTTCTCGTCATCGCGCTGGAATATCGCTGGCTGGTGCGGCCGATCACCGGGATGGCGCGCGCCCTGGGCTCGGTCGAGCGGGACCGGGCCTGGATCGGCAAGCTGGCGATCCGGCGCGATGAGATCGGCATGCTGGCGCGGGCGCTGCTGGCCCATCTGCGCGGCGAGCAGGCCCAGCAGGAGGCGGCCAAACAGCGTCTCGAGGTGCTGTCGCACGAGGTCGAGCGGCGTGACCGTCTCCAATTGCAGGGGCAGGCCTTCCAGCAGCGCATCGCTTCGATTGCAACGGTGCTGGAGCAACATGCGGCGCGCATGTCGGGCGCGTCGGGCGAGCTCGCACGCTTTTCGGGCTCCGTGGACGAGCGAGCGGCCGCCGCAGCCGGCTCGACGCAGCGGGCCTCGACCCATGTCGATGATGTCTCGCGCTCGCTGATCGATATCTCGCGCCTGTTGACGACGACGGCTGGCGAGGCACAGCGGACGACCGAGGTTGCGACCGCCGCCAAGGTGCTGGTCGAGGAGGCCACGGCCGATACGGTGGTGCTATGCGAGGCGGTTGGGGCAATTTCGGAGATCATCAAGATCATCGGTACGGTCGCGAACCAGACCAATCTGCTCGCACTCAACGCCACGATCGAGGCGGCCCGGGCCGGAGAGAGCGGCCGCGGCTTCGCCGTGGTTGCAGCCGAGGTCAAGCAGCTGGCAAACCGCTCCGCCGAAGCGACCTATCAGGTCCGGAGCGGGCTCGATTCGATCAATGTCGCGGCTCAGCGCATCACCATGCGGGTCGGTGCGCTGGTCACCTCGGTCAACCAGGTGGAGCGCGCTGCCGATTCGATCGCCGATCTGGCGCGCAAGCAGGATGCGAGCTCTCGCTCGATCAGCGAGAGCACAAGCAAGACCGCCGGCGATGTCCGCCTCGTGGCTGATCAGGTCGAACAGGTCGCCGGCATGGTCGAGGACTGGCGTCGGACTGCCGAGACGGTCACGCACGCGTCTGCCGATCTCGGCCGCCAGGCTGCCGAACTCCGTCAGACCGTCGATGGCTTCATGTCTGAGACCCAACGGATGCGCGCATGACCATGTCGATATCGCCGTCCCGGGAGGGGCTTGTGTTGGGCGCCGCCGCGCATCGCGCGGGGCAACGCAGCTTCCCGTTCCTGGCAAAGCTGCTGCACTGGGCCACCGCGGTGCTGGTCCTCGTGCTCTTCTGCTCCGGTGTCTTGATGAAGCAGATCGGCGATGGGCCGATGGCGGACACGCTCTACGCCTTGCATAAGACGACCGGTGCGGGGCTGTTCGGGCTCGTGCTCTTCCGCATGGCCTACAGGGTGCTGGCGCGCCTGACCGGACACTGGCGGGAAGGGGGCGGAGACAGGGCGGTCCACGGCGTGCTCTATGCCGCGCTGATCATCGTGCCGATGCTCGGCTGGGCCGGCGTGTCCGATTTTGGTGCGCGGGAACTCGCCCTTGGCCTGACGCTGCCGGCGATCTGGCCGGAAGGGGCCGGCTATTCCGAGCCACTGTTCAAAAGCCATGCCTGGCTTGCCTTCGTCCTGATGGGGCTGGTCGTCTTGCACATCGGCATTGCGCTCGGCGACTATGTCCAGCGGGGTGCGGGGCGCCCTTCAAGGGCGGCCGCGAAGATGCCGCAGCGCGAAAGCTCTTCCCCTTCGTTCACGAGTATGCCATAGGCCGCGCCTCACATGCGTGGAAGGCGTGCCGGTTTGCCAACCGGAAGTCCTCGCCGCACCACGCTCTGCAACCACCCCGGCCCGGGACGCTTTTTGTCTGGGAGGGGTCGTCGTCGTTCCGGTAGGCACCGGTTCGGACGGCAGGAGCAGCCATCATGGCAAAGAAGATCACGGGCTACGTGAAGCTTCAGGTTCCGGCGGGCGCGGCCAATCCGTCGCCGCCGATCGGTCCGGCGCTGGGTCAGCGCGGCCTCAACATCATGGAATTCTGCAAGGCCTTCAATGCGAAGACCGCGCAGATGGAAAAGGGCATGCCGATCCCGGTGATCATCACCGCGTATCAGGATCGCTCCTTCACCTTCGAGATGAAGCAGCCGCCGGTTTCGTACTTCCTCAAGAAGGCGGCCGGCCTGACCTCGGGTTCGAAGACCCCGGGTCGCGGCGGCAATGTCGGCAAGGTCACCTCGGCGCAGCTCAAGGAGATCGCCGAGAAGAAGATGGCCGATCTGAACTGCGATAACGTCGAATCGGCCGTGGCCATGATCCGGGGTTCTGCCCGGTCCATGGGCCTGGAAGTCGTGGGCTGAGGGGAACGGATCAATGGCACACGTCGGAAAACGCGTCGTCAAGGCCCGTGAGGGCATCGACCGCACCAAGCTCTACCCGCTCACCGAAGCCGTTGCCCTGATCAAGGGCCGCGCCACCGCCAAGTTCGACGAGACCGTCGAAGTTGCGATGAATCTCGGTGTCGATCCGCGTCACGCCGACCAGATGGTCCGTGGCGTCTGCAACCTGCCGAACGGCTCGGGCCGCGTCCTGCGCGTCGCCGTGTTCGCTCGTGGCGCCAAGGCCGAGGAGGCCAAGAAGGCCGGGGCCGACGTCGTTGGCGCCGAGGAGCTGGTCGACATCGTCTCGAAGGGCACGATCGACTTCGATCGCTGCATCGCGACCCCGGACATGATGCCGCTCGTCGGCCGCCTCGGTAAGGTGCTCGGCCCGCGCGGCCTGATGCCGAACCCGAAGGTCGGGACGGTGACCATGGACGTGACCAGCGCGGTTGCAGCCTCCAAGGGTGGCTCGGTCGAGTTCCGCGTCGAGAAGGCCGGCATCGTGCATGCTGCCGTCGGCAAGGTCTCGTTCACGGCTGAGAAGCTCGAAGAGAACATCCGTGCCTTCGCGGATTCGGTTGCCAAGGCGAAGCCCGCCGGCGCCAAGGGCACCTATGTCCAGCGCGTCGCGATCTCCTCGACCATGGGTCCGGGCGTCAAGATCGAGCCGAACACGGTTCTGGGCGGCTGATAGGCTTCCATGCGGCCGGCTTCGCGCCGGCCGCAAGCTCGTCTTGATCTCGCGGGATCAAGACACCACTTGGCAGAAGCGAGGGAAGTCGCTATGACATCCCGATGTTTCCATAAGTGATCAGGGCTTCCGCGTGCTTTGCACGAGGAGGTCCGTTTCGCGTTTTTCGACGGTTTACCGTCGAAGAATGGGTTTTTCGGGCGTGCGGAGCGATCTTCGCGCCGGAATCACCCAGTCCTGTCTGAGACTGCAGGTGCGCTTCGGGTTCGCCCGAGGGCATAATTTCGCCAAGAGGCCTGCATAGACGGTGCAAGAGCTTACCCGAGGTCGAGAGACCTCGAGACGGTTCGAACCATCTCGCCCGACCGTGGCTGATGCCGGGGAAGGGGACAGGGCACTGAGCGTCGCGCATGTGACCGGCCGGTGTCAATCGGCCTAGCCTGCGCGACAAGTGCAACTGGCGGCAAGGTTTCGTCTTGCCGCCTACCGGAGAGAGCCCAGTGGAAAGAGCGGCAAAGAATGATGCCGTCGCGACACTGAACGGCGTGTTCGCAAACACGTCGGTCGTTGTCGTGGCCCACGGTCGTTGTCGTGGCCCACTATGCGGGCTTGACGGTGGCACAGTT
>NZ_JBFUIY010000055.1:0-23008 GCF_056401655.1 Allobosea sp. P4_E12 | reverse complement strand
TCTTCGAATAGCCGTTGCGGCGATTGGGCTTTCCGGCAGCCGCCTCGCCGTCGAGGTGATCGTCCAGTTCCGCCGACAAGACCCGGTTCGCCAGGGCCTTCTTCAGCTCATCGACCAGCCCGTCCTTGGCGAAAACATCGCGCGGATCACGTCCCGCAAGCAACTGATCCAGTGTGTCCTTCTTGATGACCATGAGCGCCCTCCATCGGCGTCACTATGGCCCCGGACACAAAATACCGGACAGTCCCTGAGTGAGCTCGCTGTTAGTTTTCCCGAGCAGCAACAGCTTGACGATCTGCTCCCCCGCAAAGTCCGTACATTCCTACAGGCTAAGCGCGCGCGAGCAGCCGCGCAGCACGTGGTCGCTCATTGCGGCCACTGCGGCCGGTCCATCGCGACGTTCTAGCGCGGCGATAATCCGCAGATGATCGCCCATCGCAATCGAAACCAGAGAATCCGTCATTAATCCGCGTTCCTGCCGGATCAGACTCAGCTTGAGCGAGTTAAGGCGATAGGCTTCCGAGATGATCCGATTTCCGAGCGAATCGACGATCACTGCGTGAAAGGCGCTGTCAACGTCCCGGGCGCGGGCCAGCATGTCGAATTCCGGTTTTCGGCCGTTTGCCCGCAGGCAATCCTGCTCCAGAATCTCCTCATGTTCGCGGCGCATCGCCAGGATGGCCTGGTCGGTTGCCGTCTCGATGAAGCTCGCCGTGGCTTCCTTTTCGATCATCAGCCGGTATTGGAAAGCGTCCTTGACCAAGTCGATGTCGACATAGGCGATCTGCATCCCGCGGCTCGGTACTACGTTGACCAGCCTTTCGCCTTCGAGGCGAGACACCAGTTCGCGGATCGTGCCGATCGGCAAGCCGGTCATGTCGACCAATTCGCGCTGCGAGAGAAATTGGCCGGGCCTGATCCGGTGGGCGAGCAGGTTCTTTACGAAGCTGTCGTAGGCCCGCTGGCGGGAGGATGCCTCGAAGACGACGGCGGGTAGATTTCTCACCATCGATCAGCCTTTCGTGGCACCGAGCATGGCCCCAAAGAACATCTGCTTCTGGACGATCCAGACAAAAATTAGCACCGGGACCATCTGCAGCGTTGCCGCAGCGAAGACCTCACCCCAGTTGGCAGTGCCTTCGCCGATGCCCGACAGCATGTCGGCCAGGACGACTGGGGCGGTTGCGGTGCGCGTCGTCGTTAGCACGAGCCCAAACATATAATCGTTCCAGGCGAACACAGCGACGACGATGGCGACTGTCAGAATACCCGGCCAGATCAGCGGCAGGATGATGCGTCGAAAGGCCTGAAAACGGCTGCAGCCGTCGAGAAAGGAGGCCTCCTCGATTTCCAGCGGAACGTTGTCGATGAAGGTCTTCAGGATCATCACCGCTAGGCTGACCTCGAAGGCCGCATAGACCAGGACCAGTCCGAGGCGGGAATCATCAAGGCCCACGCTCGAAAAGATCGGGAACAGCGGCACGGTGACGACCAGAGGCGGCAACATCTTCAGCGCAAGCAGGACCGCCGATGAGCGCCGCACGCCGAATTGCGGCAAGCGCGAGAAGGCGTAGGCGGCCGGAAGACTGACGGCCAGCACGAGTAGAATCGACCCGCCGGTCACAGCCGCGCTGTTGGCCAGACCCAGCATGAACTTGCTCCAGCGTTCGCCGAGACTGAAGAAATTCGCCAGCGTGGGCCAGAAAAGCAGGATCGGCCGATAAGAGAAGATGTCCCGGTCGGGTTTCAGGGCCGAGAGCGCGACCACCAGGATCGGGACGACCGAGACGAACACGGCAATTCCGAGCACAATACGATCTATCCAGCCCAGCCTTGCACGCGACTCCATCTTAGTGTTCCCGATAAAGCCGGATGACCTGAATGCTGGCGGCAGCGGCCGTCAACAGCAGCATGAGCCAGGCGATGGCGGCGGCCCGTCCGAATTCCCAGTAGCTGAATCCTACCTTGTAGAGATAGATCGAGAGGATCTGCGTGGCCTCGAGCGGTCCGCCCTTCGTCAGTATCCAGACAGTCCCGAAAGCGCGCATGGTGATGATGACGCGGAAGACGGCGGCGATTAGCAACCCGGCCATCATCAAGGGAAGCGTGATGCTGAGGAAGCTCTGGAATGGGCTGGCACCATCGATCTCGGCCGCCTCGTAGATCTCCGGCGACAGCGCCGCCCGGATCGGAAACAGCAAGATGAGGACGTGGGGCATGCCGGCCCAGAATTCGATCAAGGCCACAACCGGAAGCGCGAGGGAATCCGAGGAAAGCCATTGCTGCCGGGGAAAGCCTAGAAGTTCGATGGCGTAGTTGATCGGGCCGACATTGAGATCGAGCAGATAGCTCCACATCGTCGCCGTGACCGCATGGCTCATGGCGATCGGAGCGACGAGACAGGCGATCACCAGCGCGCGAAAGCGCCTCACGCGCACGAGAATGCAGGCGAGCCAAAGTCCGATGGCGAGTTGGAGGCTGACGGCGATCGCGACGAAAACCGCCGTGCGCCAGGTCGAGGCCCAGAAATCGGCGGCGGCGAGGGTCGCGCGATAATTCTTCAGGCCGACGAAATTCGGAACACGGCCGACTGAATAATCTGTAAAACTGAGATAGAGCGCCCAGATTTCGGGCAAGACGATCACGGCGGTGACAAGCGCATAAAGCGGCATCACCAGCGACCAGTTGCGCAAGGGGGCGAGCTTGCTCGCTACGTGGCCTACCGCGCCGGGCTTCAACTCAACGCGCGTCCTGGCGGGCATCCCCGAGTGCTCCCGCCAGCAGAACCCGATCCTGGTAAGGTGCGCGCTGCAGCTCCCTCGGGTCTGGCGCCGGCGAACCCAGCGCCGAGAATTGCTCAAGCGCGCCTTCCCACAAGCGGATCCTGCCGTCCAAATCGCTGAAGGCGACGGCGATACCTATTGGAGTCGCGATCATGTCGGGTGTGACGGCACCATTGAGGTCGTGGCTAAGGATCAGGAAACGGGTCTCCTTTGCGGGCGCTTTGACAAACGCTATCAAGTGCGCGCCGTTCGCGCGCGCCGCCCCGTCGGCGCGGTAAAGCTGAATCTCGTGGCCGTCCAGGATGCGCGCGACCAGTGTTGTCTGGAACGTTCGGCAATCGCTGCGTACGGCGCTAGCCCCAGTCGGGGAGATAGCAATGACGGTCAACTGATCGTCCATGGCTATGCTGCCGCCATCGAGACTCTCGCTCCGCTCAAGCGTCGAGGCGGTAGTTAAACCCGGTTCCGGCAGAAGCTGTAAGGACAAAGGCGCGCGGTCAGAGGCGAGGGCGACCTCACCGCGAAAGGCCATGAGCCGGCCGCCGCCATCGGAGAGCTGCATGTCGAGCAGCCCGTCGCCTGTACTAGCAAATCTGACCAGTCGCGCGGGCCCGGCCAACTGCGTCACGGCAACGGTCGACCAGTGGCGGTGGAAGCGCAGGGAGATCGTGAGTTTCCCGCTGCGCTGGAGGCAGGCGAGATAGGTCCGGCCGTTCCGAGCGCGAACCAGTTTCAGCTCGGCCTCGCCTTCCGCCACGAGGCCGGTGTCTTCGTCGATCCGGCGCAGACAACGGAGATAGTCGCCGTAGGTTGACAGATCGAGACTTTGGCCGCCTGCCTCGATGTCCCGGCGTAGAGTCTTGATGTCGATCCGCTCGATATCGCCGCCGTGCGCTGCGGCGAGCGCTGCCGCTTTACCCGCGCCGAAGCCCATCTGGGCGCATGTCGTCATCGCCCGGTAGGAGCTCAGCGCCAGTTGCTCGCCCGACAGGGAACGCCCGGGGCAAAGAACATTGCTCGCGCCCTGCGGGATCATCGCGCCGAGCGGGATGTGATAAGGTTCGACCATGTCGGTGACGCCCGTTCCTGCACGCCGCTCCGTCGCCGGCCAATGGAAGTCGAGGTGATAGGTGCCGACGGCGACAGCGTCGTCGAACACCGCGCCGCTGCGGACATCCGCATCCGTCAAGGTCGCTTTGCCGATGATGCGCCGGCCTTCGCGTTGGCCGATGCTGCGAGCAGTATGAGCCAGCGTATATGTGGCGAGCGGCGCGCCACCATTGATGGTGTGTCGGCCGCCATAGCCTCGCGTCTGAAGATAATAGACTAGGCCCATCATCTGTCGGCGCGCATGGATTTCAGCCTTCGACAGGCTGAAGCCATCAGCCGCATCGAAGCCGACGACTTTCATCTTCACCTCGACCCGGCCATCGGCAAAGCCGTGCAAGGACGTCATAGGCAGCTCGTCGTCTCTCTCCCAACTCGGGCAGCCCTCCGGCAGCAGCGGGCGCACCAGTTGGTGGGTGTTCCAGAGGGTGAAATAGAGGCTCATCGGCAATTGTTCGCGCGCGCCAAGATGCGTGACAGGACAGCCGAGGGCTGAGGCAATCACCGCATTACCGGTCGCATCGATCACAACTCGGGGGCTGACGCGCACGAGGGTCGGCCCACATCGCACCAGAACTTCGGTGACGCTCCCATTCTCAGCCTTGGCATCAAGCGCTGCGGCATGCAGCCAAGTCTCAATCCCGGCCTCGTCGAGCATGCATTGCAAGGCGAAGCCGCAGGATTCGAGATCATAGGCGCGGCGGTCGTCATTGCTGCGATAGGGCTCGATCTTGCCGGCGCGGGTGAGGCGCGCCACCAGATCCGCGAAGATGTAATTGACCCGGGCGGTGTCACCGACAAAGCCGGCGACACCGCCTGCGGTGCCCTGGCCGCCTAGAATATTGCTGGGTTCGACGATGGCGACGCTCAGGTGCGGCGTCTTGGCCGCCAATGCGGCGAAGACACCGGACATCCCGCCGCCGAGCACGAGCACGTCGACATCGCGCAAAACGATGTCGCGGCTCGAGAGCGCATAGGGCGCGTTCATTCCCGGACCCACCCCTGAATTTATCGCCGCGCTGCGACGAGAGGTTGGATTTGCGCGTGCGCATCAGTCATGGCGGCCTGTGCTGACTTACGGCCCATCATGGCGGCGACAGCCTCCTTGACGAAGATGTCGCGTACCTGATTGGCACCTTCGAACACCGGCAGCGGGGAGGCGCCGTTCGCGAGTGCGGCGGCCGAAGCGGCACTATAGGGGGCGGCCGCGACAAAGGCCGGATTGGCGAGTGTCTCGGGATCGACCGGACCATTGCCATTCTGGGCCATTCGCAACTGCACGGCAGGCGAGGCGAGGTAGCGAATGAATGTCCAGGCGGCTTCACGCCCCTCGGCCCGGCCGTTGGCCGGGAATGCTGCCCCCCAGAATGCCATCTTGGCCGGAGCGAAGCTGCCTTCGGCCGATCCGGGGATTGCGAAGAAGCCAACCTTGCCGGCCACGCGGGACGAGGCCGGATCGTTGAAGCGGTTGTAATAGTTGTCGCCGAACAGCGACATTGCAGCCAGGCCCTCGCGCATCATCGTCTGGACGGAGGTGGCGTCCATCGAAGCGAAGTTCGGCGGCAGCGCGCCGCGCTCAACCAGCGTCCTCAACCGTTCGATCGCCTTGATGGTCTTCGGTTCGGTGACCTTTACTTCGTGATCATCCGTCAGAACATTGCCGCCCATAGCCTTGACGGTCGTAATGATGTCTTCTTCGGGCTTGATGGCTAGGCCATAGACCGAGGCGCCGTCCGCGCGCTTGTGCGAGGCCTTCTCGGCGGCAGCTAGGAAATCTTCGAAGGTCTTGGGCGCGGTAATGCCACGCTCCTCGAAGATCTGCTTATTGTAGTGGATGATCTGAGGATTCGAGCGGATCGGCACCGCGCGGAGATCGCCGTCAAGCTGGTAAGCGGCGAGCATGGACGGGAATATCTTGGCGAGTTCGAGCGCCTGGGCCTGCCGCTCCTTCAGCGAAACCAACTTTTCCAGAACGTCGCGTGAGGGCCAACTGCTCTCGATCATCACGACGTCGAACTGCGATGTACCAGATGACAGGGTCCGGAGCAGGTTCTGCTGCATCTGCGGCCACGGCACCGTTTCCCAGACGATCTTGAACCCGGTCTCGCGCTCGAAAGCCGCCTGGAGATTGGTTTCGGGCCTGTTAGGTGTGCCCTGAAACGCCGTTTGATGGGCTGAGTTCGCGAAGACCCGGATCGGCACCTGGGCTGCGGCCTCGCTCAGCCCGGCCAGTCCGAGCAGCGCACCGATGATGAGATGTGTTTTCATTCGATCCTCCCGAAAGGAAGGATTACAGACGCTGCAGCAAGATACAACTGACATGTTATTAGCATTTCGGCACGTTCGAGCTTGGGCAAACCGTGTCAGGAGTCGGAACACTGCGCCCGTCGAAGCTGCGCTTTCCTCATTAGGAGGCAGAACAAGAGCTGCTCGAAATAGCCCCACCCTGCCACGTGCGGCGCAGTTCTTGGTTGGGGCATGGCTTCGAGCGGATAGTGACGTATTCGCCACCGGCGGGCCCGATGAATCGCCCCCTTCGCGATTGTACGACCGGTCGGCTGACAAATCGAACGGGGCGCGCAGGCAAAAGGGTGATTAGCCGACCCGATTCAGGGCATGACTTTCGCGAGGAACCGAATTCGGTCGACCAAGACATGGGTTGGCGTGCGAACCCGATGACGACCCGTTCAGGCCCTGACGCCCGCCGGCAGTTAACGTGCCAATGCCAGCTGGACTCGAATCACTCCCCCCAACGCATGCGGTTGAGGAACAGATTTTCGTTCGGCGCCGGGGTGAACTGCAGCGGCTTGGCGGCGCCATAGCCGATGACGGTCTGGTAAAGCGGCACGACCGAGGCCATCAAGGTAACCGATCTGCACCGCAGGCTCGAGGCACTCGACGAAGGGGGAGCATGACAAAGCCCAGCAGTTCGCAGCGCAGTTTCATTATCGCAGCGGCGTGAAACGGCACGAACCCCCAAATTCCATGGCGCCGCGGGAATTTGCAACAGAACCATGCCGCTGTTCTGCGGCACTATGTCGTGTCACTTCGCTGACGGCGGATGAAGTCGGGTATCGAGCGCGAACGACTCCTGAACTCGGCGCGCATAGCCCGGCCTGGCGGCCGTGAAGAGCAAATTCCAGCTATGGGTTGAAACCACACTCGGAACAACGACAAATGCATGCCGCCGTAGCAGATCGTCGCCAAAAACCTGCTGGCCGGCACTTGGGATGCCAGGGCGCAGCCAATTCGGATTCGGTACCCGATCCGGCGTGACGATATGGACTGCAGCAATGTCTGAAATAACGGCCGCCGTCATCACATGGGGAACGGTGTCTAGCACCCAGAAGCCCTTGTGGACGGCAACTTCGAGAATGGCCGTCGCAGGATCGAGCGCGCAATATACCGCACGCACTCCGGCGCTATTCCATCGCCCTCCGACCCGATAGGCTCCTTCTCCGCTATCCCAGGTCGATGCATGGATGGCTTGATCGAGGCGCCAAGCTATTAGCTCGGCGCCTCCAAGCACGCTCGGCAATGGCGTCACGCATAGACACCGTAGTCGAGCCGGGTCAGATAGTCCTCTACCAGCTCGACGCCGGCCGGAGTCGCCAGAAGGTCGATCGGGCGACGCTGGTCAAGGCCGATCGCGGGGCGTTCGAACCACTGTTCAGCCTCTGCCTGCGAACCGAAAACATCCGTTGCCTTCGACAGAATCTCGGCGAACTTCCACGCCCGTCCACTCTGCTCCTGGCTCAGCGGTTTTGCGGGCGCGTCCTTGCGCCGCTGATAGGTTCGCAGGCTCATGCCGAACGCCTTCTCCAGCGAATCCGCCTTCTGAATATGGGTGAGCTGCCCGACAAGATGATCCAGTGCCGAAGGCGGTAGGCCTCGTAGCAACATCTCATGCGCGTCCAGGGAGCTAGTGACGCGCCACGCTAGCAGCTTGGCGCCGCCCAGCAGTTCCGTCACCCTGTGCAGGGTTCCAGCGGTTTCCGGTGGCATCATCTTCTCAGCCGAAACCACCATGGCTCATCCCCCCGTTAGTCAACTGTCGCAAAATTATATGACAGGTGACGCGCCGAGTTTCAAGGGCCTGCTTGACTGCGGCCTAACTCGGCTCTGAACGAGTGGCCGGCCGGAGTTTTTGACGTGGACCGGTTTAAGCAGCCCGACGCGCATCATCTGTGCGATGCCGAGCGCGTCATTGCGATCGGTCATGTTGTTCCGGGCCGAAAGCGCAGCGCGCATATGTCGGGTCTCGACGTGGATCACCGGCAGTACCGCCTCGACCAAGCCGGCATAGAGCCACGATGAAAGCGGTCCTGCCTCCAGACCAATGCGAGCTCAGATGTGGCCGAGGCCGATGGCGCTGATCGCTTCAGGGTGTGCGATACACGACCTTTCCCTGGCGATCGACGATACAGACCGCGGTCTCTTTCACGGAGACATCGAGGCCGACGTGGTGCTGCTGGCTCATGGTGGGGCTCCGACGTTGGATCGGGGCACCATCATGCCTCGGCTTCCGCCGCGCGACCATCGTCGAGGAATGACGATCTATCTTTGGAGCGGCAAGCGCGTTGCGTATCTGAAGAAGAGCAATACCGGGTACGACGTCTACGGCTTCAACGGTGATCATCTCGGCTGGTCGTTACCACTGGCACCCTCGATGATCGCTACGAGATGAGCGGGCTGCTGTCAGAGGAAGAATGGGAAGCAACGTTCGGCATGCGCGAACGATTGGCCAGTTAAGTGCGGCTCCACTTTTTCACACAGTAAGGCGAGTTGGATGACCCGCATCAGGAGAGGTAGCGCTCCGTGTCACTGCGCCTGACCGTGAGGCGCGGTAGTGGCCAAGACTAAGTCGTCGATTGCCTTCTTGAGGGATAGGAGCCCTTCACGGCTACTTTGAAGCTGGCACGAAACGACCGGGACGATGGGGATAGTCTGGTCGCGCATTACGGTGGGGCGACCGGTAATCAAAACGATGCTGTAGAGGCCGTTCCCGTGCAGGAGGCCGCCGACGCCGTCAAAGGCTATCGTAGGAGCCCCATAGTCGACGGCGGCAGGCCTCGATGACTCCTCGGATTTGGTCAAAATCCACCCCCTACCTTTTGGAACTTTTGCCTGATCCTGCTGCACAGCTACGACAGAGTCCATTCGCGCAGTTCTAGTGACGGGCCTTCTGTGCAGTGTCCGGGCGAGATCAAGTCCTAATTGACCTTAGGCCAAAGCAATGGTCGACTGGCCGAGTGGCTGTACGCATACGACGAGGGCCGCGGGATAGAGGCCCGCGCGCGTACGATGTCGGCGCTATGATAGCGGTTTGCGAGGGTCAGGCGGCCTGCTGATCTGCGGGCTTTTCAGCTTCGCGCAGGAGCCGCCACTCCCAGGGCAGGAGTTCGCGCAGACGCGAGACGGGCAGATCGGCGATGCGGGCCAGGACGTCGGCGAGCCAGGCCTTCGGGTCGACGCCGTTGAGGCGGGCTGTGGCGATGAGGGTGAGCATGACGGCGGCACGATCGGCGCCGCGCTTGGAACCGGCGAAGGTCCAGTTGCGCCGTCCCAGAGCAATGCCTCGCAGCGCGCTTTCGCGGCGTTGTTGGACAAACAGATCCTGCCGTCATCGAGGAAGCGGGCGAAGTCGGCCCAGCGCCTGAGCATGTAGTTGATCGGCTTCAGGACCTCGGCGGAGCGCGAGAGGGTTTCGCGCTCGCGGAGCAACCAGGCATGCATGTCGTCGAGAAGCGGCTTGCTCTTTTCCTGGCGCACGGCATGCCGCTCGTCGGCGCTGCAGCCATTGATGGCGCGCTCGATCTCGAACAGCGCGTCGAGGCGCCTGACCGCCTCCAGGGCGATCGGGGAGACCGGTTTGCCCTTCTTGCCGTCGCGGGCCTTTTTCGCGATGTCGGCTAGCTCGAAGAATCCGCGCCGGGCATGAGCGTAGCAAAACGCCGGCGTGATTGGCTGTTGCTTCCGCTGGGGGTCGAACAGCGGCTCAAAGCCGCTGTAACAGTCGCATTGAAGGATGCCTGCGAACCCGGCCAGATGCTTCTGCGGGTGCTCGCCGCGTCGGTCGCTCGAGGCGTAATAGACCGCCGCCGGCGGCGCAGGTCCGGCGAAGGGGCCGTCATCGCGCACATAATGAGATGGACGGTCCCCGCTACTGATAGGCTTCAGCGGCTCCAGCATGAGGAGGACAGCCATGACAAGGATGACGATCGGTCTCGATATCTCGAAAAGCTGGTTTCAGGTTCACGGGGTCACCGAGGATGGTGAGATCATTCGCCGAAAACTGGCCCGTGGAAAGGTTCTCGATTTCTTTTCACGGCTCCCAGGTTGCGTCGTCGGCCTCGAAGCATGCGGCAGTGCTCATCATTGGGCCCGGGAGTTGTCCAAGTTGGGCCATGAGCCCAAGCTCATGCCGGCCCGTTACGTGCGCGCTTATGTGAAGACGAACAAGCACGACGCCGCAGACGCGGAAGCCTGTTGGGAGGCAGTTCAGCGTCCCGGCATGCGGTTCGTTCCTCTCAAGAGCGCGGAGCAGCAAGGATTGTTGATGCTCCATCGCACGCGCGATCTCCTGACACGGCAACGAACCGGTGCGGTGAACGCTCTGCGTGGTCACCTGGCCGAATTCGGCATCGTTGCCGCCAAGGGAAAGGCAAGTGCCCGCGATTTGATGGAGCTCGTCGGAACTGATGAGCGCATTCCGGAATGTGCCCGCAGGGCCCTCCTGGTTTTGGCCGATCAGATCCGAGAGACCGAGCAGAATATCGAGCGCTATGATCGGGCCATCCTCACAACCGCCCAGGACGATGAGGTCTGCCGCCGGCTGATGAAAGTGACCACGATAGGCCCGTTCGCCGCGACCGCGCTTGCTGCCACGGTGGGCGATCCCAAGCATTTTTCTTCGGCACGGCACTTTGCTGCCTGGCTTGGACTAGTGCCAAAACAGCACTCGACCAGAGGCAAGGAGCGGCTCGGCGGGATCAGCAAGCGTGGTGATGGCTACATCCGCAAGCTGCTGATCCATGGGGCTCGAGCGGCTGTCCATCGTGTCCGGATTCATCAGGTGAGAAACGCTTGGATCACCGAGCTGCTCGACCGACGTCCGTTCAACGTCGCAACCGTCGCGCTCGCCAACAAAACCGCTCGGATCGCATGGGCGATCATGATGAGCGGGGAGGAATACCGGCTTCCGGCGTAAAATCGGAACCCGGTTCGTCTGCGAGGGCATTCGGCAAAGTGATGGCAACCGGTCGGACCGGGATCGGCCAAGCCCGTTGGACCTATCGAGCTTCGCGCTCGCCAACGTAATTGGGCGCCGATCCGCGGATCTCATCAAGGCCGGTGGCAGCGACGCCATAAGGCCGGATAGATAGCTGCAACGACGATTTGCCGGAACGATGCGAATATCCCTTGCGAAGCGGGGGCCGATCGGGACCGTCGTGTCGTCGCCATGAAGGCGCTCGGCAGCGAGCACATGGTTCTCAATCAGGTCGAAGACTGGCTTCAGAGCGAAGGTTCCATGGCCGACCTGGTCGGCCAACGTCGACAGCGGCAGGTCGATCCCCTCGGCCTTGAAGCGTGCGCTCTGGCGGTTGAGCGGAGCGTGCATGCCGAACTTGTCGAACAGTAAGTTCCGATGAGACCCCGTTATACACTCCTTTGATCCCCTCGCGGCCGTGAGCACCGGAGAGGAAATTGCGGGCTTTTTTTGGTGGCAATCCCAAAAACCCCATGGACTCATCGATTCAAAGAAAACCATTCTCGGAGTATAGTAATCTTCTTCAGATAACGGGGAGGGTGTTATGGGGTATAACGCACTTGACGTTAAACGGGGTCTTTCGATTTCGATAAAGGAAGAATTAGAAAGAACCAACAAGGGTAAAGTCCTGGAAATTGAGATATTCTTGGGAGATGAAAGCTACGTAGCGATCGCTTTCGCGGCAGTTCAAATTATTAGCGAAAAAGAGAAAGCGGTGAAGGCTGTGATTTGCCTTTTGAAGGAAGACCAAACGCTTGCCCATCCAAACGTGATGTTTAAGCAAATGGCAGAAGAGGAAGACCCTCTCGCGTCCTTCTGCCCGATGCATATCCTCAATCTATTGACCCCAACTGAAAATGAGTGCGCAAATCAATGGAGAAAGCGATGTGCTTTCAATGTAGATATACCCTACGCTCAGAATGATTAGAGCGCAGTCGACGTCATTCACCGGGTTTCACTTTGTCGACGGTGGAAAAGCCCGTCGATATGATTGTTCCGACAAATCCGGGTGACCCGGTTTGGATCAAAATCCCGGTGAAGGACGTCGGTATGGCTACGCCCATCATCTTCTGCATCGAGGGTCTCGACCGATGCCAGTACCCAGCCAAGTATGGGATCTCGCTGACGTCGGCCGGAGCCTCGGCCGTGGCAAGGCTATCGCCTTTCGGGGCAGCACGAACAGCGCGTTCACCGGGGAGGGGAACATTCCCTACGAGCTCTGCTGTACCGCACAGGACGATGTGCCGAGCCAGCCCGTGCTGGTCAGCCTGGGCGTTCATGCTCAATCCTCCACGAAAACGGCCGATGGCGTGACCCGCCACCCCCTTTTTCCACCAGCGCCATGTTGCCGGGTAGGCATGATCGGGCCGTCGATGAAGTGTATCGAGGCTGGCGATCTAGCCGCGAGAGCTTCGAAGACCTTGAGCCAGACACCTGCCCTGGTCCAGCGATTGAAGCGACCATAGGCCGTCGTGTACGGGCCATACCGGCTCGGCAGGTCTCGCCATTGCGAACCTGTCCGAAGCACATAGAAGATGCCGTTGATTACCTGTCGGTCGTCCACCCGAGCGACACCGCGCGGTATGTTCGGCAAAAGAGGCTCGATCAGCCGCCATTCCATCTCGTTCAAATCGTATCGCGCTGTCCAAGCCTCCTCTCCGAGGCCCTGGACTATTAACCAACACTCAAGCCCGCAACATTTTATGGGTTCACAACCTAAGCTGCCAGCTCCCCGCCGGCCCGCGCTGAACGCGATCGGGGAGATCACGAGTGCGGCGAGAGCTAGCACGATCCCGATGCGCAGCCAGACAGCTTTGACAACTTTCGCAGTCCGAAATGAGTTTTCGCCATCTACCAAATAGACATGGGTCGACATGGCGTCGCTCCTTGTTTGGCCCGAAGACAAAAGTGAAGTTAAACTCTGCCGTCGTCATAGACGGCCCATATTCGTTCTTTGTGCGCCTGCGTAATCTTCTTGCTGTTGGTCAATCCGAGTTCCGGGGCAGGCCAGGTGGTTGTCTCCACCCCCGCCGAATACGCCAGCAGCTTCGGTTCGGCAGGCTGCGACGCAACCTGATCGCTAGTGAGTTGCGGCGACGCTACCCTTTACCAGACCCTAAGGGCTCGCTCCGTCCTGTCGGCAAGTTGTGTAACGATATACGCGATCACCATGTAGATCACGACGGCAATCAAAAAGGCTTCGAGGTAGTAGAAATTCAGCGCAGCCGTCAATTGGGACTGTGCAAAGATATCGATCACCTCAATTGCGAAGCCAAGAGACAGCGCCTTCATGATCACCATGATCGAGCTGGCCAGGTCCGGGATTGCCGCGACGACCACTTGTGGAAACAGGATCCGTCGGAACAGTTGACTGTTCTTATAGCCCAACGATTGAGCCGCATCTGCTTGACCTGTATCAAAAGAATTCAGTGCTCCCTTGACAATCTCCGCTTGGAACGCAGCCATACAGGCTATCAAAGAAACAACGAGGATGACCCAATTCGATGTTGCGTGGCCGTTGAGTGTCACTCCGACAAGTGAGCCGAAGAATTGAATCACTGCGGGAAGACTGTAGTATACCAGGAAGATCACGATAACCTTCGGGACGCCTTTAAAGGCTACCTTGTACGCCATTACGAATTCCCGCAATACAGGGATCTGTCGATGCTCAACGAGCGCAAATAGGCCACCTATGATCGTCGAGAAGACGAAGACGAGGAGCGCCATCGCGAGCGTCACGGGCACCGCACCCACGATTTCCCGAAAATCTGGAAGCAAAACATCCATATCAAACATGGTGATCGACCTCTCTGTCAGGCGCTCGCCATGAGCGTGGTCTTAATCGGCGCAGCGTTTGGTACGTACATCGATGAGCGAAGCTCGAAAAAGCGCACGATGAGCCATACGATCAGGCACATCGCAGAATAGATAACGGCAAGTACAAGGTATGTTTGGAATTGATACTGGTTATAATCGCGCTCCATGATCAGGTGCGCAGTTGCCATCACGTCGGCTGCGCCGATATACATAACCAAAGCAACATTGTGTATCATATAGATTAGTGAATTTCCGTATCCTGGCAATGCGATATGCACTGTTTGGGGGCCTACGACACGGAAGATCTTTTGTAGAAATGAATATCCCAGGCTGTCCGCGGCATCATGCTGGCCGCGATCGATGGCCAAGAATGCGGGTCGCATGACCTCTGACAGATACCCGCCGTGGTAGAGGCTCAGTCCCAACATTGAAGCTGCTGTAGCAGAGAGAAAATCCGGGACGCCGAATAGGCCTGCCAATACGGGGAGCCCGTAGAAGGCGACAAAAAGCTGCAGGACGACGGGAACACTGCGTGCATAGGATACGTAAAGGTCGGCCAGCTGACTGATTACGGGCACCCTGCGAACTCGGAATGTCGTCGCGACCAAAGCCAGGCAGAACCCGGCAAAGAGGGCCACGAACATGATGGCGAGCGTCAGCGGCAATGCTGAGAGGAGCTCGGGTATCATGGCATACATGTCCATGAGGCTCACTTTGAACACTCCTTCTCGAACTTTTAAAATCGGTAGAAGAACGTACAGCGGCCGATTTGAAACGTCGGACTAAAAACGAGAGGCTATTTTCAGTCCGACGTTTAAGGAACGATACATTATCGTTGAGTCGTATAAGATTATTGACGGTCGACACTTTGGGGGCGAATTGCCCTATTTCATGTAGACGACGATGTCCTCTCCGAACCACTTCTTCGAGATCTTGCTCAGAGTGCCGTCGTCCTTTAGTTCCTTCAGGGTCTTGTCGACGTCTGCAAGCAAAGTCTTATTTCTGTCTGAATTATTAATCAGCATGTACGTATTGTTGATAGTAATCGGGTCGCTGGCGATGATATCTAGCTTCTGATTTTCGATGACTTCTTGCTGCCCGAGATTTGACGGCAGGATAGCTGCATCATATTTTTTATTCTGAATTTCATTCAAGCGATTCGGGTACGGGACACCGGCGTTTGATGCTGTGATGTCGAGCTTGTACGTCGGGTTATCCGCCTGCCATTGGGTAACGAACCTGTAAGTACCTCCGCCGGCCGTCAGGGGCACCACCTGCTTGCCGACCAGATCCTTCAATTCGTTAATGTTGCTTCCCTTGCGGCTATAGATCTTGAGCAAGCTGGCACCCATTGGGTTTTCCGGAATGAGGAATTGCTTGCTGCGTGCAGGATTCTTGTAGTAGCCCCCGGTTGATATGTCGTACTTACCGGTAACGAGGCCCGTCTCCTGCGCAATATCAGCGGCGCCTTCCATTTCGAACTTGTACTGCGGCAGCTTTGCATTGATCGCTTTGAGGACATCGGGCTCATATCCTTGCGGCTCAACGCCGATTGCGCCCCATGACAGAGGCTTGGACTCTGCCGACGTCGCGATCTTGATCGTCCGGACTGAGCTGCCAGAGGTCTGACCATAGCTGGCCCCGGCGGTTGAAAGAGCAATCGCTACTCCGCCAACAACAGCCAAACCGAACTGACGGCGCGAAAGTGATTTCGTTGCAGACATTGTCTAGGAATCCTTTCTTAGTTGTATGCGTGTTCGGAATTGAGGAATTGGGCGAGGCGTGGGCTGGATGGTGTATCGAAAATCTCATTCGGGCTTCCGTCCGCAGCGACGACGCCCTTATCCATGAAGATAATTCGGTTCGAGATGCTCTTTGCAAACTGCATCTCGTGGGTCACAAGGAGAGAAGTAATTCCTGATGATGCGACATCTTTGATCACCTTCAGAACTTCGCCAACGAGTTCAGGATCAAGCGATGACGTGGGTTCGTCGAAGAGCATCACATCCGGCCGAACTGCCAACGCACGCGCGATGCCGGTGCGCTGGAGCTGTCCACCAGAGAGCTGGGACGGATAGCTGTCTTGCTTCGCGGAGAGGCCAACCCGGTCAAGCTCTTGCAGGGCGATTTCACGCGCTTCGTCCTTGGACTTGCGCTGCACGACCACAAGCGGATCCATCACGTTCTGAATGACCGTCATGTTCTTGAAGACGTTGAATTGCTGGAAAACCATGGCCGTCCGGCACCGGATCGCCTGGATCGCTGCCTTGTCTACACGCCGGTAATCCATCCGAATCTGGTCGAACGTGATGGTTCCAGATGCGGGCTTAACCAGGTAGTTGATGCACTTTAGCAGCGTGGTCTTGCCGGTACCACTAGGGCCGATGATCGACACCACGTCGCCGCGCCGCACGGAGAGATCGACACCGTTCAGGACCTGTGTGTTCCCGTAGGACAGCTTTAAATCTTTGATTTCAAGCATTTCTGGCTGGCGTCCTCTCGCCGGAGTGCTGTCGAGTTCGATGAAGCTTGCGGTGTCAGGCTGCAGCATGGGGTGCTCCCAGGGTGGCGTCGGCGTCGGTCCACTCGTCGCCGAGCAGCTCAGGCGTGTCGAAGGCCTTCAGGGCGTCAAAATGCTGTTCCCGGTCGGCAACGAAGAGGCTGCGCACGATGCCGCGCGCCAGCCGGTCGGCGCCTTCGCTGATCGCCGGGATGTCGCCAGAGAGCTTGCCGTGGCTCAGCGTCGCCGGAAAGTTGAAGCAGTGAATCTGATGGAGCGCCGGACAGACGCCCGGTGTCTTCTCCAGGAACTCGAAATTCTCGCCCAGGTCGGGCGAGCTTTCGAGCTCGGGATTGGGTAGGTCGGCTGGCGCCGCGAAGCGGTCGCGCCAGAGCCGGATGTGCGGCGCGACCTCGGCGAGCTCCGGTCGCGACAGGAGGTCGACCTGAAATCCCGTGCCGAAGATGATGAAGTCAGTCTCGTAGCGGCCCTTCGCCGTCGTGACGACGAGATGATCACTCGCTTCCTCCAGTTTGAGGAGGGGGCTGCCGAGATGGAAATGTGCGTTGGCATGTGCCGAGACCCGCAACGTACTCGGTCGCGGCGGTGGCGTCTGCGCCCGCAGCGTATGGTCGAGGAAGCGCCATTTCCACTCGTCCGGCAGGCCTGCGAAGCCGTGGACCACGCCCTGGCTGCCGATGCCGGTGAACTTGTTGACTCGCGGGATGTCGGAACGGCGGATGAAGAGGTCGAGCCGCGCGCACCCGGTTTCCAGTGCGACCGCGGCGTTGTCCATAGAGGAAGCGCCGGCACCAATCACCGCGACCCGCTTGCCGCGCAGCGCCTCGAAATCGATGGCGTCGGCGGTATGAGCGAAGAACCGCCGGTCTATCGTCCGCGCGATCGGCGGCAGGTAGGGCCCGCCGAGCCCGTCGCGCCCGTTCGCCAGGACGACGTGACGCGCCAAGACCGTACTTTCGGCCCCCGCCTTTGCGATACGCAGCGCCAAGAGCCCGTCCGGACGCGGCGCGATGGTCTTGACCTCGACACTGTTCTCGACTGGCAGCTCCAGCACCTTTCGATACCAGACGAGATAGTCCATCCAGACCGTGCGCGGTGCGCGATCGAGCACGTCCCAGGCGGCGGAGCCGAAGCGGGCTTCGTAATAGGCCCGGAACGTCAGTGCCGGCAGGCCCATGGCGGGGCCGGTGAGTTGCTTCGGCGAGCGTAGCGTGCGCATGCGGGCGTACGTCACCCAGGGGCCCTCCGAGCCCGCGGGAGCACGGTCATAGACGGCGTGGTTGTCGACGCCGAGCCGCTTCAGCATGCCCGAGGCGACCAGGCCCGCCATTCCCGCCCCGACGACGACGACGTCGCGAACGCGCACTCCCCCGACTTCGCGCAGAGGCACCCAGGATTTGGCCGGCAACTCCAGCCAGGCGAGATCCTGCGCCAGTCGCGCTTCCAATGCATCGAGCCCCGTCGAGCCTATCAGAGCGTGGTTCATCGCGAGATTTCCTCGAGATTTCCTACACCGTGGATATGGCGCGTGACGGGGGGCTGAGAGCGGTCGGAGCGCGTCCTGGCGCTTCCGGCCGACATCACGGCCGCGGGGGCCTCGAGATGCGCGACGTCGCGGGATGCTCTATTCATTTCACGGATCATAGGTTGTCATTGATGCAGATCAAACATGCAACTGTGATGAATCTGCCGTGTTATCTAACATTTTGGAATGCATGGGCCGCCTTGATGCGCGGACTGCATAGTGAGACTGTACCGACGCTTTAGCGAGGGCGGGAATTGTGACGCTGATCGAAGACATGGCTGGAATCCGAGCCGGCACGCCATTGGCCGAGGCGTTAGCGGCACGGGCCGAAATTTTGCGGCTGAGCCAAGCGAGCCAGGACGCGGTTCTGCTGCCCAAGGAGGCCGGCGGACTCAGTCATGGCTTGCGCGCGGCGCTCGCGGCACGCATGGCCCGCCAGAACGCGCAACACTCGCTTGCGGCGCATTATGACGATCTGATGCGCCGCAGCGGCGAGGTGCAAGCAGACGCAGTGTCGGCGTCCGAACAAACGCGCATTGCTGCGATCGTGGCGCATTCCGATCGGCTGACGCTGCGCCCGCGCGATGCCACGCGACGCGACATCGAAGCGCTAAAGGTGGCCGGCGTCGGCGAGCCCGACATTGTTCGCCTCGCCGAACTCGCCGCCTTCGTGAACTATCAGGCGCGGGTCATCAGGGGCCTGCAGGCCCTGGGAGGGGCAAAATGAGCCGCGTCGTTCACGCCTTCACGACCAAGGTCCCGGTCTGGTCGCCTTATGTCACACCCGTCGACCCCACCACGGCGACGCCCGAGCAGATTGCGGCGATGCAGGTGACGCCCTCGAACAAGGGCGTCTCAACTTATGTCCTGACGTTGGCGCACGACCCGGAATCTCTGGCCGTGCGCTCGCCGCTCTTCAATCAGATCATGTACGGCAAGGACGGCCTGACCTCGGCCGAACGCGAGCTCGGTGCTGTCGGGGCCTCCGTCGTCAATCGCTGCGTTTACTGTGCGGCCGTTCACGCCTCGCGCTTCAACGGCCTGACCAAGCGCCCTGAGGTCATGGATGCGATCTTCAGGGACGAGCGCGACGCGAAGCTCGAGCCGCGCGACCAGGCGATCTTCGACTTTGCCGCCGAGCTTTCCGAGACGCCCCCCGCGCTCGACCAGGCAGCGGTCGAGACCCTTCGGGAGGCAGGCCTCACCACATTGGAAGCCGTGGACCTCGTCTTCTCGGCTGCGATCTTCGGCTGGGCCAACCGCCTCATGCATACGTTGGGCGAACCGACAGAACCGTAATCATTGCCTCAAGGAAAAAACGAATCTCGCCCGTTGCCAAGATCGAGTTGGGATGTCGGCTCATTATCCTTTCCGTTAAATGTCCGCAGCATTCAAAAATTATTGATGGCGAGTGACATGGATCTGAGACAACTGGAAGCATTCGCCGCGGTCATGTCTGCCGGGAGCATTACCGGCGCCGCACGGTTGCTCGGACGTTCCCAACCTGCGCTAACGCGCCTGATCCAGGATCTCGAATCCTCGCTCGGCTTTGATCTGCTGCATCGCGCCGGTCCTCGTGTCACCACCACCGAGAAAGGTCTGCGTTTTTACCAGGAGGTCGAGCCAGTGATGGCTTGGCTTCGGCAATTGCGCGAGCGAGCCGATGCCATCGCGCTCGATAGGCCCCGCTCGCTGTCGATTGCCTCGATCGCTTCCTTCGCCGTCGGGATGCTGCCGGCCGCGCTCCAGCGTCTCGACGCTACCGGCCTGCCAGAACAGGTCCACATCCGAACCTCGATCGCCGAGCAGGTCGTGCATAACGTTTCCACACAGGTTTCCGAGATCGGCATCACGAGCCTTCCCGTTGACCATCCCGCCCTGGAAATACACTGGATCGGGGAAGCACCATGCGTTGCGGCCGTTGCCGCCGACGATCCACTCGCCCAAGCAGAGCGCATTCCGCTTTCGGCACTGAATGGTCGACGCCTGATCACCATGGCCAATCCTTTCCGCTGGAGGCGGCGGGTCGACCTTGCGCTTCGGCAACAGGGCGTGACCCCGGCGTCCATTCTGGACACCAACACGTCCAACACCGCCATCATGTCGGCGCGTGCAGGCCTTGGCATCGCCATCGTAGAGCCGGTGATCGCCTATGGCATGCCGGTCAAAGGTGTAGCGATCCTGCCGATCGACGTAACCATCTCCTTTCTTTGGGCCGTCGTGACACCAAACGGGCGCCCACTTACGGCACTCGTCTCTGGCCTGATCGACGGGCTCGCGGACATTTCGCGCGAAACAATTCCCGGGTTTGTCATCCACCCCGCAACCGCACGCGACAGGTTGATAGCCGACGTCTTCAGTTCGGCAGACGCCGTCGTCAATGCGTGATCGAGACGATCGGCATTTCGGACTATCTGCGCCGATTTTATCAGTTTGACATGGAGGGTTTTTCTCCAATGCGCGTAAGCATTTTGGGCGCTGGCGGCGCCGCATTCGGCGCGGCCGCCCAACTTTCGGTGGGCGGACATCGGCCGACGCTATGGTCCCCTTCAGATCGCAGCACCCTCCGACCTGGCTGCTGGTTCGCCTCTGCGTGCCACGATGGCGATCGAAACGAGCTTTTATCCAGATGTCGCCTACAGCGCTAAGGAAGCCATCACCGAGTCGGACGTCGTGATGCTGGTGATGCCCGCTAACGCGCACAAGATGGCGCTTGAGGCAACGGCCGATTATCTGCGAGAGGGACAGGCGGTCATCATCAGTTCTCATGCGTCGTTCGGCGCGCTCTATCTTTCGCGACTACTCGCGGAACGCCGGGTTCGGGCGCCCACCTTCGCCTGGGGCACCACGTTGACCACAGGCCGGAAGACCTCGCCGACCGAGGTTAGCGTGAACTCCCGTCGTTCAAAGATCGCACTACGCGTTTTCCTATCAGCTACCTGTCGCGGGCATCGCCGAGATGAACGCAGAACTGCATAAGCGCGGCAAGGGCGGCTTTGGTCCCGCGACATCCGACAGCCGCTACGTCCTGGAAGACGCTCCGTTCGGGCTGTGGCCGACAATCCTTCTCGGGCGCCTTGCCGGTCGGCCGGCGACGCTTCACGAGGCTGGTCTGACAATGCTTTCAGGGGCCTATGGCCGTGATCTTGCTGAGGAGAACGACCTGCTGCCCGCCCTCCGCTTTGCGCAAATGTCGCGTGACGAACTCCAGCACAGAGCGCGTTTTGGCTTTTAGATGAGTAGTCTCCGTAGGAGCGAACTTCGGCATGTGCTGCCGCCCGATCGGACGTCTGCTTTCAGGCCTTGGTCGAAGGGGTAAAATCGACCCCGAGCCGACCTTCAGAACGTCCGCTCCCCGGCAGTTTGATCGCGAGTGCGTCACACGCAGCTGTGGTCGCCAGCCATGATCAAGGCGCCGGCGGCGGAAAAAAACGCGCGGGTTCGACACGAGTAAGAAGGCCGTCGGCCGCAAGCGCCATCGGCGCTCGCCATTCCCCCGAAACAACCGTCGGCTCTCCGGCGATGGGGACGCGCGGCGGACCGGGCCCCACGCCAGGGTCGCCATCGCTGCAGCTTGCGGGGCTATTTCTTCTCAATGTTCCAGAACAGCATGACCGGAGCCTTCAACACGCCGGACACGGTGGTCCGCCGGGCATAGGGCTGATCGAACTGGCCCAGCACCCGGTAGGGCTGCATCTCCGCCAAGCGCCGGTGCAGCGCCTCGACCGCGAGGGTCCGGCTGGCGTCATCGGGAGCATCGACCGCTGCGCCACGCAGCGTCTCGGCCTGCGCGTCGCAGGGCCAGCCTGCCCAGGCCTTCTCGCAGGCCATGTTGGTGCCGATGTTGGTCAAAGGGGACTGCATCGTCGCGCCGGACGCCGTCGTCACGAACAGGTTCCAGCCCCCCTGGTCCTGCGTTCCCCGGTTCCCCTGACGGGTCACGGCCGTGCCCCAATCGGAAACCTGCACGTCGATGTTGAATCCGACCTTCCTCAGCGAAGCCGCTGCGACCTCCGCCATGTGCCCGATCGGAGCGATGTCGTTGCTGGTGTTTAGAACCAGCTTCTCGCCCTTGTAACCACTTTCCGCCAGCAGGCGCTTGGCCGTCTCGAGGTCGGGCTTGGCAAAAGCCTCCGCGCCTGCCTCGGTGCCGTTCGGCCCGCCGCAGATGAAATAGGAATTGCAGCGCTTCCACCACTCCTCGTCACCATAGCCGGCGGCAAGGAATTCAGCTTGGTCCGTGGCATAGGCGAGGGCGAGGCGCGCCTTCGGGTCGTTGAAGGGCGGGTGCAGGCTGTTCGGCCGCAGCAACGCCTGGTTGGAGAGATTTGCAAAACGGTCGACCTTGATCTCCTTGCTCGTCGCAATGACGGGGATCAGGTCCTGGCTGGGCGTCTCCCAGATATCGATCTCGCCGGTCTGCAGGGCCGCGGCGGCCGTCGCCTGGTCGGGCATAATCACCCATTCGACGCGGTCGACCTTGACGACGCGTCCGCCGGCGAGCCCGTCGGCCGGCTCCTGCCGCGGCACGTAGTCGGGATTGCGGTCATAGACGACCTTGGCGCCACTACGCCATTCCGCCCGGTTGAAGCGGAATGGCCCGCTGCCGATCGTCTCGGTGACCGGCTTCATCGGGTCGCTCAATGCGTCACTCTCGCGCATGATCGCCGGGATCTGGCCGACCGCCGAGCCGAGCGCGAAGGGCACCAGCGCCATAGGGCGCTTGAGATGCAGAACGGCGTTGTCACGTTAACCGCGGACCATTGAAGCGAACTCAACCGGGTGACGGGCTCACGCTGCGAGGCCAGCGACGGCTTTCCATTGTGCCATGGCGCACAGACGATGCAGATGGATGGCGAGGGCGGAGCGACGGGACCGGGGCGGGACGAACAGATTGCGGACGGCGGAGAAGACGGCGACGAAGCGCTGCAGGCTGCCTGGAGATCGAAAGCCTTGCATCGTCCGCTCGCGCTTTCGGAGCGGCC
>NZ_JBFUIY010000054.1:0-24566 GCF_056401655.1 Allobosea sp. P4_E12 | reverse complement strand
CCCCGGCGACCACCCGCGACCCCACCACCGGCGCCAATTTCTACACCGGCGAGATCCAGATCGACGGCGATCTCGTCGCCGCCCTCGGCGACCGCAAGCTCCAGCCCGGAATGCCGGTCGAGGTCTTCATCACCACCGAGGAACGCACCGCGCTCTCGTTCCTGACGAAACCCTTCGCAGACCACGCCAACAGGATCTTCAAGGAGAGGTGAGGCGACCGCTGCACCTCATGTTCGAATCATCGAATGGGAGGGGATCCGGCAGCCGACCAGCGCCGCTCCAACATGGAGCGCCCCCACCATCTCGCAAAGGGTTTTGACTGAGCGACCATCTCATTCGACTTGCAGCGGTAAAGTAGAGAGGGGGAGGAGCCATGCCGGATCGTTCGCTCGCAATCGTCGATGATCACCCGGTGCTGATGGAGGGGATCGCCGCCCTGCTGAAACGATGGGGCGGTTTTACGCTCGCCGCGACCGGGAATGTCGCGGACGATATGGTGTCGATCACCAGGAGCCATCGGCCCGATGACATGATCGTCGATCCCGGCATGGCGGGGGATATCTATCGGGCGATCTCGGACGCGTTGAGGATCGCTCCCACCATGAAGATCGTTGTGTTCACGGCCTCGGCCAGCACGGATGATGCGATCAGGGCTCTTGATGCCGGGGCGAAGGGCTACGTCCTAAAGAGCGGCCCGGGAGACGACCTCATTCAAGCCCTTCAGGCCGCGCAACGCAACGACGTCTATGTCAGTCCCTCGTTCGCGAGCAAACTAATCTGCGCCTTGAAGGACAAGTCTCTCGAACGACAGAAGGCGGCCTGCAACAGGCTCAGCGTCCGGGAGGAGCAGATTGTCAAACTGCTGCTTTGCGGAAAGATGAACAGCGAGATCGCCCGCGAGCTTTCGCTCAGCACCAAGACCATCAAGGCGCACATGACCGGCCTGATGGCAAAGCTGAATGCCCGTAATCGTCTGGAGGCGGTCATCGCCGCGCAAAAGCTGGCTGCGGCGACGAGCATCCCGGTTGCCACAAGGTTCCGCCCCTGAAAGACGAGTCGAGGATCGCGCCAAAGACGAAGATCATCGTGTTCACGGCCTCGGCCAGCACGGCTGAGGCGATCAAATCTCTCGACGCCGCGGAGCTAAATCTGCATGCGTGAAGAGCGACCAGACCGCAGACGGAACCGCGCGCTATCTAATGTAAGTCGGCGCTCGATGGTGCTGAGTTCGGAGGCAGATTATATCCGCGCCTGCTCTCGGGCTCGCGACCTCCATTCCGCTGCCCGTCATCCAATGGCCGAGGTGAAGCTTGAGAATTTGGCTCTCGCCATTTTGACCTGGGAACTTAAAGGCGGCCCGCCAAACGGCACCTGAGCGTCCGCCAGCCCGGCGAAACTCTCCCGACCCCGAGGCAGCGCCGGCTGGCCCAACGGATCGACGAGGACAACCAGTAGACAAGCGCTTGTTCCGGCGCTTCCCACAGCGCCAGTACCGGGTGCGTCGAGCGTCCGAGGCCGAGATCGAACAGGGCGGCATGCTCGCCCACCGCGCCGCGACCGGCGACCACCTCTACATCATCGGCAAGCACCTTGGCCGCGGGGCCATGGAGGCCGGATCGAGGCTCAAGCCTCGCTGGCCCGAATTGGGGTCAGAACAAGAGCTGCTCAAAATCGTACGCTACTCTAGGCGGGAGCTGGTGACGAGCGGAGGAAATCGGCTGCATGCCACTATCCTACCGTGGCAGGCTCAGATCGCACCATTCCCGGGACAATGCTCGCTGGCCATACGGTTGCAGTTACCCGTTCGCAGGCTCAGTATGATCCGCTCTGCCTGCCAGTCGATGCGGGGGCTGCGATACCCGTTGGGCGGCCGGCACGGTGTAGGTGACGAGGGGCGCGGATGAGTGTGGGCGACCCAGCGTATCCAAGCCCTATTGCCGAGAACGATGGACCCGGCCGTGATGCCAGCGATTATGACGGCTTCCCGTATCTCTCGCTGCCGATCGCCTACACCCATCCCGCGACGCTCGGCGCGCTTGCGACCCTCCATGGTCTCGACGCTCCTGCGGCTGAGCCCGCGCGCGTGCTGGAACTCGGCGGTGCGTCGGGGGGGAATCTCATCCCGATGGCCGCGCGTTTCCCCCGCTCCCGCTTCGTCGGGATCGATCTGTCCTCACGGCAGATCGCGGACGGGCGACGCAGGATCGCTGGGCTGGGCCTTGGCAATATCGAGCTGATCGAGGCCGATCTCGCCAATACCGGCAGCGCCCGCGGGCATTTTGACTATGTGATTTGCCACGGTGTCTTCAGCTGGGTCCCGGGGCATGTGCAGGATGCGATCCTGCGCGTGATCGAGGCGTCGCTTGCCGATAACGGCATCGCGGCCGTTAGCTACAATGTTCTGCCGGGCTGGCATCTGCGCAGCCCCGTCCGCGACATCCTGCGCAGCCAGGTCGGCAGCACGGGCACGCCGCGGGAGCGCGTCGAGCGGGCGCGCGCGGTCCTCGAGACCCTGCAGACGGCGACCGCAGGAGGTTTCGCCTTCGGTCAGATCATTCGCGCGGAAGCGGCCCGCCTGCTGCGGATGCCGGGCTCCTATGTGCTCGGCGAGTTCCTGACCGAACATAACGCACCCTGCTCGTTCGGCGACTTTATGGAGCGGGCGGGCAGGCACGGCCTGAGCTTCCTGTGTGAAGCCGACCTGGATGCCGATGCCCGCGAATTGCTGGCGCCGGGCATGCGGCGCAGGATTGCGGAACTGGCGGTGCAGGACCCAATGGCGGCGGCGGCGCTGCTCGACCAGTATGGCGGCAGGCCGTTCCGGCGCTCGCTGCTCGTCAAGGCAAGCGCGGCCCGCGCGATCCACGCGCCGAAGCCGGCCGATCTCCGCCACCTCCATGTTTCGATGCGGCTCGAGCGGACGCCGCCAGCACCCGGCGAGACGGCATCGTTCAAGGATGCGCGCGGGCGCCGGCTGGGAACAAGGGGCGCGGCGGTCGCGCACGCGATGTCGCGCTTGGCCGACGCATGGCCGGGCACGCTCCCGGTCGCGGAACTCGCTTCCGGGCAGGAGGGCCCCCGGGTCGCGCGCGTGCTCATGAGCCTCATCCATGAAGGCCGGGCCGAGCCCTCCTTGTTGGCGCTCTGCGTCGGTCGGAAAGATGCCGCACGCCCCGTCGCCTGGCCGCTGGCGCGAGCGGAGGCTGCCTTCGGGCTTCCGTCCGTGACCGGATTGCGCCACGTCGCGGTTCACCTATCGAAAATGGGACGTGCGATCACCGCACGGCTGGACGGCACGATGGACAGGGCCGTGCTGGCCCAATGGCTGGCCGGCGAGATCGCCGCCGATCGGGGCCGGTTTCACGAAACGGAGGGGCCTGCATCGTGGCGGGATGAGCAGGCGTTGCTTGCGATCGCCCGCCGGCATGTCGACGAAACGATCGGCCATCTCGCCAGCGGCGCAGTACTCCTGCCGGAGCCGCGATAGGAGGCGAGCAGGAGGCACCGCCGCGCAGCGGCGGGCAGCGCGAGGATGGCTCCATCGCGCTACCCGCTCTCTGTTCACAGGATGAAGTCGCCGGCGGCGAGACTGTGAAGCCCCGCGAGCTTGATTTCCATTTCGATCGTGCCGACATTGTTGTTCGTGTTGAGCTGGACGACCGTGTCGCCGCCGCTTTGGATGACGCGCACCTGCCCTGCGGCGGAAAAGGCGGCGCTACCGATGAAGGTGAAGGCCTGGTTTCCGCCAGAGCCGGTGTTGGCATCGATTGCCGAGAGATCGATGATGTCGCCACCAGCGACGCCGGCCCCCTCGAAATCGGTGATCACATCATTGTTGCCGACCCCTACGCCGGACTCGTTGGTCGTGTTGAAGAGGAAGGTGTCGCTGCCTGCTCCGCCGGTCATGACATCATTGCCTGCGCCGCCGGTGAGGGTGTTGTTGCCGCCGTTGCCGACGATGACGTTGGCGGCGTTGTTTCCTGTTCCGCTGATATTGCCGTTCCCGGTCAGGGTGAGGTTCTCGAAGTTGTTGGCAAGCGTGAAGGTGACGGAACTCCGCACCGTGTCCGTGCCTTGGTTGGCAGCTTCCGTGAGGGTGTCGTTGCCATCGGTGATGTAGATATCGTCGCCCGCGCCGCCGATCATCGTGTCGGTACCGCCGCCTCCGTTGAGCGTGTCGTTGCCAAGGCCGCCATTCAGGGTGTTGTTCCCGCCATTGCCCGTCAAACTATCGTCGCCACTGCCTCCGGTGACGTTCTCGATATTGGCGATCGAGGTGAAGCCGGAGGCGTTCCCCGCTCCGAGATTGACGGTTACGGCGGCAGTCGTCCCAGCATAGGACAAGGTGTCGCCCGACCCGCTATTGGATCCGAGATCCGCGGTGACCTGCTCGATGCTGGTGATGGTTCCGCCCTCGAAGGCGGTCAGCGTGGTGCCGCTGAAAACGACATTGAGCGTGTCGGACGCGTTGGTGCCGGTGATGATAAGCTTGTCGGTGTCCGCGCCGCCATCGACCGCATCGGCACCATGACCGATGGTGTAGATGAAGCTGTCATTTCCAGCGTCGCCGAACAGCGCATCGTTGCCGGTGCCGCCAGTGATAATGTCATCGCCCGAGCCACCATGGACGGTGTCGATGCCGGCGCCGGCATCGATGATGTCGTTGCCGCCCTGGCCGTCGATGACATTCACGCCGCCATTGACGGTGATGGTGTCGGCGCCCTGGCTACCGATGATATTCTCGATGCCGCTCAACGTGTCGTTGCCGATCTGACTGCTCGTTGCGCTGCTGGTCGTGACGACGGCCCCGGCAGAGGTTGCAGACAGGTCGTAGGTGTCGATGCCGGCGCCGCCGGCATAATTGTCGTTGCCGTCGTTGACTGTGGCAATGAAGAGATCGTCGCCGACACCGCCGGTGAGGGCATTGGCGTTGGCATCGCCGGTCAGAATGTCGTTGCCCGACCCGCCGGTCACGTTCTCGATCGACACGTATTTGTCGCCGACGGCGATGCCGGTGTTCTTGGTCGGATCAAGAAGGTTCACCGCGACGCCTGACGCGTCGTTGGCATAGGATACGGTATCGACACCGCTGAGGCCGAGGAAGGTCCGGTTGTGCCCATTGGCGAACAAGCCGGCCGGGACGTCTCCCGACAAGGTGTTGCCGTTACCGTTCCCAACCACGAAGGTCTCTGGAGAGATCATTGCCGCGGGGGTGTTGGCCGGATTGTTCGCCCCGAACACGTCACTATAGCTGGCCGTAAGCCGGACCGTCTGGTTTGCGATCGTGAGCGACGGCGCCGTGCCGGCCGCGCCCGTGATGTTGACCCAGGCGGTGCCGTTCCATTGCTGCCACTGGAAGGGGGCTGCGGTGCCGGGCGGATTGATGCCGGCAATCCGGCCCGTGGGGTTGGCTGCTGTGATCAGGTCGGGATCGGCGAGCGTGTCAGTGCCGGCAAGCACTGCGTTGGCCGTATTGGCGCTGAAGCCGCCGACATGGACTGCTCCCGAGGCCGCCTCGTTGACGTTCTCGATCCGGACGATCTCGGTCTGGATCGTTGTCTGGTCACCATCGCTCACCTGCAATTGGATCGTGAAGGTGATCTCGGTGCCGGCGGCGTTGATCGAGGCATTGGGATTGCCGCCGAGCTGCTGCTTGATCGCCTCAAAGTCGGGAGCCTGATTGAACACCAGCGTCGCAGCGCTGGTGACGCCGGCTGCCGTGACCGTGTCGGTCGTGGCTCCGATCTTGAACAGCCCCTGTGTGAGCGCGTCGCCGTTGACGATGCTCCATGCCAGCGGGGCAGCGACCTGGTGGTTGGCGATCTGGAATGCAGTCAGGGTATCTGTCGCGCTCAGGCCGGCGACGAGCGTACCCGCAGGCGTGCTGAGATTCTGCGCTGCGATGACGGCCGCCGTCGTGAACTCGTTGAACTGGGCATTGACGAGATTGCTGCCGAAGACCGGTGTGCCATTGCTGCGGCCGAGCACATCGATCGTGAAGTCATTGGTGACTGCGAGTCCCTGTGGGTCGGTTGCCGTGATGCGCACCGTGATGCCGCCCGTGAAGCCTGCCGGCGGCGTGCCGGTGATATGACCGTCCGTGACAGCGCCGGTCGCGTCCCGATCGACCGTGAAGGCGAGGCCCATGAACGATGTCGCGTTCGTGATGGGGTGCGCGGCGCCGTTGGCATCGACGATGGCGGCCGTATAGGTGAGCGCCGTCGCGGCCGTCTCCCGATCGCCGAAGACCGTCGTCAGTGGCAGGAACATGTTGGTAATCGGCTTATCCTGTACTGCTGCCGTATTGGGCAGCCCGACGAGCTCCTGCTGCGCCACGACGAATGGCGCGGTGTTTGCGGCAAGCGGATCGGGAACCAGAACAGCCGTGGGCGCCGAGACAACGCGCTCGACAAAGCCAGACTGAGCCGCCGGGTCGGCATAGGTCACGACGACACGAAGCTGTTGGCCGAGGAAGAAGTCGGTCGGCGTAAAGGTCGCCGTGGTGGCGCCGTTGGGGTCGAGCGCCGGATCGGCGATGTTGACCCATTCGCCGCGCGCAATGTTCAGGTACTGCCACTGGAAGGAGAGCGGATTGGTGATTGTGCCGCCGGCGAAGTCGAAATCCACCAGGTTCGTCACATCGGTGGTCAGCGCGCTGTTCACCTGCGGGGCGGCCAGCCCAGCGGCAAGTATGACCTGGAGGGCGGCTCCTCCGACCGAGGGGTTGGCTTGCGGAATATGATTGTGCGTCGCCACGGCGAAGTCGATTTGCGACACGTCGATCGTCGTGTCGGCAAATTGCAGCCGCTCGATATTGCGCAGCCGGTCGGTGCCGTCGCGCCCGGCCACGCTGTCCACGACAGTGATGAAGCCCTCGGCGTCCTCATTGCCGTCGATCGTGTAGTCGGAGGCGTTTCCGGTGAACACGGCCGTGTCGATGTTGCCCGGTGTCGTGTCATAGCGGATCTCGCGCAGGATCTGGCTGCCGAGGCCGACAACGCCCGCAGCGTTCGGCAAGAGCTCGACATGCAGCCAGGCGTCGCCGTCGATGACATCGTCGCCCCTGCCGCCCTCGATGATGTCGTTGCCGCCGCCGCCGAGGACGATATTGCCGGTGATGCTCACCGCCGTGCCGGGCTTGAAGAATGCCCCTTCGGTCGTGCCGTTGACGAAGGACAACTCCGGGTTGCCGAAGCCGTCCACGGGGCCGTCTGCCAGCCCCTTGATCAGGCTGGGATTGTTCAGCTGGTTCTTGGCGAGCGGCACGATCGGTGCGCGCGCATTATTGTCCGCGGTCAGGATGTCGTCGAAGCGGGAGCCGCTCAGGCCTTCGGTCTGGGTGAAGATGTCGCGGATGCCATCGGCGCCGAGAGGTGCGTCGGGCGCAATGAACTCCTTGATGCTCATGTCGACGGCGACGGACTGCGTCTCCCTCTCGAACGAGGCCCAGTCGAAGCCGAGGCCGCCGAGGAATTTGTCGAAGCCGCCGACGCCAAGCATGATGTCGTCGCCGCTGAAGCCCTTCATCACGGTGCCGACGCCGCCGATCAGGACGTCGTCACCGGCATAGAGCGGGAATTGCCCGGTCGGTGCACCGACGTCGCCGACGAGCACATCGCCGCCGTCGGGGCCGCCATCGATCCAGTCGTCGCCTTCGTCGCCCTGAATCTCCTCGCCGCCCTCGCCGCCATAGATGATGTCGTTGCCCGATCCGCCGACGATGTCGTCGACACCCTGGTTGCCGTAGATCAGGTCGTTGCCGGCGCCGCCGAAGATCAGATCGTCGCCCTTGCTGCCATAGATGGTGTCGTCGCCGCCATCACCGTGGAACGATGAGCCGATGGAGCTGTTGGTGCTGCTCAGGATGTCGTTGCCGTCGCCGCCGAATAGATTGTCGTTGCCGCCGCCACCATCGATGATGTCGTCGCCGGCATCGCCCCAGACCGTGTCGTCATCTGCCTGGCCAGCCATCAGCCGATCATTCGCCGAGGTGCCGCCGAGCACCATCGTGTTGCCGAAGAAGTTGTCTTCGCCGAGGAAGTGGACGGTCCCGTCGCCCTGGATCTCGACCAGTGGGTGCAACTGCCCGTCCGTGCCGGTGAAGGATGGTATCGCCGGACCGACCGCGAAGATCGGGTTGTTGTGGCTGTCGACCGCAACGCTGCCATCGCCATTGTGCTGATAGAAGTCCGTAGCCTCGATCTTGTATTCCGGCGTCAGGAAGATGCTGGCCGATATGTGGTGCACGCCGGTGGCGTTCATCACCATCTCGGCGAAGGAATTGTTCTCGATCTGGTCGGAGAACTGCATGCCCTCGATGCGCGGCAGATAGTAGAGCCGGTCGGCATCCTGCAGGTTTTCCATCTGCAGCTTGAAGACATAGTCGAACGTCGTGCCGAGCAGGCCGCCATGCAGGTTCTGCTTCTCGGCCAGACCGCCGATCCACAGATCGACCGCGTCGAGGCCGGTGACCGAGCCTGTGCTGTAGTGCGGCGGCGTCTGATCGAGCATGGGCTGATGTGTGACCGGGTCGATCTGAGCCGAGCCGGTGATCGGGTCGATCAACGCGCCATGATAGGCGCGCGGGTCATTGACGTTGTTCGCGTAGATGCCGGTGCTGTGCATGAAGTCATAGGCATCGGTGCCGCGGTTGGCTTCGTCCTCGCCGGCGCTGACGAGCGCCAATGCAGCCGCACGCTTGTCGGCGAGGGTCGTAGCGTTGGCGATGCTCGGGTGGGTGCCGTAGGCTGCGACGAAGTTGATCAGGGACGCAGGGTGCTTCAGGAACTGGCCGAACTCGTGCCAGCTCTCGTATGGCTTCAGGGACGCGTCGTTGGTCTCGCTATAGAGTTCGTTGCGAACCAGGTTGATCCCCGGCACGCCCTCGGACCGGCCGCGCGCGATATTGAGCGAGGCAAGGTCGAGCGGCAGGCCGAGCAGGTTGTTGCGCAACGTACCGGTGACGAACTCGTCGATCTCGTTGCCGACCTGGGCCATGGAGCCGAGAGCAAGCTGGCCGGATGCGTCGGCGCCTCCATTCAGATAGGCAAGCGGGTTGGTGAAGGCGGTCAGCAGGGCGATATTGCTCGAAACCTGATTGCCATTGCCGTCGAGCAGGATCGGGTTCCCGTTGGCATCGAGCTCAGGCGTGCCGTTCAGGGGATCGCCGTCAGCGCCATGATGCAGCGAATAGCGCTGCAGGTTTTCGTCCAGCATCGAGTGGCCGAAGCGATAGACGGTATGGGCGAACTCGGCGAACACCGCCGGGTCGAGATGGATGTTGGTATCGCCGGAGACATGGATGTCGGGCGCGATCTTGCGTGCGAATTCCTCGAAGACGAGGTGCTGGTACTGTGTTTCGGTGCCGAAGCGGGCGACCTGGAACAGGCGCTCGCCATTCCACTCGGTGGCCGTGATCTGATGCGCTGCGCCACCGGCGCCAGGAGCGAGGTTGACGCCCGGAAGAACCCATTCCGATGCGAATGAGGTATCGCCCTTGTCGAGCTGTGCCTGGATGAAGGCCTTGGTTTGCTCGACCAGCCGATTATGCTCGGAATGGAAGACGTCATGTACGGCGGTGAGGCCGATATTCTCGTTCACGCGGCCGTCGCCTGCGATGTAGTGCGCGTCGAGGAGTTCGTTGTCGTAGACCAGATTCTGGCCCGTGGCCGGATCGACCGGGGGCGCATTGCCAGCGACGCCGTCGCCGTCCGCGGTGAGAGCCTGGCCGAAATCGTTGAACGGGCTGGCATTGTGGGCCATGTCGTTGATGAAGGCGACGCCGGCGCCGACATACTGCGTCGACAGCGTCGCGTTCGGCGGGGCTGCAAGGTCAGCCGGCACCGCGATATGGTCGATGTCGAGGCCGGCTGCGGTGCCCTCGACGGTCCGCTCGGCGAGCAACGTCGTGATATGGGTCGTGCTGTCGGTGGCGAGCACCTGATAGACGACCTGTGCAAAGCCGTTGGGGCCGCGGATGACGTTGCCATAGGCGTCGGCCTGGACGAGCGGCACGCTGACCACGTCGTAATCCGACAATTTGAGCCCAAGATTATCGAGCGCGTTCTTCTTGACGTCGGCCCAGGTCGGCATGTGGTGCGAGAGGTCGGTGGTCGCCGCCGTCGCGTCGGCATTCCCGGTCTGGGTCGCTCCGGCCTGGTTGACATGGTCGAGCATCCGTCCGGTCGAATGGATGTTCGGCGCCTGGCCAGCATCTGCGACGTTGATGTACTCGCGCAGGAACACCTGATGCGAGGGATGCGAGGAATAGGTCTGGCTCTGGTCGACCGGCGGCGTGATCGCGTTGGTGGTTTCGTGCGTGAAGGTGTCGTCCGACGTGCCGACGATCCCGTCGGCGCCGGCGGTGCGCTCGATCATGGTTCCGCGCGTCAGCACCATGAAATTGGTCGGGCTGCCAGCCTTGTAGAGCGGGTCGTCCGGCAGCAGCGGGATGATGACGCTGCCATTGCCGCCCTTGTTGACGAGGTCGAGGCCATGGTCGAAGAACTGGCCGAACAGCGTGAACCAGGTGTTGAACGGCGCTGAAATGCCACCATCCGGCGTCACGTTCGGGATGGAGTAGTTCGGCAGTCCGGTGGTCGGGTCAAAGCCGTCGAGGGCCGCGACCTTGTTCGGGTCCTGCACCGCCGGCATCACCGTCGCCTGCGACGTGGCAGCCTCGAGTGCGGCAGGATTGGCGGCGCTCTGATCCACGATCAGGTTGCTGATCATGCGCGGGTTGGAATCATAGACGCTGCCATGCGTCTGCGCATAGCTCGTGAGGTTGAGGCCGGGCGCGAAGGGGTTGTCCTGGGCGAGGCCCAGCACCGGGGTCGTCAGTCGCAGGAATGACTGGTCCGAGGCGCCGAACGTGCCCTGGCCGGACACCGCGCTATTGTTGGTTGCGGCGACCTCGCGCAGCCCGAAGGCAAGATGCGGATTGACCGGTGGCTGATGGGCCTCGGCCATCTTGATATTGTTCAGGATCCAGTCGAGATCGACGCGGTCGAAGCTCACCCCCATCGGATCCGCTGCCGGTGCAGCAGGGGACGCGGCCGCGGTGACGGCGGCGGCTGGATCGTTGGCGACATTCCCGGTGGTGTTGAGAACGTTGATGGCGAAGTCGGCCGTCGAGGTATGCGCGGGCAGGACCACGCCCGCCGGCGTCGTGATCGCATCATCCGTGGCATAGAACCGGAGGTCGATCGCTCCGTTGAAGCCGACCGGAAGTTGGCCGGTGATGGTGGCACCGGTGATGCCGGTCGCGTCGGACTGAAGCGTGAAGCGGAGACCGAATGCAGCCGCCGAGCCATCGAGAATCTGGCCATTGGCGAGCGTCGCGGCAAAGTGGAGCGCGGTGTTCGCCGTATGGTCGTCGGTCCAGAAATTCGTGATCGGAACGAAGACGTTGATCTTCTCGCCCTGATAGGCATCGACATTGTCCACGAGTTGGACGACGCGCTGGTTCTGCGTCGGCCCGAAGTTCTTGCCGGGATCCGCGGCGAGCAGGGGTGTCGGCGCACTCGTCACCGTCTCGGTGTAGCCATGCGCGTCCGTATAGGTGGCCTTCAGGCGGATCTGCAGACCCTCCTCGAAGCTGCCGGGAACCAGGGCGTTGGGATTCGTCGCGCCCGTGATGTTGATCCACTCGGCGCGGATCAGGTCCTGATACTGCCATTGGTAGGAGATCGGGGTGGTGATGATACCGCCTGCGAAGTCTGCATCCTTGATCACGCCGGCCGTGGCGAAGTTCGAGGACAGGGTGTCTTCAACGGCAGGTGCCGCGATGTTGCCGGTTCGATCGGTGACGGTGAGCGTGCTGACCGGGATGTGGTTGCGGCCACCGGAGACGTCGACGGTGACATCGGCGAACTCGAGCCGCTCGATATTGCGCAGGCGATCGGTGCCGTCATCGACTGCGTTCTTCGTCGCAGCGACGGCGCCGGCGGGCGTATGCGCTACCGTGACGAAGCCCTGCGCATCGGGTGCGAGCTGGATCGCGCCGCTCGCCAGCCCCGCGATTGTTGCTGCATCCAGCTGGCGGACCACAGTTGCGCCCGCGGCCCCGCGCACCGTGATCGTGTAATTGCTTGCGTTGTCGCTGTAGACGGCCGTGTCGACGTTGTTGGGGTGTGTGTCGTCGTAGCGGATCTCGCGCAGGATCTGACTGCCCGCGCCGATCACACCCTGGGCATTCGGCTGCAATGCGACATGCAACCAGGCATCGCCGTCGATGATGTCGTCGCCGCCACCGCCCGTGATGCGGTCGTTGCCAGCGCCGCCGAGCAGGATGTCGCCACCGGCGAAGCCGAGGGCGCTGTTGGGGCCGCCGGCGCCCGGTGCGAAGAAGGAGCCCTCGAGGGTTCCGTTGTGATTGGTGTAGGTCTTGCCGGCGGCGTCGGCCGGCGTGTCGGCAAGCCCCAGGATCAGGTTCGGATTGAGCAGCGCATCCTTGGCGGCCGCCCGCACCGCCCGCGGGTCATTGGCGCCGAGGATCTCGTCGTCGAACTGCGAGCCGCTGACGCCCTCGGTATGACTGAACACATCGCGAATGCCGTCGCCGCCCAACGGATTGATCGGCGAGATGAACTCGCGCCGCTTCATGTCGACGCTGACGGCCTGCGTCTCGAGCTCGAAGGAGGCCCAGTCGAAGCCGGTGCCGCCGAGGAACTTATCGAAGCCGCCGACGCCGAGCATGATGTCGTCGCCGCCGAAACCCTTCATGACGGTGCCGACACCGCCGATCAGCACATCGTTGCCGGTATAAAGCGGCGTCTCGCCGGTTGGCGCGCCGACATCGCCGATGAGCACGTCGCCGCCATCCTTGCCGCCGTCGATCCAGTCATCGCCCTGATCGCCTTGAACCTCTTCGCCGCCTTCGCCGGCCAGGATGATGTCGTTGCCCGCGCCGCCTACGACGTCGTCAATGCCGCCGCCCGAGGAAATGTAGTCGTCGCCTGCGCCGCCGAAGACGATGTCGGCGCCCTTGCCGAGCAGGATCGTGTCGTTGCCGTCATCGCCATGCACGACATTGTCGCCGGCCTGATCCGTGATCAGGTCGTCGCCGCTACCGCCGAACAGATTGTCATTGCCGCCACCGCCATCGATGGTGTCGTTGCCGCCGTCGCCCCAGACCGTGTCGTCATCTGCGTTTCCGGCCAGCAGCTTGTCATTGGCGTCGGTGCCGCCTAGCACCATGGTGTTCCCGAAGTAGAAATCCTTGCCGATGAAATGAAGGGTTCCGTCCTTGGTGATCTCGACGAGGTTGTGCACGACGCCGTTGGCATCCGTCCAGGTCGGGAATGTCGGATTGGCGCGCAGGAGCGGGTTGCCATTGGCATCCGTCAGCACATTGCCGTTGGCATCGAGCTGGTAATAGTCCTTGGCCTCGATCTGGTATTCCATCGCCTGGAAAATCGAAGCGGGCAGGTGATGCGTGCCGGGGATATTGGCCTGGATCATCTCCGCGAACGAGTTGTTCTCGATCTGGTCGGAGTAATGTGTGCCTTCGATCCGCGGCAGATAGTACAGCCGGTCGCCGTCCTGCAGGTTTTCGAGCTGCACGCGGAAGATGAGCTCGAATGTGGAGCCGAGCAGGCTGCCGTTCAGGGCTTGTTTTTCGGCAAGGCCGCCGATCCACATATCGACCTGATCGAGCCCGGTGATCGAGCCAGTGCTCCAGAGAGCGACAGCGCCATTGGCGTCGTGGATGAGGTTGGCATTGGTGGAGGTCGCCGGATCGGCGTTGCCGTAGGCGCCCTGACTATGCAGGAAGTCGTAGGCATCCTGGCTGAAATCGGTGTTGGCGACCGAGATCTGATGACCGAAGCCATCGAGAATCGGCTTGCCGGCATCCTGGGATGGGTCGGCATTGCCAATATTGTCGGCGTTGAGGGTGTTCGCCGTATTGGCGATGTTGGCGATCCCCGCCGCATCCAGAGCGCTGTTGGTCAGATGGCCGGCTGCGTCGGTGAAACCATATTCGGTGTAGCGGCCGGTCTGATCGACGAAGGCGAAGTCGGTGTGCTTCAGGCCGGCATCGGTATACTTGAAGCTCGTCAGGTTGCCCGCGGCATCCCTGAAGGCGTAGTTCAAGCTCACCGTCTTCTGAGCGGAAACCATCAGGTCAAGCGCCGCCGTGCGCTTGTCGAGGACTGTCGCCTCGGCCGTAAGGGCGGCATGCGTCCCGTATGCTGCGATGAAATTGACCAGCGAAGCCGGGTGCTTCAGGTAGTGACCGAAATCATCCCAGCTCTGGTAGGGGCGCAGGTTGGCGTCGTGCGTCTGATCGTAGATCTGGTGGCGGAACGCGTTCAGCGTCGGCACGCCGGTGTCCCGGCCGCGGGCCAGGTTCAGGGCGGCGAGGTCGAGCGGCAGGCCGAGCAGGTTGTTGCGCAGCGCGCCGGTGACGAATTCGTCGATCTCGTTGCCGACCTGCTGGGTCGCGCCCCGGATGATCTGGGCCGCGGCGTCGGAGCCTTGAGCGAGGAAGGCCAGCGGGTTGGTGAAGGCATCGATCAGCGTCATCTGCTGGTTCGTCGCCGGGTTGAGGACCGGATTGCCGTTGGCATCGAAGCGGTCGATGGTCTCGTCCAGCATCGAATGGCCGAAGCGGTAGACCGCATTGGCGAACTCGGAGGTGATCGCCGCGTCGAGGTGGATGTTGGTGTCGCCCGCGACATGGATGGTCGGGACGACCTTGCGCGCGAATTCCTCGAAGACCAGGTGCTGGTACTGCGTTTCGGTGCCGAACTTGGCGGCCTGGAACAGCCGCGCCCCGTTCCATTCATCGTCCTGAATGCCGTCCGCGAGATTGGCCCCGGAGAGCACCCAGTTCAGGGCGAACGATGTGTCGCCCTTGGCGAGTTCGCCCCGGACCATCGCCTTGGTCTGCTCGATCAGGCGATTATGCTCGTTGTGGAAGACCTCATGGACGGTGGTCAGGCCGATATTCTCGTTCGCGCGCCCATCACCCCCGACGAAATGGCTGTCGAGAAGCTCGTTGTCGTAGAGGCCAGCCGCGGGCGCAGGTCCTCCGGCGAGTCCGTCGCTGTCGGGCTGCAGCAGGTTGCCGCTTGAATCGAACGGGCTCGCTGCATGCGCCATGTCGTTGATGAAGGCGTGGCCAATGCGGACAACCTTCTCGCCGCTCTCGAGCGGCAGCGGATCTGTCAGGTCGAGGCCGGTCGCTGTGCCCTCGACCAGTGTCGTGCCGCCTCCAGCATGTGCGACGACAACCTGTGCGAAGCCATGGGCACCGAGGATGAGATTGCCATAGGCATCCGTCGCCAGCAGCGGCACATTGCCGACATCGTAGTCGGTCAGCGCGATCCCGAGTTTCAGGGCATTGGCCTTGACGTCGGCCCAGGTGGCGAGGTGGTTCGCACCCGTGGCATCGGTGTGCTCGAGCAGCCGGCCCGTGGCCTCGATCGTGACCGTTCCGGCGAGCGCGCCTGGCGTCGACAGGTACTCGCGCAGGAAGGCCTGGTGCGAGGGGTGAGACGTGTAGGTCTGATTCTGATCGACGAACGGAGTGACCAGGTTCAATGTCGGCTGCACGGCCCGCGCCAGAACCATGAAGTTGTTGGGGTTGGGGTTGGTTGCCGTCGCCTGCACATAGAGCGGATCGTCGGGCAGCAGCGGGATGAAGACGATCTCGGTCTGGCTCTTCGAGATCAGGTCGAGGCCGTGGTCGAAGAACTGCCCGAAGAGGGTGAACCACGTGTTGAACGGGGCGGAAATGCCGCCATCCGGCGTGACATTGGCGATGCCCAGATTGGCAATATAGCCGGAGTTCGCTGTGCCGTCGGGATTGAACTGAAGCTGCACGGTGATGGGCGTCGCCCGCTCCGGGTGCAGGGCGTTGTAGGCGTCGACAGCGGCCTGGTTGGCCGAACTCTGGTCGGAGATCAGGTTGGAGATCGTGCGCGGCGTGGAATCCACCACGAATGGCGTGCCCGCTGCGTATCCTGGCTGGAACAGCTGTGTCGCATAGAAAGGCAGAGGCTGGTCGATCGATCCATATGTCGATGTTGAGCCGCCGGCGCCGGTGGACTGGTTGTTGTTGGTCCCTGCGACCTCGCGCAATCCAAAGGCCAGATGCGGGTTGACGGGCCCTTGCCCGGCCTCGGCCATCAGGATCTGCTGCAGGATGTAATCGAGGTCTACGCGATCAAACGTAACCATAGCCGGACCTCCCGATTGCTTGTCTGTTTGCACGCGTCAACACGATCCGGCTCGGGGCCTGGCCGGCCTCGAGTGGTTGCTGGAGGATCTCTCTTTCCGGATCTCGGCGCGCTGCCGCGTGCAGGCTAAATCAATGCATCTGAAATATCGCAAATATTGGCTCTATACTGATCAAATGATGTGGAGTTGAGCCGGTATTTCGCGAAATTGTTATCGAGGATGATGCCGATAAAGTGAGGTTTTGGCAATTGCGACTTGAGTATTGGAAGTTCAATCCATAAGTACTTGGGACTTCTGGCCAGCGCGGCCGGACCATGGTCGGAATTCGTTGGACCATAGTCGCCAACGCCTCGCCGCTGCATGCCGGAGACGGTTACGGATGCAAGCGACACCACCCATTGTTTCGAAGCTCGCCGGTGGCGCCTCGGTTCATTCCGGCGCACTGCGGCATCGCAACCTGGGCACGGGAGCCGGCGGTGAAGGTCAGGGCGAAGCGACCATCGTCCGAATGATGTCGGACCATAGTCCTTGAAGGCTTTGGACGAGAGTACGTTCTGCCGAGGCGGCGATCGGATTAGGGTCGCTGGATAGCGCATGCCGAGGGCTGTTTCAGCGCCGATGTGATGTCCAGCATCCGGATTCCGGGCCGTTTCGACGGAGATTGCGACGTGATTTCAGGGAATGGCATGATTGTTGTGCCGCACGACCGGAGCCGCAGATGCTCGTCGTCGGAACAAGCCCTTGCCAGGCAGGCCCCTTGCGGCGGGAGAGTGGAAAGCCCCTTGAACCCAGGCGCATCCGATCCGGCCGCAAGCCTGACGCCGGCAACGCATGGGGTGGGGATATGGGGGCCATGACGTCGAAGGGCCCTTCCTGGCTCGCTTCGAGCTGGGACGCGTACGCGGGTGTCGCGCTCCTGAGCGGCTTGATCAACGTGCTCTATCTGAGCGGCTCCATCTTCATGCTGGAGGTCTACGATCGGGTGCTGCCGAGCCGCAGTATCCCCACGCTCATTGGCCTCGCTGCGATCACGGCGGCGCTCTACGCCTTCCAGGGACTGTTCGATCTCTGCCGGGGGCGCATCCTTTCGCGCATCGGCGCGACGCTCGACCGCGAGCTCTCCCAGGATGTCTTTCAGGGGGTGCTCCGGCAGCCCTTGCGCAGTCGGATCGATGGCGACGGACAACAGCCCTTGCGCGACCTCGACCAAATGAAAGCCTTCCTGGCGAGCGGAGGGCCGGCTGCGCTCTTCGATCTGCCCTGGATACCACTCTACCTGGCGGTCTGTTTTGCCTTCCACGCCTGGATCGGCCTGGCGGCGCTTGGCGGGGCCCTTTTCCTCGTCGCCGTGACGCTTCTGACAGACATGCTCACCCGCCATGCGACCAGATCAGCCGTTGGCGCCGCGGCTATCCGCAGCCGGATCACCGAGTCTGGTCGGCGCAATGCCGAAGTGGTCCGGGCCCTTGGCATGGCGCGGCGCATCGGTGCGCGCTGGGACGATGCCAACAGCCGCCACATGACCTTCCAGCAAAGGGCTTCCGATGTCTCCGGCGGCTTCGGTGCGCTGACGAAGGTGACGCGCATGCTGCTCCAGTCGGCCATTCTCGGCATCGGTGCCTATCTCGTCATCGACGGCCAGGCGACCGGGGGCATCATGATCGCCTCCTCGATCCTGACCTCCCGGGCACTGGCCCCGGTGGAGCTCGCCATCGCAAACTGGAGAGGCTTTGTCGGCGCGAGGCAGGGGTGGCGCAGGCTTCAGCAGGTCATGGGGACCGAAGCGGCGCCGGGCGGACGGTTGAAGCTGCCGGCACCGCGCCTGTCGCTGAGCGTCGAGAACGCTGCGGTGGTTGCCCCCGGGCAGGGGCGCCTCCTGGTCCAGGAGATTTCATTTGCGCTCAAGGCCGGTCAGGGCGTGGGCGTCATCGGGCCAAGCGGCTCCGGCAAATCGAGCCTTGCGCGGCTGCTTGTCGGCATCTGGCCGGCCTGCCGTGGCAAAATCAGGCTTGATGGTGCTGCCCTTGAGCATTGGCCTGATGAAGATCTGGGCGGGTACCTCGGTTATCTGCCGCAGGACGTGGAACTCTTCGCGGGAACAGTGACCGAGAACATCGCGCGCTTCGACCCGGCTGCCAATCCGGAGCATGTCATTGCCGCAGCCAAGGCTGCGAACGTGCATGACCTGATCCTACGCCTGCCTGATGGCTATGAAACCGAAATTGGCGATAGCGGAGCCGCCCTGTCGGCGGGGCAGCGCCAGCGGATCGGTCTTGCTCGGGCGCTGTTCCGCGACCCGTTCCTCATCGTGCTCGACGAGCCCAATTCCAATCTCGACGCCGAGGGCGATACCGCGCTGACGCAGGCCATCCTCGGGGTCAGGGCACGCGGCGGCATCGTCGTGGTCGTTGCGCATCGCCCGAGTGCGCTGGCGGGGTTGGATATGATCCTGATGATGGACGGAGGGCGGGCACAGGCCTTCGGTCCGAAGGACGAGGTTCTGTCCAGGGTGACGCGCCCTGTGCCGCTCCCGGCCGCGGCCGTCCTCAAGGCGGTGGAGAACTGATCCATGTCGCCGAAAACCGCAACAGACCCCCGCCGGTCGATCAGGCGCCACCTGCTCGCAAGTCTCGCCGCTACGACCATCCTTGTGGGCGGGCTCTACGGATGGGCCGCGAGGACGGAGGTGTCCGGAGCAGTCGTCGCTGCAGGGGTGGTTGTCGTCGACTCGAATGCGAAGAAAGTACAGCACCCGACCGGCGGAGTTGTCGGTGCGCTCAATGTCCGGGACGGCGACAAGGTCAAGGCCGGCGAGGTGGTCATTCGACTTGACGAAACGGTGGCGAAGTCGAACCTGGCGATGCTGTCCAAGACGCTCGACGAGCTTTGCGCGCGCCAGGCGCGCCTGGAGGCCGAGCGTGACGGCCGCGACCGTCTCGTCTTTCCCGATAGCCTCATGAAGCGGGTGGCCGAGCCGGACGTGGCGCGGCTCATCGACGGCGAGGAAGGCCTGTTCGACCTTCGGCGCCTGGCTCGCGCCGGCCTGAAGGAGCAGTTGGGCCAGCGTGTCCAGCAATTGCGCGAGCAGATCGACGGTCTTGAAGTCCAGGCCAAGGCCAAGGGCAAGGAGATTGTCCTCATCCATCAGGAGCTTGATGGAGTGCAGGAGCTCTGGCGCAAGAATCTGGTCTCGCTCAGTCGCGTAACCGCCCTCTCACGCGAGGACGCGCGATTGGATGGCGAGCGCGGCGCCATGATCGCCTCGGTCGCCCAGGCCAGGGGGAAGATAACCGAAACCGAGATGCAGATTATCCAGATCGACCAGGATCTGCGGAGCGAGGTCGCCAAGGAACTGCGCGAGATTCAGGACAGGGCCGTCGAGCTCACGGAACGAAGCGTGGCGGCCGAAGACCAGTTGAAGCGTATCGATATCCGCTCTCCGCAGACCGGTACGATCCATCAGCTCAACGTCCATACGATCGGGGGAGTCGTCGCTGCGGGAGACACGCTGATGCTGATCGTGCCTGAAGAGGACGATCTCTCCGTCGAGATCAAGGTTGCGCCCCAGGACATCGACCAGCTCCGCGCCGGGCAGACAGTGATGCTCCGTCTCTCTGCGTTCAACCAGAGAACAACTCCCGAGATTTTTGGGGTGGTCAATCGGATTGCCGCGGACCTGGTGCAGGATCAGAGGTCCGGGGCCCAGTTTTACCCTGCCCGTATCAACTTCACGCCCGGAGAGCGCGAGCGTCTCGGCAATCTGAAGATTATTCCTGGAATGCCGGTCGAGACATTCGTCCAGACAGGCAGTCGGACAGTGATGTCTTATCTGACGAAGCCCCTGACGGATCAGGTCATGCGTGCCTTTCGCGGGGTTTGACTGCCCCCGAGCGACCGCACCCAAGGCTCCGGCAGGTGACGGCCCTGCAATGCCGCAAATGCTCGGAATTCATGGGCCAGCCGAATGCCGCCGGCATCCTGGTCTGGGGTTCAATCGATGGCCGGAGGGTCTGCTTGGCGCGCTCCCGCTCGGAATGGCGTTAAATCGCTGTTGTCACAATGGATATCAAGATTGGAGATGTATTTATCTCCGGCAACTAAAGTAATCGAGCGTTGATGTTTTGTGTTCCGGGTGATTTTTTGTTGACCATAATGGCTATTTCCACGCGATTCCTGGCGTGAAGTTTCTGAAGGACATTCGTGATGTGATGTTTGACCGTCTTTTCGCTGAGGGACAGGGAGTTGCCGATTTCCTTGTTGGTCAGGCCCTGCGCGACGAAGGACAAAACCTGCTCCTCGCGGCCCGTGAGGTCCGCGAACGGGTCTGCCGCCGCATTTCGCTTGGAGTTTGGCCTCTTCATCTGGGTCAGAACTTTGGCCGCAAGTTCCGGTGACACATAGGATTGGCCGCTATGGATGGCCTTGAGCGTGCTCACCAGTTCAACGCCGCTGACGCCCTTCGCAATATAGCCCTGAGCGCCCATCTGCATCGCGGCCAGGACCTGTTCCTCATCCGACGCGACCGTCAGCAGCACGGTCTTCACCGACGGCCAATGGGTGACGATCGCCTCGATGGCCGACATGCCGCCGCCTGGCATGTCGAGATCCAGCAAGACGAGATCTGGCAGCCGCTCCCGGGCGATCTGAATGGCCTCATGGGCCGATGAACCCTGCCCAACGACCTCCAGGTCGGGCTCGGAGGCCAAGGTGTGCACGACACCCGCCCGAAACAGCGGGTGATCGTCGAAGACGGCAATCCGGATCTTGTCAGCCATAAGCTTCACCTGTCGGTTGAAGGGGGAGGCGTGTCGTCAGGCGTGTTCCCTTGTTCGGCCAACTTGAGACATGCAGGCTTCCGCCAAGGATCTCGATTCGATCCCTGAGGCCGGTGAGGCCGAGATGGACGTCGCTGGGATGATTTCGATGGGGCTCGATACCCGGGCCTTGGTCCGTCACCTCGACAGTGATCAGCGCTCCGTCGGATCGCACGCTCACCTGTTGGCCCATGCCGCGCGCGTGTCTGAATGCGTTATTCAGGCCTTCTTGGATGAAACGGTACAGGCAGGTTTTGGTGGCGTGATCCATGTCATTCGGCAGATCGCAGATGTCGATGGAGACAGATGTCAGCGTTCGCCGTTCGTGGGCGCGCACAGCCGATAACAAGGCCGATCTCGGCGAGAGTTTTTCGATTTCAGGAAGCGTCAGCCCGGAGCAAATGCTGCGGATTTCCTTCAGCGCATCAGACAATACCGACTTGATCGTAGAGTGTGCGTTGCTCCGTTTCCTGGCCTCGTCGTCCGCTTCCGTGTTCCGGGGCTTCAACCCATCAAGCCTGAGCAGGGCCAGGCTGAGCATTTGGGCGGGGCCGTCATGCAAGTCGGATCCAAGCTGCCTCAAGTACCGCTCATTGAGCTCCGTCGTGCGGTGTGCCGATGCTTGCAGGCGATTACGCAAATCCTCGTTCTGCGCGAGCAACTGAAAGAGCTGCTCGACACGCTCCTGGAGCGATAGTTGCTGCCTTTCAATCGTTGTGCTGCCGCGAGCCACGATCCAGAACAAGCCTGCAATCATCAGAAACGTCACGACTCCCGTGACGATCCAGCTCTGCTCTCGTGCCTGGATCAGGGCCTGCCTGAGCTCTTCGGCATTCTCGTAGAATTCGGCGACGGCAATGATCATGCCCGCGCTCGATCGGATCGGCGAGTAAACTTCGAGCTGAGGTGTATGACTTGCGTGGTCCTTGTCATGCTCCTCGATGTGTGGGTGATCGAATTCGGCGGAGATCTTGCCGTGCCAGGCAGCGTTCAAGCTTTCCTTTGGCGCGAGTGTCTTGCCGATCTCGTCCTTACGAGTGCTGTAGACGAGCATGTTGTCATGCGCCCAGACCCTGATCGCGCTGACGCGCATATGGACGGCCGCCGTCTCCATCACGTCGTCAAGGGCTTGACTGCTATCGGGCGGCAGCACGTTGGCTGAGGGCAGTGCTTGAAGATGCGGCTGGACGAAGTTGTCCATGTACCGGGCCGTCGCGACGGCTGCATTCTCCGTGACGATGGTCTCGATGATATTGGAAACCCACCCTCCCAGGGTCAGCATGCCGAGGACGACGAGGGCTGAACTCGCCAGTGTGTATTGTTTGGCGAGACTCAATTTATGCCATTGTCTATTGAGGTAAGAAGTCAATAAATAGGATCTTAGATGGGCCTTATTTGTCATTCTCTATGTCCTGAATATGAACTATCGAATGAATTAATACATAATTTAAAATCTAATATACTTGAATATTCAGATATTACGTTAATGTCAAAGAGGCGGTTTAAAATCATGGCGCGCCCGAAAGATCTTGGCGGGATAGGTGTGAATTTAGCGATAGACCGCGACGCTGGATTCTAATATGTATCCCGTCCAATTCTTTGTCAAAGCAATTTGGGGAGCTACAGCTGCTTCCGAACGAAGCAGTCACGGAATAGTTACAATCTGTTCGGGCGCTCGACCCTTGACGCTATTCAGTGGTCGGAGAAGCCGGTCGCCGTCACTCACGCCAACCCCGACAGCTTGTTTGCCCATAAGCGCAACAAGACCGACGATGTGTTGAAGGCGCTGGCCGAAATGGGCGGTGTGCTTGGCTGCGCGACCTAATCGCAACATCACCGGCGACCGTTACTCGAGTTCGCTCCGTTCGTGGTGCGAGATGGTGGCCCGGACAGTCGACTTGATGGGCATCGACCATGTCGCGATCGGCACCGATCGCAGTCACAACTTCACAAAACCGGATTATGACTGGATGCGCATGGGTCGCTGGACACGCGGCGTTGATTACGGTGCCGCCTCGGCCGACCGCCCCGGTAAGGCCCCGCCGCCATCCTGGTTCACCGAGGTCCACCATCTCGGCCTTCTGCCCGACGGCCTGCGCGAGGTCGGCTTCAAACCGGACGAAGTCGAAAAGATCACGAACGGCAACTGGCTGCGTCTCTATGGGGTAGTCTTCGCAGCGGGACAGCCGCGCGAGCAGGCGACCCTATGGTTCGTGCAGACTGATCCCGCCTTGGCGATGACCTGAGCGTGTCCAAGTCGCAGGAATTGAGAGTACCATGAACCATACGAAGCAATTTTATATCGGCGGCGCCTGGGTCGCTCCGCATCAGCGCGAATGCGATGCGGGCGAGCTTGTTTGCTACGGCGATGGCTACAACTCTGAAGGGTTTGGTATCCAGGAGCCGGCTTGCCCAAGTCCTCAGAGCGCCCTCGCCCTTGCGGCGGTGACGCAACACTGCGTGTGCACCGACGACGAGAAGTTTGCGGAGATAGCGGTCTCCCATCTTGGATATCCGCCCCAACCGTTCCTTGCCTCCAGACGAGTTCTGTCGAGGCGTCAACCCGAGAGAGGCAGAGAACGCGCGCGGCCCCTCGAATGCCGAGATATCATCCTGCGCCGTCGCAGCGATGGCGGAAGCCGTCACCGGACCGATGCCAGGCACCGTCATCAGGCGCCGGGCGGTTTCATTCTCTTTCGCGAGCTGTTCGATCGCGTCATCGCTGGCTGCGATCTCCGCGTCGAGATGTTCAATCTGGCGCACGAGCGGAGCCAGGGCCGTCTGCACGGTTGACGGGATCTCCGCCTCGTCGCCACCACCGATGAGAGCAGCCAGGCTGCGGGCGTTGTTCGGTCCCTGCGCGGCAATGATCCCGATCTCGGCCAGGTGGCTACGCAGGGCATTCAGCATTTGCGTCCGCTGGGTGACGAGGATCTCGCGGACCCTGTGGTGCATGAGTGCAGCCTGGTTTGCGATCGAGCGTACCGGCACGAAGCGCATGGATGGCCGGGTCACAGCATCGCAGATTGCCGCTGCATCTGCTGCATCATTTTTCTGGCGCCGGACATAGGCCTTTACGTAGGCCGGCGGCATCAGCCGCACATCATGACCACAACCGATTAGCCTACGCGCCCAATGATGGGCGGAGCCACAAGCTTCAAGCCCGACCAGGCATGGCGGTAGCTGCTCGAAGAAGGGCAAGAGGTCCCGACGTCTGATGGCTCTCGTCAGCAGCACACCGCCCGAGCCGTCGACCACGTGAACCTGGAAGATAAGCTGCCAAATCGAGACCTACCGTTACAGCCGCGGACAGGTCGGTGTGCTGCTTGCGCATGGATGGGGCTCCTCGGAATGGTCCGTGATGGCAACGCGCCTGCCTTAAGAATGGTGCCGGTGCAGGCGCCGTCCATCCCATCAAGAGAGCCTGAGGGCTCTGGCGATGCGCTATGGCATCAACCAGAAGACGGTGGCCAAGTGGAAGAGACGGAGCTCGACGGCGGATCTCAAGACCGGTCCATGCGAGCCTCGATCGACCGTGCTGTCGATCGAGGAGGAGGCGGTCATCGT
>NZ_JBFUIY010000053.1:0-26328 GCF_056401655.1 Allobosea sp. P4_E12 | reverse complement strand
AGTATTCACTGGCTGACGCGGTCCGGATTTCGACCTTCCGGTCCCTCTCTCGAGCACCGCGAGCCGCGCTGTGTGATGACCGGGGGGAGAGCGAATGGTTGCCGGGCTGACTGTCGCAGAACGCCAGAGTGCCATCACGATATCAGCGCTTGTCGCCTTCTGCGGGCTCGTGATGGCGATCGCCGGGCACGACGACCTCATGGGGGTTCATGGCGTCATCGTCCTTCTCTGCGGGCTCGGCGGCGTCTTCCTGGTCCTGTCGAAGTATTTCGAGCCGGAGCCATCCGATGAGCGYCTGGYGCACTACTAYGATGACCCRACCAAGGTTGGCATCGTGCTYGCCCTCGCCTGGGGCGTCGTCGGCATGTTTTTCGGGGTCTGGGTTGCCGCGCTCCTCGCCTGGCCCGACCTGACCTTCGACGCCGCCTGGGCGAGTTTCGGTCGCATTCGSCCCGTCCATACCTCAGGCGTGATCTTCGGCTTCGGCGGCAACGCGCTGATCGCCACCTCCTTCCATGTGCTGCAGCGCACCACGAGGGCCCGCCTGCCSGATCAGATCAGCCCGTGGTTCGTGCTGCTCGGCTACAACCTGTTCTGCGTGATCGCCGCCAGCGGCTATCTGATGGGGCTGACCCAGTCCAAGGAATATGCCGAGCCCGAATGGTATGCCGACATCTGGCTGGTCGTCGTCTGGGTCGTCTACTTCCTGATCTATATCCGCACCCTGCAGCGGCGGAAGGAGCCGCATATCTACGTCGCCAACTGGTACTACATGGCCTTCATCCTGGTCGTGGCGGTGCTGCACATCGTCAACAACCTGGCYGTGCCGGTCTCGTTCGGCCATGCGAAAAGCTATTCGCTGTTCTCCGGCGTGCAGGATGCGATGACGCAGTGGTGGTACGGCCACAACGCGGTCGCCTTCTTCCTGACCTCGGGCTTCCTCGGGATGATGTACTACTACCTGCCCAAGCGGGCGGACCGGCCGATCTTCTCCTACCGGCTGTCGATCATCAGCTTCTGGGGCATCACCTTCATGTATATGTGGGCGGGCTCGCACCACCTGCACTACACCGCCCTGCCGCAATGGGTGCAGACGCTGGGCATGACCTTCTCGGTCGTGCTGCTGGTGCCATCCTGGGCCTCGGCCGGCAATGCACTGGCGACCCTCAACGGTGCCTGGCACAAGGTTCGCGACGATGCGACGCTGCGCTTCATGATGGTCGCCGCCGTCTTCTACGGCCTGTCGACCTTCGAAGGCTCGTTCATGGCGATCCGGGCCGTCAATTCGCTGTCGCACTACACCGACTGGACGGTCGGCCATGTCCATGCCGGCGCGCTCGGCTGGGTGGCGATGATCACCTTCGGCTCGCTCTACGCGCTGGTRCCGTGGATGTGGAAGGTCGATCAGATCTATTCGCCCAAGCTGGTCGAGGTCCATTTCTGGCTCGCACTGTCGGGAACCGTCATCTACGTCTTCTCGATGTGGAACTCGGGCATCATCCAGGGCCTGATGTGGCGCACCTATAACTCCAGCGGCACGCTCGCCTTTTCCTTCATCGACAGCGTCGTCGCGATGCATCCSTACTACATCGCGCGAACGGTCGGAGGCCTGCTGTTCCTGCTCGGGGCGATCGTCGCCTCCTACAATGTCGGAATGACRATCCGGATGGCGCGCGCGCGGACTGCGCCGCAAGCGGCCGATCCCGACCAGCCTGCCCTGCCAGTGGCCGGGCCGGCGCTGCAGCCGGGGGAGTGAGACCATGGCCGAGTTCTTCCATCGCAGGCTCGAACGCAGCGCCATCGGCTTCGTGCTGGCCATCATCGGCGTCTCGGCGATCGGCGGCTTCGTCGAGATCGCGCCGCTCTTCACCATCCACGAGACGGTCGAGACCGCGCCCGAGATGCGCGTCTACACACCGCTCGAAACGGCCGGGCGCAACATCTATATCCGCGAGGGCTGCTATGCCTGCCACAGCCAGATGATCCGCACGCTGCGCGACGAGGTCGAACGCTATGGACCCTATTCGCTCGCGGTCGAGTCGAAATACGATCATCCGATGCTGTGGGGCTCGAAGCGCACCGGCCCGGACCTGGCGCGGCTCGGCGGCAAATACTCCGACGCCTGGCATGTCGCGCATCTGATCAATCCGCGCGAGGTGGTGCCGCAATCGGTCATGCCGAAATATGGCTGGCTGATGCGCAACGAGTTGCGRACCGAGGATCTCGGCCAGCACCTCGCCGCACTGCGCGTTGTCGGCGTGCCCTATACCGATGCGATGATCGCGAATGCGAGCGCCGATGCCTATGGCCAGGCCCACCCCGACAGCCCCTATGCCAGCGGCGTCAGCGAGCGCTACGGCGAGGCCACSACCATGCGGGCKTTCGACGGGCAGCCAGGCCGCCTGACGGARATGGACGCGGTGGTTGCTTATCTCCAGGTCCTGGGCCGGCTGACCGATGCGGCGCATCGGCAGACGGCGGCCACGGCAAGGTGAGGCGATGGACATCGATCATCAATCGCTCGTCGGCTTCGCCAAGAGCTGGGGGCTTTTCTACCTGATCGCGCTGGCRGCGGGCGTGCTGATCTATGCTCTGTGGCCCTCGAACCGGGCCCGCTTCGACCGCGCCAAGAAGAGCATTCTCGACAAGGACGACAGGCCGGGGGACTGAAACATGGACCAGGCGAAGCGGGACCCCGTCACGGGACAGTTGACGACCGGTCACGAGTGGAACGGCATCGAGGAACTCGACACGCCGATCCCGCGCGTGGTGCTGTTCTTCCTGGCGGCCTCGACGCTGTTTGCKGTGGTCTATTGGCTGCTGATGCCGGCCTGGCCGCTCGGCTGGACCTATACGAAGGGTCTGCTCGGCAACGACCAGCGCCAGATCGTGGCCCGCCAGGTCCAGGATGCGGCAGCCGAGCGCGCCGGCTGGACCCAGCGCATCGCCAACGCCTCGTTCGCGGAGATCGCCGCCGACCCCGCGCTGATGCGCCATGTGCGCGACACCGGGCGGGCCCTGTTCGGCGACAACTGCGCCGTCTGTCACGGCAGCGATGGCAAGGGCGGACCAGGCTTCCCCAATCTCGCCGCGGGCTCGTGGCTCTGGGGCGGCGAGCCCGAGGCGATCGCCGAGACCATCCGCGTCGGAATCAATGGAACAAGCGGGCAGACGCGCGCCGCGCAGATGATGGCCTTCGGCCGCGATGGCATGCTCGACCGCGAGCAGKTGTCAAACGTCGTCGCSTATGTCCTCTCGCTTTCCGGGCAKCCGCTCTCGGAGGCGGACCAGGCGCGTGTGCCCGCCGGCAAGCAGGTGTTTGCAACGACCTGCATCGCCTGCCACGGCGAGGACGGCAAGGGGCGGCACGATCTCGGCGCGCCGGACCTGACCGACGCCAACTGGATCTATGGCRGCGATCCGCAATCGGTCTTCGACAGTGTCCATAACGGGCGCCAGGGYCATATGCCGAGCTGGGAAGGCCGCCTSTCGCCGACCGACATCAAGYTGCTTGCGCTCTATGTCGGCACGCTGCGGGACGGCGCACGATGAGCCCCGCAACCAACGGGCAAGCGCGGCGGCCCGGCAGCCGGCGGGCGCTCTGGCTGGCGCTGCTGATTGCAGGAGCCGCGCTCGTCGCCTTCGCCAATGCGCATCTGGTCTATGTCGCCATCGGTTCGCAGCCGGACTGCGTGCCGCATGCGAAATCGGCGGGCGAAGCAGGCACGTTTCGTGCCGCCCGCCCGGCCTGCTGAAGCGGGGAGGAGCATCGTGGGCACGATCAAAAACGGCCAGATCGAAAACGGCCAGGACATCCCGCTGCCCCTCGCCGCACAGCGACGGCGCAACCTGCCGGCAGGCGCGGCCCTGGCCTGGCTCGGAGCAGGCTGGCGCGATCTCTGCCACAGCCCCGTGCCGAGCCTGCTCTATGGAGCGGCGGTRTTCCTGGTGTCGCTCGGCATCGTCTGGGGGCTGTTCCGCTACGAACTSGACTACATCCTGCTGCCCGCTCTCGCCGGCTTCATGGTGGTCGGGCCRATCCTGGCGATCGGCCTCTACCAGAAGAGCCGCGACATCGAGGCCGGCCGCGCCGTCAGCCTCGCGCGCATGATCTTCGTCAAGCCGGMCTCCGGCGGCCAGGTCTGGTAYACCGGCGCCATCCTGTGCCTGCTGATGCTGGTCTGGATGCGGGCCGCGGTAATCATCTATGCGCTGTTCTTCGGCTTGCGGCCKTTCCCCGGTCTCAAGGATGTCCTCGCCATGCTGGTCTCGACGCCRGAGGGCTGGGCGATGCTGCTGGTAGGCACGGTGGCGGGCGGCCTGTTCGCGGCCTTCTCCTTCGCCATCAGCACCTTCGCGATCCCGATGCTGCTCGACGAGAGGGTCGACGCCTTCACCGCRATGGGCACCAGCATCTCGCTGGTCTGGAACAACCTGCCGGTGATGCTCGCCTGGGGCGCGATCGTGCTCGCGCTCTTCCTCCTGAGTGTGGCGACCGGGCTGCTCGGGCTGATCATCGTCTTCCCGCTGCTCGGCCACGCGACCTGGCATAGCTATCGGGCGATCAGATGAGCTGCTGCGCGCCGCCGTTCGACGTCTCCGGCACGTTCGACGGTTCCGCGGCCCGGCAGGAAATCCGGCTCGCCAGCCGCGAGYTGGGCGACGGCCTCAGGCAGGCCGATCTCTCCGTTCCCGATGTTCACTGCGCGGCCTGCATCCGGACGATCGAGACCGGCCTGATGCAGRTTGCCGGTGTCGAGCACGTCCGGGTCAACCTGTCGACCCGGCGCGTCGCCGTGAAGTGGCGCGGCGAGGAGGCCCCCGACCTGYTCGTGGCGCTGGCCCGGCTCGGCCATCCCGGCCACCTCTTCGAGAGCGAGGCGGACCGGTCCGATCCGGAACGCGCCCGCCTGATCCGGGCGYTGGCAGTCGCCGGCTTCTGTTCGATGAACATCATGCTGCTTTCGGTCTCGGTCTGGTCCGGCGCCGAACCGGAGACCCGCAGCGCCTTCCACTGGATTTCGGCCGCGCTGGCCCTGCCCTGCCTCATCTATTCCGGCCGCGTCTTCTTCGACTCGGCCTGGTCGGCGCTGCGCCACGGCCGCACCAATATGGACGTGCCGATCTCGATCGGCATCTGCCTCGCTTTCGGTCTCAGCCTTTACGACACGCTGCATGACGGCCCGCATGCCTATTTCGACGCTGCGACCTCGCTGATCTTCTTCCTGCTGATCGGGCGGACCCTTGACCATCTCATGCGCGAGAAGGCGCGTGCCGCGGTGCGYGGCCTGATGCGCCTGTCGCCGCGCGGCGCAACGGTGCTGCGGGCMGATGGCAGCCGCGACTATCTTCCGCTTGCCGAGATCGTGGCGGGCATGCGCGTCGCGCTCAGTGCGGGCGATCGCATTCCCGTCGATGGCGTGGTCGTGGAGGGAACATCCGAACTGRATTGCGCCATTGTCAGCGGCGAGAGCGCGCCGCGCACCGTGGCCATGGGTGCACCTGTGCGCGGGGGAACGCTCAACCTCTCCGGTCCGCTGACCATTGCCGCAACCGCCGGGGCCGAGACCTCCTTCCTCGCCGAGATGATCCGGCTGATGGAGGCTGCCGAGGGCGGGCGCGCCGGCTATCGACGCATCGCCGACCGGGCCGCCGCGCTCTATTCGCCGGTGGTTCACGCCACGGCCTTCCTCACMTTTCTCGGCTGGATGTTGGCAACCGGCGACTGGCACCGTGCGATCACCATCGCCATCGCCGTGCTGATCATCACCTGTCCCTGCGCGCTCGGGCTCGCCGTGCCGATCGTGCAGGTGMTGGCGTCGCGGCGCCTGTTCGAGAAYGGCATCATGGTCAAGGACGGCTCGGCGATCGAGCGCATGGCCGAGATCGACATGGCRGCCTTCGACAAGACCGGCACCCTGACGCTCGGACAGCCRCGCCTCGTCAATGGCGGCGSCATYGYCCCGGCGGATCTGGCGATCGCGGCCGAGATCGCCCGCCGCTCCAGCCATCCGCTCTCGCGCGCGATTGCCGCTGCAGCGCCGGCCGGCGGCCCCGCGCTGTCGGACCTTCGGGAATATCCCGGTTTCGGCATCGAAGGGTGGCTGCAGGGACAACTCTACCGCCTCGGTCGGGCCGAATGGGCGCTTGCCGCAGGCGCTGGCAGCCAGGAGGCTGGCACTGTGCTCAGCCGCGACGGCACGTTGCTCGCCAGCTTCGTGTTCGAGGAGACGTTGCGTCCGCAGGCGCAGGCCGCAATCGCTGCGTTGCGCAGCGAGGGCATCGCAATCGCACTGCTCTCCGGCGATACACAAGCCGCCGTGCACAGCATTGCCGCCAGGCTCGGCATCGGCACGGTCGCCGCAGGGTTGCTGCCCGCGCAGAAGGTCGCGCGGCTCGCCGCCCTCGCGGCCCAGGGCCACAAGGTGCTAATGATCGGCGACGGCCTCAACGATGCCCCTGCACTCGCCGCGGCTCATGTCTCGATTGCGCCGGCCTCGGCCGCCGATATCGGCCGCAATGCAGCCGATTTCGTCTTCCTGCATGACGGGCTCGACGCGATCCCGACCACACTCAAGCTCGCGCGCGGCTCCGCCCWGCTGGTGCGGCAGAATTTTGCGCTCGCGATCCTCTACAATGCCGTCGCATTGCCGATCGCGATTGCGGGCTATGTCACCCCGCTGATCGCGGCGCTCGCCATGTCGCTTTCCTCCGTCCTCGTCGTCGCCAATGCGCTGCGTCTCAAAGTGGATAAGGCCGGATCCCCTCGCCCGGCCGACGCGATGCCGGCAGAGCCGAGGCTGGCCGCGGAGCCGGGCCAATGAGCAGCCTCGTCTTCCTCGTGCCCCTGGCCCTCCTGCTCGGCGCCTCAGCGCTCGCCACTTTCCTCTGGTCCCTCAAGAGCGGCCAGTATGAGGATCTCGACGGAGCGGCCGAACGCATTCTGCTCGATGACAAGGACGACCGGATCGCGACGGGGGAGAGCGACGGCGGCGCGCTGCCCGAACCATCCGCACCTCAGAACAATCGGCATTGAACGCGAGAAGCCTTCTTACCGAAACAGTAGACCCTCTTCCGACAGCAGCAGCCGATACGAAGTAGTGGAGAAGCAGCCACCATCCTGCCTGCACGCTGAAGACACTCATCTTAGGATGATCTGCCGCTGCCCCGAAACCGTCGTCAGACGTACGTGGTCAAATCCAATAACTCCCCCTGACCGCGTGATGTCTTGCATAGGCATGAAGCTGAAGGCGGTCGACAGGGCGTCGGCCTCTGTGGCGGTTGGCATTACCACGGTTACACTCTGATACCGCTTCCCAGGCCGACCCGTGCGCGGGTCGATCAGATGATGGAACAGGCCAGCCGGGTCGAACTGAAACCCGTACCCGCCCGAGGTGGCTACTGCCATGTTAGTCACCTCGATTGTTTCAGCGATCCGAGGCGGATCAGCTGGGTCCGTAAGACCGATCTGCCAGGCATTGCCATCAGTTCGGCTGCCCAGCACGCGCGGTTCTCCCATGTCGACCAGGCTATGATCGATGCCGCCCGAGCGAAGTATATCGACGACACGATCAGTGATGTAACCCTGAGCGATCCCATTAAGGGTCAGGGCCATGCCCCGGCGGGCAAAAACGACGCGATCACCATCATAAGTTACATATTGGAAGCCGACCTTGCCGAGTGCCTCCTCAATGGCACTATCTGTCGGGCCCTCGGGTGGCGCATCAGGGCGACTGAAATGGTCGCGATAGAGTGACCAGAGTGGCTGGACGGTTGGATCGAACGCTCCCTCGGTCGTCTTCCAGACCCCGCTGCAATGGTTCAGCAGTGAAACTAGTTCGGCCGGCGGGGCGATCAGGATGCCCTGGCGGTTCAGAAGCGCCAGTGTCGAATCGGCGCGATACAGGCTGAAGATGCGTTCAAGACGCGTCACCTCAGCAAGGGCCCGTTCGATCAGGCGCTCGGCGGTCGGGCGGTGGTGATGGTGGATTTGAAGCGAGGAAACTGCACCCATCGACTGGCCGAGCCAAGTGACGAGATGACCTCCGGAACCGGCCCTCGCCCCGAAAGGTAGCAGGCCCAAACCGGCAGCGGCTGCCGTGATCCCGATCATCCGCCGGCGCGTGGTCGTAACGTTCATGGCGGTCTCCCTAATGCATGTGACCGCTTTTGGGAGCTGTTGCAGCCCCATGGCCAGACATCCCTCGGGGTGGTGGCGGCGGCGCTGCGTCCTCTTCCGCTCCGAGGACGTAGTCCTTGGGAACCTCCGCGAATGATACGATGCGCCCGCCGTTGTCAGAGGCGAATTTCTCGGCAGCGCTGCGGTCCGAGAACGGGACGACCTCGGCCGCTCCCATGCCGCCCTTCATGCGGCTGCCGATGACAAAGACCGCCTGTCGGGCATCGACCCAATTGGTCGCGCCAGGTTCCTCCCAAGTCGCTGCCTTTCCCATATCCGACACATAGATCGCCCGGATATCTTTAGGCTCTTCGGGAAGCATGGTGAAGGAAACCGCATCACGCGCTGACGAGAACCAGACGGGTTCCTTGCGACTGGCAAGTAGGATCTGGCCTTTTGGACCTGGGTGCTCCAGAACGTTCATGCCGCAATAGTGGCCAATAGCAGCGTTCGTAAGCTGCTGGGGCGGGGGCGGCGCTTCCGCAGATTTCTTGTCATTGCAACCGCCCAGGGCCAGCGCCCCGAGCAGAGCGCTGGAAATAACAAGGAGCCTCATAGTTCTCTCCTCGAAAAAGCAACGGCCGCCAGCATCAGGGGAACGAACGCCCAGGCAATGAGGGCGGCTAAGAGGACTGGAAGGCTCAGGGTTGCACCTTGCGCAACGCCAGCCATTCCCGAGAAAGAGCTGACATTCGCGAAGCCTGTGAGATTGAACAGCCGATAGATATCGGCTGGGTTGAGCAGCAACAGCGCGTTGAGGATGCTGCCGGAGACGATCTGGCCCTGATCCACGACGAGCAGACCCAGCAACGCCATATCGTAGATCAACACGAACAGAAGCCAGATGCCGACGGAGATACCCGCAGCGGTGCCGCGGTTTCCGACCAGTGCGCTGACGAGATAGCCAACGGCTATGAAGATGGCCCCGAGCAGGATGGAGGAGCCAATCATGGAACAGAAGGCAATCCAGCTTTCCGCATCAATGACGGCGCCCGTCGCGACCAGGGCACCTGCTGCAGCCCCGTAACCGAGGAGCGTGGCGAAGGCCAGGATAGCCAGGTGGCCCGCAAACTTGCCAAGCAATACCTGCCAGCGAGCAATCGGGTAGCTCAGCAGCAACAGCATCGTGCCTCGCTCCATCTCACCAACAATCGCGTCGTGGGAGATCAGCAGGGCGATCAATGGCAGCAGAAAAATCGTTAGGCTCGACAAGCTCACGATTACCACGTCGAGTGCACGCACTCCGACGTTGCCGGTTGGCGCACTCCCGAGGAACGTGAGTGAAAGGGCAAGCGCGGCGAGCAACAGCGTCGTCGCGAGGACCCAGCGATTCCTGAAACCCTCCTGGATTTCCTTGAAGGCCACGATCACGATGTTCTTCATGATGCGCGCTCCTGCGACCGGAGGAAATGGGCGTACAGCTCGTCGAGCGTCGGCGGTATCACGTCGAGATCCTCGACAGGCGCATTGGCACTGGTCGCGCGGCGAAGGATTTCGATTTTCTCCTGCGGCGCCGCATCAACCTCGACAATGTGGCCGTTGATCCGCCGCCAATCGCTGACAGGTTCCAGCCAGTCGTGGAGACGGGAAAGACCACTTTCGGTGACTTTCATCCTAATCCGCGTGGGCAGCCGGGCGATCAGCCGGAGTTCGTCCATGGTTCCGTCGGCGACTTTCACGCCATGGTTCATAATGATCACGCGACCCACGCGCTCTTCGAGTTCGGTCAGGGCATGGGAAGACAAAAGCACGGTTGCGCCGCCGCTGCGTAACTCCTGCACAATCTCGTAGAAACTCTGCCGTAGAGCTGGGTCGAGCCCGGTTGTCGGCTCGTCGAGCAAAAGCACCCGCGGGGATCCGAGCAAAGCCTGAGCCAGGCCGAGGCGTTGTCGCATGCCCTTGGAATAGGTGCCGACGCGGCGGTCGGCTGCATGCGTGAGACCCACCCGATCAAGGAGCGAAAGCGCGTTGCGTATCGGTTCACGCTTCAGTCTTGCGTAGAACGCAATGGTCTCGCGTCCGGTGAGGCCCGTATTGAAGGAGACACTTTCGGGCAAATAACCGAGGCGCCGGCGTGCGGCGAACTCCCCCGCGGCGGGATCCTCCCCCAGCACCCTAACGCAGCCTTCCGTGGGGCGGATGAGGCCCAGCATCAACTTCATCACTGTCGTCTTTCCCGCGCCATTGTGGCCAACGAGAGCGACCGTTTCTCCTTCCGGCAATTGAAAGGAGACGTCCCGAACGGCCTCAAGGGCGCCGAAACGCTTGACCAAGTTGCGAACTTCTACAGTGGCCGTCACGGGCGGCGTCCTTGCGCGAGTTTGGGCAGCGGTGGCGGGGCCATGAGCGGCCGGCTATCAATCACGCCGCCCGGCAGCAGCGCCGGGAACTGAGCCTGCGCCCAACGAATGACCTGCACAGCAGGAGAATTGACCAAAAGCTTAGCCAGGGGCGCGGTCCACAGAACTTTGTCGATGAGATCATTCGGCCGGTAGGCGCTATCGCCAATACCGTCTCCGTTCAGATCAAAAGCCGGATTGTCGCTCCAGAAATTACCTCGTCCATCCTTTGACCAGTCCAGATAGCGGGTGCCCACATACTTCACCTGATTCCGGTTTTTGATGAAGGCATTGCCTACGATCTCGTTGCGCTCCGACCCCGCCGTAAAGTGAATTCCGATCTCGCAACCTTCAAACCAGTTCTCGCGAAAGCGGTTCTGGTTGGCGTTGTAGATGAATACGCATTTGGTCGGGGCGGGACGCGCGCCTGAACTCAGATCGGGTTCCGGCTCTCCTGCCGCTGGCAGGCCGTGTTCCCGTGTTTCCTTGGTGCGCATGCCAGTGGTGGTCCAGCGATCTGCCGATTGAATTCGACCCAGCACTGTGTTGTTGAGGATTTTCGAGTTGTTCGCGTAATTGAACATAAAGCCATGATCGCGATCGCCGATTGAAATATTTCCGGTAACCGTAAGGCGGCTTGAGAACATAATTGCGTATCCAACCGTATTGTCGGTCGATACGTTATTCGAGATCTCGCTGTCGTTCGTATACATGTAATGAATAGCGAATCTCAGATCACGCAAGCGATTTCCGCTAAAGACATTATTCTTGCTGGTGATGACGAAAATTCCGTCTCGCCCATAGCGGATCTCATTGTCGATTACCTTGGCACCGGGCGCATTCCATACCGAGATGCCGTTCCCGGCCTCGTTCACACGGCCCTCTTCGATGCCGGTGATCTCATTTTTCCTGGCGACGGAATCTTCGGCTCCGTGCAGGTAGATGCCATAGAGGTTTCCCTCGATCTTGTTGCCTTCAACCAAGGCCCTTGTTGCCGTCTTCTCGACGAAGACGCCGGCATCCATTTTCTCCGGATCCCTCCCCGATCCACGGATCGTCAAGCCGCGAATGACGACGTCAGGCGCGGAAATGGTGACGACGCTCCCCTTCCCTGATCCGTTCAAGGTTGCGCCAGTCGCCCCAACAATCGTCAGTTTGCGTGAGAGCCTGATTGGCCCGGCGTGATCGCCAGCGGCCAGGATGAGCACGTCGCCGTCAGCAGCTTTGTCGATGTCGGCCTGCAGGTCGCCGCGTCCTAGTTCAATGGTTCTCTGCTCAGCTGACGCTGGCATACCGAGGCTGGCGGCAAAAAGCGCCGCCAGCCCGAGGGACAACACTGTGCGATACACTCGCATTCGGTCAGGCGCCTTGCGGCTCAACGAGCATGCGGCCCTTCATCTCCATGTGCATCGCATGGCAGAACCAGGAGCAGTAGTACCAGTAGACGCCAGGCTTTGAGGCCACGAAGGTCACCGAGGCGGTGGCCTGCGGAGCGACCTCCATGTTCACGCCGTAGTTGGTGATGCAGAAGCCGTGGGTCAGGTCCTCAACCTCGTCAATATTGGTGACGAAGACAGTGACCTCATCCCCCTGTTTGACCGTGAACTCCTCCAGCCCGAACGCTGGGGCGGCGGAGATCATGTAGACGCGCACCTTGTTGCCGTCGCGGATGATTTTGGAATCCTGCTCAAGCGTGACGCCGTCAGCCTTTGCCTGCTGAACCGCAGGCGCGAAGAATGGGTCGTCGCGCTTCCAGATTTGCAGCGGGTTGATCTTTGACCTGTGGACCAATGTCGCATCATGCGGCTCGGCGAAGCTCGGACCATCGTGCACGAGCACCATCCGCTCTCCCGAGATGTCGATCAGCTGATCATTTTCGGGCTTGAGCGGACCAACGTTCAAGAAACGGTCTTTTGAGAATTTATTTAGGGAGATCAGCCACTTGCCATCAGCTTCCTTGGTCTGACCCATGGAGGTGTGGTTGTGGCCCGGCTGGTAGTGCACATCGAGCTTCTGGATAACCGCGTTGACCTTCTCGCCCTTGAAGGCCCGCTTGGCGAGGTCGATGTTCCACTTCACCACCTGGCTGTCGAGGAACAGCGTGGTGAAAGCGTTGCCCTTGCCGTCATAGGCGGTGTGCAACGGCCCCAGTCCCAGTTCCGGCTCGGCCACCACCACATCGCGTGGCTTGATCTTGTCATCAAAGAGATCGTCGAGTTTGCGGGCGTCGAAAACGGTCACGGTCGGCGAGAGCTTGCCGTTGGCGACGAAGTGGATGCCGTCCGGGGCGGTGTTGATGCCGTGTGGGCTGTTTGGGACGGGAATGTAACGGGTGAACTTCGAGCCGGAGCGGCCGTCGAGCACGGGAACGCCACCGATGGTCTCGAACTCGCCCTTTTTCACCGCCTCCTCGATCCGTTTGAGGTTGAAGACGACGACCCAGTCCTGTTCCTTGGCCATCATCTCGGCGAGCGTCACGCCCTCTTCCGAGTTGTAGCAGGTCGCCCAGGCATACTTGCCTTGATAGTCGCAGTCGACATTGTCTAGGTTGCCGTCGACCCTGAGTTGCCAGGCGACCTTCATGGTATCACCGTCGACCGCGCTGAAGATCGACATGTATTTCTTCGTATCGTTCAAATCCCTCCCGTCATTCGGCACGGGCACGCGATCCTCGCCATTGCAGAACACATAACCGGTCCTGGGATACTTCTGCACGCGCAGGCCGTGCACCGTGTACTGGTTCGGCAGCTGGATGATCTTGTCGCACTTCATCACATCGAGGCGGATGCGGCAGACGCGAGTGTTCGCCTTGTCGTTGGCGAAGAGATAGCGCCCGTCATATGTGCCGTCGGTGAAGGATGGATGGGGATGGTGCAGGTCCCCGTTGAGGTAGATGCCACCCTTGTCCTTCAGGAAGTCGCGGCTTTCGGGGGTGAGCCCCTCCGTCAGGATCTTGAGGCTCTCATTGGTCTGCCCCCAACCCGTGGCGCTATCGCGGTTGAAGACCGGGATGCGCATCAGTTCGCGCATCGAAGGACAGCCGACAATGCGCACCTCGCCGCTCTGCCCGCTGGAGAAGAACACGTAGTACTCGTCAAGCTCACCCGGCTTGACCTCATACTTGTTGGCGACGGTCGGACGGACCACGGATTGCTGCGGGCGGGTCTGGGCCTCCGCCGTCGAGACCATGCCGCTCCGCGACAGACCAAGGCCTCCAGCCGTTCCCGCCGCCCCCGCAACGGCAACCGCAGCGGTCGTCCCCAGCATGTCGCGCCGGTTCAACCCCGTCTTCTTCTCATCTGTAGACATCTGAGCCTCCTTTACTTTGCTCATGACCGCGGCGTTGAGGGAGGCGCCGTAGCGGGCTTCCCAACCGGATTTCCCATATGCGTAATGATTGGCTTAGCTGGCCCCGCGCCGCCGTCTTTGTTCCCGCGCATAGAAGGAGACGTAAGTGCGTCCCGCTTCTCGCGCTTCAGGCGCACCTGGATCATATGCGGGCAACGATGATCGTCGTGGTACAGCTCCTGGCAATGCATGCAGTAGATGCACTCGTTGACGTTGATGTGGCCCTCGGGATGGATCGATTGCACCGGGCATTCTTTGGCACAGCGTTGGCAGGGCGAACCGCATTCGGGCCAGCGCTTCAGCCATTCAAAGGTTCGCATGCGCCCTGGAATGGCGAGCGCGGCTCCAAGCGGGCACAGGTAGCGGCAGAAAAATCGTTCGATGAACAGACCGGCCGTCAGGAGGGTCAAGGCGTAAATCACGAACGGCCAATCGCGGACGAATTTCAATACGATAGCTGTTTTGAAAGGCTCCACCTCGGCCACGACTTCCGCCAGGGCCACCGAATAGAGTGACAGCCCGAACAGGCCGAGAAAGATGATGTACTTGATCGGCCAGAGCCGCTCGTGCAGGCCCCACGGCACCTTGATCTGCGGAATTTTGAGCCACTGCGCGATATTGTTCGTGAGTTCCTGAAGTGCTCCAAACGGGCAGAGCCAGCCGCAGAACGGGCCTCGCCCCCAAAACAGCAATCCCGCGGCGATAGCCGCCCAAAGGATGAAGGTAAGAGGGGCCGCGAGGAAAAATTCCCAGCTAAAATGGGTCACCAGCGAGTTGGTAAAGGTGAGCACGTTCACGACGGAAAGCTGGGCATTCGCGTACCAACCCAGCCAGACGAGGGTGAACGTCAGGAAAGCACGGCGTACCCAGCCAAACAGGGTCGGCCGGCTGACCAAAGACTCCTGGAAAAAGAAGATGCCGGTCAGGACCAGCAGGGCGGCCGCGGTTATCCCGATGGCCACCGAGTTCATCCGCCAAATTTTGAGCCACAAAGGCTCTTCAAGCTCGCTGGCATTGGGGGCGGCCCGGTCCAAAAGCACTGGCGCTTCAGCTGGAGTGACGCCCTGTGCCTTGGAAGGCGCCTGCACTGTGGACGAGTCCGCCGGGGATTTCGTTGCGAATGCCGGCGTCGCTGGTTCCGCGACCAGGTACTTTTCCGGTAGCGTGTAGCCGAGATCGAAGGTCAAGAATGCCTTGTTTCGTGCCCCCACATTGCGCTGAACCAGCAGTTGCAGTTGCCAAGGTTCCGCAAGATCAAGCTTGAATTCGTCCGGCAGGACGAACAGCGCGATCTCCCGCAGATCCGGCGCTCCCTCCGCTGCAAGAGCCCCTAACCGAGTGTGGTCACGGTCCCGAAACCTGATGCTCTGGCCATCTTGCAACAGTTCGATGCGGTCAAAGATGCCACCACGAACATAGCCCGAGCCTTTGAAGGAGTAGGCTCCCTCGCCCGCTACGATAAGCGCCTGTTGTCCCGGCTTGAGCCGTGAGCGAAGCCGCTCGAAGCCGTCATCTCCGAGAAGGCTGCGACCAATGGTTGGGACGCTGACGGGCGCAAGATACAGGTCGATAAAGGTATCGCTGGCATCGCCCGGTTCAGGGTCGTCGGACGCCTCCTTGTTGCCCGCCCTGGAAAAAGCGTCGTTGATGTCGCCGATCGAAAGGGTAAGACGACGGACCGATCCATCGCCGAGCAGGGTTTGCCAGTCACGCAGCTCGCTTTTGCCGAGATCAATTCGCTTCACCGGCGGCGCTGCTGCAGCGCTCGCGGTTGTCGGCGCCCCCGTTCCGAGGCGACCGGTCCGGATCAACCGCACCGCAGAGCGCACCACGCTATCGCCCATCACGAGGACGGTCACCGTAGCGCCGCTCACGATTTCTGCCTGTGGCGCTCGATCGCTCCCTTCCGCGACCCGTTTCATGTCCTTGCCGATGAGCGTGTTAAGCGCATCGATGATGCGCCGCTCAGGGATCCCCACCAGAACGATGGGCTCCTTGTGCTCGACGAGCTTGACCGCAGTTACGATCCCGCCCGGATCAATGCCGACGAGCAGATTGATGGGCTTGCCGGAATAGCCGGTCGCATTGGTGACGTCGGAGTTGAGATAGACATACCCGAGCAGTTTGTTGCCCTGATATGTCGGCACGATCGGCGGGGTACCCTCAGGCTGACCGAAGCGGTCCGCACCCGGGAAAAACTCGGAGGGAAGCGCTTTCGGCAAAAACTCCTGAACGCGCCCTGCCGCGAGGGCGGGTAGCGCCGCACTCGCAAACCAAATCGACATGCCGAGGATCAACAGCAAACGCATGGTCCCCTCGAAGGAGCGGGCCGACATGCGGAGTTTGGTTGCACCTGTCTTTGACAACTGGGATCGTCCGATTTCGGCAGCTTCAACGAGCGTGCGAACGCCGACGCAGCGGCGCCGGCTCAGCGTTCGCGATTAAGTTCGAGGGTTGGTCCGACATTGATGTCCCAATTCCGGGCTCCTAATGCGCCGATCCGGAGGGCCATTCTTTGATCCAACGCAAATGCAAGCGTCTGATTAGGTGTTCAACGTGACCGGCCGGAGCGGTTCACCCCACGGAGGATGGAATGTCACTTCTAAAAGCGGAGCCGCCAGGTGCCGTAAAATCCCTGGAGGAGCTGTTCGCGATTGCATTCGCCATGGAGCAGGAAGCGGCGGCTCGTTATGACGAAATCGCTGAACGTATGCGCCGCGACGGAAATCTGGAGCTCGCGGCTGTCTTCGATCGGCTTGTGGCAGACGAGAACGGGCACCTCGCAAGGGTGGCGCGCTGGGCTCAGCAGCGGAGCGGCCATCCACCCGATGCAGCCCGAATCCGCTGGCAGATTCCGGAAACCTTTGACGACGAAAGCACGGGGACGACCGATCCCCGCCTTCTAAGCACCTACCGAATCCTCTCCATGGCGGTGCGGAACGAAGAACGAGCCTTTGCCTTCTGGAGTTACGTGGCGGCCCATGCTGATAGCGAAGACATACGTATAGCAGCGGAGAGTCTTGCCCACGAGGAACTTGAACACGTGGCGCTCCTTCGACGGGAACGCAGAAAGGCATTTCACGCTGACCGTAGCGTGAGACGCAATCCTCATCGCGATGGCGTACCTGCAGCTTCCGAAGCGGCTCCCCTTGAGCGTCACCTTGCCAACCTGCTCGATACAATGGCGTCGACAGAACGGCTCGAAACAAGCGCCGTTCTCCGCGACCTTGCGATCGAGGCTCGACGGTTGGCCGGAGAGCTTGATGATGCTTCCATCGTCATTCCGACCGAGAGCATCCCGATCGCAGCTCAGGGAGCCGCGATCGCAGTCGCAGAATTCCTCGTTGATCGCTATCTCGAAGCAGCCGATGGCGTTTCCGACGATAAGAAACTGATTTGCCTTCAGGCAATTGCAGGACGCGCCATCAAACGGCTCGCTTGGCTGAGGTCGGATTTGCCAGAATTGGAAGCATCCTGAGCAAATCCCGTTGCTCCCTCGAGGCCGCTCAAGTGCCGGCGGCAACTGCCTCCCGCACACGTCGGTCACGCAGGACATTCGTCCCTGCGGCGAGGGAAATCACGGTTCCCACAAGCGTCACGATCGTGAGCACGTCACTCCATTGACGCAGCGCGCCCGATTCCAGGACGTCCCCGACGGCGCGTATCGCCACCGACCCGTGCAATGCGACGAGCGGTAAGTAGAGCATTGGCTGATAGGTCCGTCGCCGGTAGTCGATTGCCGGCATCGCAATCAAGAGATGGCCAAGTCCAATCGAGAGAACAAACCCAATCAGCACGGCGTGAAGCGCGAGGTTATGTCCAGCCGGGGTTAATCCCGGCGGCAGCGCAACAAACGCTCCACCCGCAATGCCAAGCCAGGCGCTTCCAAGAAGTATGCAGGCAGCCGCGAACCTCGGTCGTCCAGCCACCTTCATGCTACGGCGGGCACCGTCGTATTTGAGAAACCAAACGTTCAAGACGATCAGGGCCACGCCGAATAGCGCCGCACCATTATCCGTCATCAAGCCGTTTTGAGCTCCGGCGCCAAGAAGGCCTGCCGCGAAGAAAATCAATGAGTCGCTGCCTCTCTGGGGCGAGGTTTCCGCAATCTTGCGGAGTCGCTCGCCAGCGACCGTCAGAACCAAGAAGGCAACCCACCAACCCTCCACGTCGGCCAGCGGATAATTTATCAGCCAGAGAAGGTTGCCCGTGAGCCACATTACCGCACCAATCAGCAATGTGCCGGTCGATATAGTGGGATTCGCGAGGGTTAGAAAAAGCGTGACGCTGCAAAGTACGGCGGCCGACAGGACATAGAACCCGGCGCCAACGTAGGGTGGAGCCCCCGCCAACAAGGCGAGAGTTCCAATTCCGGTGACCGCGGGCGCGATATAGGCCCAACGTTGCCCAACCGCGAAAGCGCGCTTCACTCCCAACAGCGTGCCAAAAAGCCCGGAAATGAGGAGCGGCCCGTGCAACAATCCTAGCGCCGATCCGGAGGGCAGATACCATCCGGATCGCTCCCAGCCTCCCGCCAATCCGGCGAGCAAGGCAAGGAGAGCGATTGCAAGGAAGCCATTCCGAACCAGGTTTCGGTATTGCATGGGACAGACCACTCGTATGGCGAAAATCCTGGTGCGGGATCCCCACCTAAGTCGCGATGAGCTTATTTCGCCGCGGCAAGATTCGAGGCCGCCTTTTCGAAGAGCGTCGCGAACACTTGCTTCGCCTTGCCGGGATGAGCAACGGCCTTCGCCTGATCTACGTTAGTCGGGTTGCCTACAACAACCATTCCGACCATGCCCATGCTGTAGTGCGGCTTGCATTTATACCCATACACGCCAGGCTTATCGAAGGTGATCGCCAACTCTTCGTTGACCTTTCCTACGAACGCTTTGCCTCCTTCTGGGAGCATGTTGTCGACGGTTTCGACATTGTGGCCCTTGTCGGCTGCAATGAACTTGACGGTGTCGCCTGGATTTATTCGGACGAGGGAGGGCTCAAACACCATGATGCCATCCGCGCTCTTGTTGAGCATTTTTACCTCAACCTCAGCCGCATTGGCTCCGCCCGCGATCATGAGCGCAGCCATCACCGCGCCCGACATGATGAGTTTCCGCATGATTGACTCCTACTGCGATACCGAGCGCCCACCACCCCTTGGGTTCGGTTGGCTGTGGCATAGCCGCCGGCGGTCCATTGCTGTTTGAGCTAGAGCAAAAACGCCGCGGATTGTGCTTCTGCTCGTTCGCAAGGCGGCTTCGGCCTTCGCCGACATGCTGTCGCGCCAGTTCCCTGTGCCGCGTCACCGGCGCCCCAGCAGCTCGTCACTGAAGGCGATCAGGAAGAAGGCGAAGGCCGCAATCCAGCTGCCCGCGGCAAGCACCAGCAAGAGCGGACGGTGCGCCCCCCCCACTCCGCAGGCAGCCGGATGACAGTCGCCGCTGACCCCGAGGCGAGCGCTATCGTCAACGCCGTCGAAGAGGCGAAGGGCTTGCGCGTCTGGCGACGGATCATGCTCGCCATGATCGCCAGGCTCGCGCCGCCGATGGCACCGATCGTCCAGACGTGAATGGCGGCGGCCTCGCCGATCGGTACAGGGCGGATGGTCCCGATGGCGAGAAGGCCAAAACCAAGCGCCGCCCAACCATAGGCGAGATGGAGCGCGAGGATTGCCGGGCAGGTCAGCACCCGCCGCGTCTGCCACCGTGCTAGGCGAGCGAACTGAGCGCAACTTGCCCCGGCGCTCAGGATCGCGGTCGCAGCGGTCATCGGCGCGAGCTGCCAAGCGCCGAGAGCGGCCGACGCCGTGATGCCCGCCGCCATTTCGCTCCACGCTGACTTAAGCCGACCGGCGGCCTCCCCCCGCGCCTCGAGATAGGCCACGGTCAGGGCGGGCGCGATCCGGCCAGCCATGATCAGCATCAACCCCAGGAGGGAGACGAGGCCGAGCCGCAGCCGGAAGCCAAAAGCTGGAGCGGCTGGCGCAGCCTCCGGCAGCATTGCTGCCGCGGCCAGCAGGAAGAGCAGCAGCGCGACCTTGATGTCGCGCCTCTTGCCTGCGGCCATCACCTGCCAGGCGACAATGACGGCCAGGACCAGGAGGAAAGTTCCCGACAGCAGTGCTGATCCGTCGACTAGCCAGACATGTGAGAAGCGCGCCGACAGCCACAGCGCGACGAGGCTCGCAAGCGCTGGAGCCGACAGGGTCGGTCGCCCCGTCCAGCGCGGCAAGGCCGTCAGCATGAAGCCAGCCAGTACGGCCGGCATCATGCCAAATAGTAGCGCCTCACGATGCCAAGCCGCGACAGAGGAACCCGCAGGAAGAATGGCTTCGCCGCCCGGCAGCCAAGGCCAGATCCCTGCGACAGCGTCGAGGCCCGCCAGCAGGAAGAATGGCCGAAACGGCTGCCGCGGCCACGAGGCGCGCGTCTGCGCCACAGATGTCACGACATAGGCTCGTAGCTGAGTGATTCCGGGCCGGAGAGCGACCAGGACTTGTGGCCGAGGATAGCGCGAAACGCAGACCCGGGGCGTGACATCACGCCCCGATACGGTGCAGATAGGCTGCATTCGGGCAGAAGTCCGGCGCGACTTCCTTGCTGGCGCCATTGAGCCAGCTGCGGCATTCGCCGGCATGCGGGCAGTCAAGACACCGCCGCGCGGCGAGCGCGAAAGCGCTGCCTCGGCCTTCCCGAACCGCTGCTCCCAGATCGGCGCCGGAGCGCTCCATCATCTCGCCGAATAAATGCGCCTGCCGTTGAGCGCGCTCGAAGGCTGGCCAGGTCAGGAAACGGTCCCTAATCGAAAGTCCCGAAGGCATGGAATGCTCCCATCATATCGCAGGACAAACCACACGATAGCAGCCCGGCAATCCGGCTCGTTGATGCAGAGCAAGGAAGTCGCACATCACACAGCCGGGCTTCGGCAGTTTGCGGGAAAACAACGGAACTGCCCAACCTTTATCGATGCGGCTTCCATGCCTGCATCTCGGCCAACGATTCCGAGATCAGCCGCGATTGAACAAGCCGCGGTGGCACAGGGGTCCAAATCTTTTTTTGGCGGAGAAATCTCTCAACGCGCTTAACAGTCATGTACAATGAATCTTTTATTGTATAATGAGACTGGCAGAAGTCCTTCTTTTTGGCTGTGCAGAGCGATGGTCAACCAACCTCAGAACCTGTCGAAGGCCCCCAACGCCGACAGCACGTTGGTGCCTATGCTGATATGGGGCCTCGTCCTCATCGTCATTGGAATGGCTAGCGTTATGATCTTCGTCTAGCACGACGATGTATTCGGCATTGGCGGGAATAGTTCGCCGAATCAGGGAGCTGCGACGCGACCCGCCGAATTCGATACGCCGATCAGGACACCCCCCCGAAAAGCGGATCGTCGCGACGTGGCCTGCCTTTGACGGTAGCGGGTTGCGGGAAAATGAGCGGCAACTGGCCAGAAGTCGGAATGAACCATGCGATTGACGAGCTTCTCCGACTATTCGCTCAGAATCTTGATGTACGCGGCTGCGAAAAGCGAGCGTTTGATTACGATCGAGGAAACATCCTTGGCCTATGGCATCTCACGCGCGCATCTTATGAAGGTTGCCAATCTGCTCACGAAAGCCGGGTTCCTTCGAGCGGTCCGCGGGCGTTCGGGCGGTCTCGTCCTGGCGAGACTTCCAACAGAGATCGGGATCGGAGAGGTCTTACGCCTGACAGAGCCAGATTTTGCTCTGGTCGAGTGCTTCGGCAGCGGCAACGGCTGTCTGGTCACGTCGCGCTGTAGGCTCAAGGGCATTCTTCACGAGGCGCTTGCCGCTTTCCTCAGCACAATCGACCGTTACACCCTGGCCGATTTGATGCTGAGGCCTGAGGACTTCGGCATCCGGCCAGCCGCCTGACGCCACCAACGCTCCCAGTGGCTCCTAGAGCTTCGGCAGCGGGAAGGAGATACTGAGGGTGACGCGACTGGTATTCGATAAGGCTCTCTGCCTGGACGAGGACAGCCTGCGCGACGTTATTTTGGCATTTTGTGAGGGGCTGCGCGCCCACACCAGGTTGCGCAGACCGCTCGACCGAGTCGCAGGCAACCGCTGGTATGATTTTGAGGTCGGGCTCGAACATTTTCTGACGGCTCTTATCGCACGAACCGGCGATCATGGCGGCGGCCTACTGGCTTTGTACGAAGCGTTTCCAGCGTTGGCGCCCGAGCATGTGACCGATGCCCGTGACCTCTTCATGGAATCGGCGCTGACGATCCTGCCCCTTTACGCTGCCGCCTCGTTATCGGAGCTCGTCGATAGCGTCTGCGATCTGGCTCTACGCGCGCTGTGTCCGGCGACTGGAACACCCTTCACTCCGATAGCTCGCAGGATCAGGGACGCTGAGGAGGCACTTCGGATCGGAACTAGCCTAAGATAGGTGGCGTTTCGTCCGGCAGGGGGCGATAGCTCTTCCACGGCACGCTTGCCGGCCAACTCGTAGTCAGCAGGCCGCCGTCGGCGATGTTACCCGCGAGGCCAAGCACCCGTGGATTTTCGTCGCTTCCGACCGCATCCTCGTCCTCGATGCGCAGGTGCTGCAGGATGGGCGTCGGCGGGAAACGTCCGAATTTCTCAGGAGCATCTCTCGTCAGTGAGCATTCAAAGGTCTACGAGCAGTTCGCCCCAGACATCGAGATCTACTCGATCGACAAGAGCTTCCTCGACCTCACCCCGGTTGCACCAGAGCATCGCGAGGAGTTGGGCCGTCGAAATGGACCGGCATCCCCACTTGCGTCGGCATCGGCCCGACGAAGACACTGGCGAAGCTCGCAAACAAAATCGCGAAGAGCACGCCTCAGCTCGGCGGCATCTTCGACCTGACGAGCGCGGAACTCCGCCGGGAGTGGCTGCCGTTGATGCCGCTAGGGGACGTCTGGGGCATTGGCCGTGCCAGCCAGGCCAAGCTGACTGGCTTCGGCTGCAAGACGGCCGCTGATGTCGCTGCTCTCGATCCCAAGCTCGCTCGCCAGACGCTGACCGTCGTCGGCGAGCGGATCATCCAGGAGCTGCGCGGCCAGCCCTGCATCAACCTGGAAACCGTCGCACCCACTCGAAAGGGCTGTGCCGTCACCAGGTCGTTCTCCGGGCGGCGGATCGAAAGCCTCGAGATGATGCAGGAGGCCATCGCTGCCCATGCCACCCGTCTTGGCGAAAAGCTCCGGCATCATCGGTTGGCAACCGATCACGTTACGTCTTTTTCCACACCTCTCCGTTCGACAACGGCCCCTCGCGTTCGGTCTCGACAACGGTCGACTTCCCCGAGGCGAGCAACGACACCCTCGTTCTGGTCCGCGCGGCCAAGTGGGGAGCGCGGCGGATCTGGAAGCCGGGCTACCGCTACGCCAAGGCCGGCTTGATGACGGTCGACCTGGTGGCGCCGGAGATGTCCCAGCGAGCCCTGATCGGCGCCCTCGATCGCGAAAAGAGCGGCCGGCTGATGGAGGCCTTGGACGCGTGCAACAAGATGTACGGCCGTGGCGTTGTTTTTCCTGCAGCCGCTGGCATCGGTCGGCAGCAGAAGGCGTGGGTCACGAAATTCGAGATGCGTTCGCCGCGTTACACGACGCGGCTGGAAGAGGTTCCGGTTGTAGGGAGAGCGTGATGCCAGGCTTTAAACATCACGTCGAAATGAAACTGGATGCCGCCGCTGCGCCGGAACGCCTGCGCAGGATCGAGAGCTGGTGTGGAGACTGGCAAATCGGCTTTCGCGTACTCGACCGCTTTCCCGGTTCGGAGACGATCCGCATCGCATTCGAGGACCGAGGCCTGGCGCGTGCCTTCATCGGCCATTTCGGCGGAGTGCTCGTCGACGAGAATGAACTCGAAAGCGCCATAGCCGACGACTTCGCAGCCGAGGACGCTAACGATCGCCTCGCCCGCGAGTATCCGGATTGAGCGACCGGCGCGATCATCCGACAACGCCGGACGGCAGGTATTTTATGGTCGCCGGGAGGCTGTGGCGATCAACAAATCCCGCCCTTCCGGCTGCGCGCCGTCATGAGCTTGTCGCTGATCTCATGGATGCTCGTCGCGCGGTGAAGGACGCAAAGCGCGGAAACGGCGAACTCCATGTTGACCGAGCCGCCGTCGACGCAGCCAAGGTTGCCCTTGGGGAGCGGGGCCCGGTCTGGTGGGACGACGGCGCTCCGGACTTCAATCGGCACTTGGCCAAGAACACGCCTTACGCGGCCTGGGCGTCGCGATTGAACAAGTCCGGCAAAGAGGACTAATCTATGCGACCTCGTCCTGAGCGCGGGAGGCCGGCATGCAGAAATCCGGCATCGCTGTGACCAACATTGTCGGCACCGCGGGGTCATTCGCGATCGACCTTCCACTCGAACCGTTCACGCTTAACGAGCGCCTGTTCGACATCGGGCTTTGGTTGATTGAACGCGAAATCCCCCATCAAGCTCGCATCATCATGCAGCCCGAGCACCAACGCATTCGCGTGAGTTTTCCCGACGCCAAAGACGCCATGGCCTTCAGCGAGCACTTTGGCATGCGCTTGAACTAGACACATGCCGAGCGGGGAATCCGCGAGCTGACGTCAATCAGGCAGCCGCAAAACTATGCGGCCCGGTCGCGCTGAGATCGAGCGAACCCATCATGTCAGGGCGGACTGGTTCCGATCAGAAACAGGACCCTAGGCCCTGAGCATGAATGGGAGCGATTTCATTCGCACGTGTTCCGACAATATTTGCCACGACTTCGTCGCCTTCGCATAGTGACAGCGCCTCTACAATTGGCTTCGACAAAAGTATTGGTTGGCCAATGGTACACGTCTCTACTCGTTGCAATTGGTGCCGATGTCAGCGCGTTGCTTCGACCTGCTCAGCATTAAACCTCAACGACGCAGCATGGGTTAAAACCGCGATTTTCACGATCACCATGAAGGTTTGGGTAGCCGGCCTGATTGGCGAAGATGCGCGTCCGGCCGACCCTGTAATCGTGCGATCCGTGATCGTGACCATGGATCCAGAGCTCGGGCTGAAACTCTTCGATGAGGTGACCCAGGTCGGATACAAACGCGGGTGTAAGCGAACTTCCTTGGTGCCGCGGTTGAATCGAATTCGGATGAGGCGCGTGATGGGTAACGACAACCGTCGGTCCATCATGGGGCGTCGCTAGCTCTCTGCGGAGAAATGCGACATCAAGCCGATGTTCGGCAGCTGCATGCCAGGGCATAAAGCGGCTGAAATGCCCGCTCTCCTCTTGGTATCGGATCAAGCGATGGTCGTTTAGCGTCTCCCCAGCGTAGACCATCGAAGGCTTCGGCGTGCCGTGGAGCCTGTAATCGGTCCATAGGATGCACCCAAGGAAGCGCACTCCGCCGACCACGACGGTGTTTCGGAACAGAAGATCGACGCCCGAAGACTCAGCCGCCGCCCTGCCCTGCGCAAGACTGCGCTTCAGTTCGGTCTTATAAAGCTCGTGGTTTCCCGGGACGTAAATGGCGTGCCGGCCCTTCAGCGGCCCGCTTTGCTGCTGGGCGATCCAAGTCACCGCTGAGGAAATTGGCTGCCCGATGTCGCCAGCGAGAACCACGGCATCGAACTCCGGCATAGGCGACGGAAACTCGAAGGGACCAAACTCGAGATGCAGATCGGACAGTACGAGTAAGCGCATTCTGCCTCCGTACGTTTGAATCGGAGAAGCTAGAGCCACAGGCGGCCGAGTCAGGCCGCCCTTGCCGCGGAAATCCGGTCGAAAAGTTCGGTGATTTCACTTGGCGCAAAGATGGATGCGCGCCTCGAATATGAGCTCTCGAACTCCTCGATTGGCATCGCCAGCGCGTCGATGGTGCCTGGTCCAAAGACGTCGGCTTCGAGTTCGTCGCCAGTGAACAAGACCTCGGACGGCTGCAGGGCTAGTTGGCTGCACACCAACCGGTAGATCTGCTGCTGGGGCTTCTTCAGCCCCACGCGAAACGACAACACAACCGCATCGGGTGGACCAGGCAGCTGATCCAGCAAGGCCTGCTCATAAGGGCGGGCGAGATTGGAGCAGATCGCGATTTTGAGACCGGCTCGACGCAAGGCGGACCACACCAGATCCATACTTGGTCGCAGCCGCGTTGAAGCACATTCCGCCGCGACGTCAGCTTCGAGCCTTACCAGCTCTTCTTCCGTTGCGGGGGTGGCCATCTCTCGCGACGGCGTTGTCACGTTAACCGCGGACCATTGAAGCGAACTCAACCGGGTGACGGGCTCACGCTGCGAGGCCAGCGACGGCTTTCCATTGTGCCATGGCGCACAGACGATGCAGATGGATGGCGAGGGCGGAGCGACGGGACCGGGGCGGGACGAACAGATTGCGGACGGCGGAGAAGACGGCGACGAAGCGCTGCAGGCTGCCTGGAGATCGAAAGCCTTGCATCTGGAGATCGAAAGCCTTGCATCGTCCGCTCGCGCTTTCGGAGCGGC
>NZ_JBFUIY010000052.1:0-28178 GCF_056401655.1 Allobosea sp. P4_E12 | reverse complement strand
CTTTTCCTCAACTGGGCGACGTCCGGAAGGCTCAGGCAACACGAGCTTCTCATCCCCGACAAGCACCGTAATGGATCGGGCTAGTTCACKATAGGATTTCACGCGCCGCAGTTGCCGGGGATTGCCGGACGCTTCCACCGTGAGGCATGCAGCGCCGGCCACGCGATCTGGAACTGACGGAATGGAGTGTTGGATCCGGTCGGCGTACCTTAAGGCGTAAGGTCACATGCGAGCGACGGAGCGTCCTCCGTACTGCACACGACGATTATCTCGTATTCGCCACTGGCATTGGAAAACTGTTCCGCCAATCCGAGCCCGCCAGGCAATGCGGCTCTGGAAACCTCGCCTTTCGATGTCGAGGAACGGAGCCCAACGATTGGGCGAGAGACGTCCATCGCGATCACGTTATCGCCCTGCGCTCTTATGGAAATTCGGGATATCGGCTTAGTCAATTTAACGCGGTATACGTATAAATGCCAAGAATCTCTTGGAAACGGACCAGATTGAGAGATGATATTCAATCTAGCGGGATCTCCCGTTTCAGTTATGTTATTTCTTTTCGAACTTGCCGCACGTGAACTGCGCTTTCTTCCGAAATTCAAGTAGAATCCTAGCGCGATGAACAGCAATGGAGGCACGTATGTCGCTAGCAGGCGCAAAGTCTCCGGAGACAGCCCTTGTGGGATCGAAGGCTTGATCCAGTCGAACACTCGATCCCCGAACTGGCGGTCAAGCACCCCGTAAACTACAGAGAACAGGTACGGCCAAACCGCCTTGGCGGCACTGATGATGCTGCGCATTTCCGAACCGCCACCACGACTGCCTTCAGATACTTCTAACTTCACATGAAGGAAGTGTTTCTGCGGCGACCTGTTGTTGGCTGGCTGGCGGATTCGTCGAATGGGTAACGGACCGCTTGCCCGTCGGGCAAAATCCACTGTCGTCCCCTAAGCCTGGGGTGCCATTCCCGAATGACGCTACGCGACGACCGAGCCGTAGCCTGACAGCAGTGGCAAAAACGCGACCGTTCCCGGGAGGTATCGCTCCTTGCGCCTGCCCGGCTATCACTGTGCACGATCCACGGCATTAGCGCAGGTCGGTCGGACAATGGCACCTATTTGGCGAACTCTTTTTCGATCTCACCGCCCGTCGTCGGATCAATCACCAGGCGATAGCCGCTCATGCTATGCGCCAGAATGCCGGCCTCACTTAGGCTGGCGTCGATAAACGTATCAGGCATGCTCGGTAAAGCCGCCCGCCATAGCGCTCGGCCGGTTTTGCCAATGCAGAGCAGGTTCTCGAAGAGATTGGCCCTGCTGGATTCGGGATCTATCAGGACGATGCATCGCTCCGGGCCGAATGGGATAGCGGTTTTGATGGGTGCACCCCGATAGAGGCCTTTCACAGCCAACGGCCCGTCACCGTTCCTTACGACGATGAAATTGCCATTCGCCGTGAAAACAATCGCTCCCATTGCCCTCCCCGATCACTCTCGCGGCTTCAGAGAATGACTCGGGGCGGGCTATTTGTCTCTCGAAACCGTCTGCATTGCGTGGTGACGACTTCACAGTCGGGGCACCGCAAAGACACAGCGTCCGACAGAGTTAATTGGGTCGCCATTCTTCCTGTTCGAACTCGTTTTACATCGATCATTGGCTACGCAACCATCGGGATCATTGGCCGGGGGGAGACGAATCAGAAGGGAACTGGCCCATGCCGGACCGGACGGTCGCGATCGTTGACGATCACCCATTGTTGGCCGAGGGCGTTGCTACACTACTGAGACGATGGGGCGGTTTCACGCTCACTGCGACGGGGAACGTCGCGGATGATATCCTGTCGATCACCAAGACCCATCAGCCCGATTTTATGATCGTCGATCTGAGCATGGCTGGGGATGTCTTTCAGGCTATCTCCGACACATTGAAGATCGCTGCTGAGACCAGAATTGTCGTATTCACAGCCTCAACCAGCACGGATGATGCGATTGCGGCTCTGAACGCAGGCGCCAAGGGCTACGTTCTGAAGGGCAGCCCTTCCGACGATCTCTTTCAGGCTCTAAATGCAGCGCAACGAGGCGACGTGCATGTCACCCCCTCCTTCGCCGCCAAGTTGATTGGCGCGTTGAAAGACCAGAACCGGGAGCGCCAGAAGCCAGCCAGCGATAGGCTCAGCGTCAGAGAGGAGCAGATCGTAAGGCTGCTGCTGCTCGGGAAGATGAACAACGAGATCGCCCACGAACTTTCGCTCAGCGCCAAAACCGTCAAGGGCTACATGACGAACCTGATGGTCAAGATGCATGTCCGAAATCGACTTGAGGTCGTCATCGCGGCGCAAAAGCACATCCCGCCGCCGAGCGGCACATCGGTCACACGGATTCGGCCATAGAACGCCGCCCGAGTTGAGCCCGTTAGCGTCATCGAACCATCGCGCGCATTATCTCAAGTTCCGTACTCTCTTACGAGCAGAGCGGGTACTCACGGTGGTTCGTGCGAGGGATCTCGAGATGCACCCTGCTTCCAATATCGCAGCGCTTATGAACGGTCAGCCTCGCAGATTGCCGCTGCATCTGCTGCATCATTTTTCTGGCGCCGGACATAGGCCTTCACGTAGGCCGGCGGCATCAGCCGCACATCATGACCACAGCCGATTAGCCTACGCGCCCAATGATGGGCGGAGCCACAAGCTTCAAGCCCGACCAGGCATGGCGGTAGCTGCTCGAAGAAGGGCAAGAGGTCGCGACGTCTGATGGCTCTCGTCAGCAACACACCGCCCTTGCCGTCGACCACGTGAACCTGGAAGATAAGCTTCGCCAAATCGAGACCGACCGTTACAGCTGCGGACAGGTCGATGTTCTGCTTGCGCATGGATGGGGCTCCTCGGAATGGTCCGTGATGGCAACGCGCCTGCCTTAAGAATGGTGCCGGTGCAGGCGCCGTCCATCCCATCAAGAGAGCTTGAGGGCTCTGGCTAAGCGCGACGGCATCAACCAGAAGACGGTGGCCAAGTGGAAGAGACGGAGCTCGACGGCGGATCTCAAGACCGGTCCATGCGAGCCTCGATCGACCGTGCTGTCGATCGAGGAGGAGGCGGTCATCGTACCGCCGGCATGCTCTGCTGCCGCTCGACGATTGCCTCTATGCTCCGCAGGCGACGATCCCGCATCTGACGCGCTCATCATTGCGCCGCTGAGCCTGCCGGCTGTTCGCTGCGATGCCAGGCACAAGCCAGGTCATTCGGCACTTGACTGATATCGCGCGCAAGACGTGCCCAGTTATCACCGTGCACCCGCGCGACTGAGCGGGCGCTAGTCACCTTCGGCGACCCTGTCTATCGCGACCCCTGTTCAAGCCCGAAGGCAGCGTCGACGGGTCGACGAGGCCCCTTCCCTTTAAGCAACTTCAACGACGCAGCGAGGGTTGAACCCGTGATTTTCCCGGTCGCCGTGAAGATTTGGATAGCCGGCCTGATTGGCGAAGACGCGTGTCCGTCCGACTCGATAATCATGCGACCCGTGATCGTGACCGTGGATCCAGAGTTCAGGCTGAAACTCTTCAATAATGTTGCTGAGGTCAGAAGCGAAGGCAGGCGTAAGCGGGCTGCCCTGATACCGCGACGCGATCGAATGTGGATGGGGGGCGTGGTGAGTGACCACGACAGTCGGGCCGCTGTGAGGTATGGCAAGCTCGTGCCGGACAAACGTCAAGTCCAGCCTGTGTTCTGCCGCAGCGTGCCATGGCATGAACCGGCTATAGTGCCCTCCCTCTTCCCGATAGCGAATGAGGCGATGATCATTCAGCGTTTGGCCGGCATAGACCATGGATGGCTTCGGCGTCCCGTACAGCCGGTAATCGGTCCATAAGATGCATCCGACGAAGCGGACGCCGTTGATGATGACCGTCCGGCGAAAAAGCAGATCAACATCGGCGAGCGCGGCCGCCTCCGCGCCCTTAGCAAGATTGGATTTGAATTCGGTTCCGTAGAACTCGTGGTTCCCTGGAACGTAGACGATCGGCCGATTTTGCAGCGGTCCGATTTCCCTTTGCGTGGACAGCCACTGGGCCGCTGCGGAAATTGGCTGACCGATGTCGCCGGCGAAAACGGCGACGTCGAATTCGGGCATTGGGGCTGGAAACTCGAACTTTCCACATTCGAGATGAATGTCGGAAATCACTAGCAGGCGCATTCTATGTCCATTCGAAGATGGCCGCGCGATCGAGCGGGCGGCCGAAGTTTTCAGCCTGCCTTGGCAGCGGCAATTCGGGCGAAGAGTTTGACGATCCTACTTGGCGCATAGATCGATGGCCGCGTGGCATAGGACGCTTCGAACTCGGCAATCGGCATTGCGGAGGCGCCTGCGGCGATGGGGCCCATCACGTCGGCTTCGCGGCTATCGCCCACGAACAATATCTGTGACAGCTGAAGTTCGAGCTGCGAGGAAACCAGCTGATAGATTTCTTTCTGTGGCTTCATCAGCCCGCTTTGAAAGGAAAGAATGAACGCGTCCGGGAAGCCCGGGAGGCACTCGATCAGCGCTTCCTCGTATGGCGCCGCTAGATTCGAGCAGATGGCGATTTTGAGCCTCGCCCTTCGCAGTGCAGCCCAAACCCCATCCATGCCCGGCCTTGCCCGGGTCGAAGCGCACTCGGCCTTGAGATCGGCCTCAAGCTCCGCCAACTTGTCTTCATCAATGAAGGTGGCGATCTCGCGCGAAAGCTCGCGAAGGCCGAGCGGCTGAGTAAGCGCCTGCACGGCGGCGGCTCTTGAAGGCTCGCTCGCAAGAAGCGCATGGAATGGTTGCCGCTTATCGGTGATCTCGACAACGGTGCCAAAGGCATCGAAGCAAATCGCGCGGATCTCAGTCATCGAGTCTCAGTGCCACTTTATGTCGTCGACGGTGTACGGCCGAAAGTTCTCGTCAGCTTCGTTTGGGGCGATGTGACGGACGACGCCTGACAGGCATTGCCGAACTTCCATTTGACGTTCGAACGACACGCACAAAAGTTCCATCGGTGCCTGCCCAGCGAACGGTTCGGCCTCAATTGGGCGCAATAGCCAACGCCTTTCCTCCTCGGCCGTTCTCAAAAACTGCCGCAGGTCGCCAAAGACTCCTAAGATCGCCGAAATCCGCATCATGGTGTCTGTTTCGAGAACCAGCGGCTTGTGCCATCGGGAGAGGCGAACCCAGCGGTGAAATTCTCGCTGCCTGCAGCCAAGCAGTTGAAGCTGTCGCCGCTCTGGGAGATCCCATCGCTTCGCGATGTTGACGAACACGCGCATGACGGAGCCGCTCAAGCGCGCCCGCTCTTCGTCGGTTGGTTCTTTCATGGTTCGGCACCTAGGAGGAATTGAGATCCGTTCTATCCGCGTTGTAGCGACGTGGGCTTCGATTTAGATACTATAATGCCTAGAAATGGAAGAGGCGCTCCGCTTCGTTCAGTTCATGGACGTTCGGCAGACCTTCGGGAAAAATATGCGGAGAGCCCGCATCGCAGCCGGGCTGTCTCAGGATGAAATTGCGGTACGTATGGGCGTGGAGCAGACCTACGTCAGCGGGCTGGAGCGGGGGGTACGCAACCCCACTTTGACGACCTTAGAGCGTGCAGCGATCGCGCTGAACGTGAAGCTCAGGGAGCTGCTGGACGAGTGGCCTTGCTCGTAATTCGGAGTCACAAGCTGGTTTGACGCAATAACTGCCGCAAAAAAAGTGCTCGACGGGACGTCCCGCGTCACTTCTTGCGCCCTCGCCCATGCGGACAAATCGGGTACTCGAAGCCGTCGAGGTCCTCGTCGGCAAGCGTGAGATCTAAGGCGAACGTTCCGAAAAGATGTTCTCCGACGGCAAGCACCGGGTCCGCTGGTCAAATGACAACCGCGTCGAAGCAATCCCGATTTACTTCCGGCGCTGCGTTACCACGCGCGCGTGAGCTTTTTGTCCGGCGTCTTAGACATCCAGCCGATGGTTCATCCAGCCGATGGTTCATCGCAACGTTGCCGCAGCCAGCGGCGCTGCGGCTCCCGCGACGTGTTTTGACGACGGTGGATATGCGGCGTGCAGACTGTCGACCCCACCCAACTTCGCCTGTCGGCTTCGAGCAACTAGGCCTTTGGGCAAGGATTGATTCTACCAATCTGCCCTAGACGCGTCAGGGGGCGTCACTTTGCCATCTCCTGGCGCGTCTAGGGCATATACTCCAGTTGGCCTGGAGCGTGTCCGGAAATAGGCCATGAGCATTCCGATAAGCCAATGATATTTAATGGCTTTCCTGCTCTGATCCCAACCTTTAAGTTTCAGACTCGGCAAAAGCTCCACAAAGGTCAGAATCCATTAACCTTAAATGGCTGGACGCCCAGAGAGAATCGTGGCGTAGCTTGTCGGGTAATGGGCGCTAAAACGCCCTTAACCCGACAATGAGGACACGAAGCGCCAATGGCCGACCCCCTGGCGAAGAATATCCGCCATAGTGAAGCCGCGGAGCGCGTCTGGCGACATGCAGGTGTCCTGTCACGTCAGCTGAATGTCTTGCGTGAACGGATGTACCCCCCTCACGCGCAGAAGCATTTGCGACACTTCCTGACGAATGAGGTGTCAAAACTTACCTCCATTCCAGACTCGACGTTGAAGCTGATGTCGAACGAGGGCAAAGGTCCCCTGCCCGCTCGGCTTGAGAACAATCATCGGGCATACACGCTCGCGCAGGTAAATGAGTTACGGCGCCTGTTTGCCCAGCAGAAGCCTACGGAGGCGCTGCGCTTTTTACCTCACCGGCGCCGTGGCGAGCACCTGCAAGTTATCGCGGTTGCGAACTTCAAAGGCGGTTCGGCGAAGACCACTACGAGTTTGCATCTGGCGCACTTTCTCGCCCTCCAGGGTTATCGGGTGCTGACCATAGATCTCGATCCCCAGGCTTCACTGTCTGCGATGTTCGGCGCGCAGCCCGAGATCGACGTTGGCGACAACGAAACGATCTGGGCGGCATTGCGATACGACGAGTTGCGCCGGCCGATGCGGGAGATCATCCGGAAAACCTACTTTGACGGCGTCGATCTGGTCCCGGGCAACCTCGAGGTTATGGAGTTCGAGTACGACACGCCTCGCGTGCTCGCACGAGGAACAAAGACAGACAGCTTATTCTTCGAGCGCCTGGGCTTGGCCATCGACGAGGTGGAAGCTGACTACGATGTTGTTGTCCTCGATACACCCCCTTCCCTTGGCTATCTGACGCTCGGCGCGATTTACGCGTCGACGGGCATGATCGTGACGATCCATCCAGCGATGCTCGATGTGGCGTCAATGAGCCAATTCTTGTTGATGATGGGTGACCTGATCAATGTGATCGCCGGCGAGAATGCCACGATGCGCCAGGACTTCTTTCGCTATTTGGTCACTCGCAACAATCCGTACGACAAGCCGCAGACCGAGATTGTTTCGATGCTGCGGACGTTGTTCCCTGATGACGTCATGACGCCGACGGCAGTCGAAAGCACTGCGGTTGAGGCGGCGGGGCTCGCCAAGCGTAGCATCTATGAGCTCGAGTCGGGGGAGATCGGCCGAGATGCGTTCAAGCGCGCACGGGAGTCGTTCGACGCAGTCAATGAAGGAATTTTGGATCTGATCAAGCAGACCTGGGGGCGAGCATGAGTAAGCCGCCTCGCCGCTCGATCGTCTCCAGCTTTGGGGCGCTCTCGCTGACCGCTAGTTCCGCCGCAAGCGAAACGGATCCGAACCTCGACAGCGCGCTGAACACCCCGCCTCCGAGAGTGCCGGCTGGAGTAATCGGAGCCACTCAGCGGACGCTATCCGATATTCGCGAGGAGCGCGATCGACTCAAAGCACTGGTCGAGTCCGGGGCCGCTGGCCTTAAGGAACTTGATCCGGCACTGATTGACCCGTCGCCGTTCCCTGATCGGTTAGCGGACGATTCTCCGGCCGAGTTTGAAGCCTTTCGGAAGACGTTTCTGGAAGAAGGACAACAGATCCCCATCCAGGTTCGGCCGCACTCGGAGCTGGAGGGGCGCTACCAGGTCATCTACGGGCACCGCCGTGTCCGAGCTGCACGCGACCTAGGTGTGCCGGTAAAGGCGTTGGTCCGGTCACTTTCTGATTCGGAGTTGGTGGTCGCACAGGGCCTCGAGAATGGCAGCCGCCAGGACTTGACCTGGATCGAGCGCGCCTTGTTCGCGTGGCGAATGGAGAACGCGGGGATTAAGCCGCGCGACATCAAAGCGGCGCTGTCGTTGGACGATCAAGAAATGGCGCGGATGCGTTCCGTCTGGCGCGCACTACCCATCGACCTGATTACGATGATTGGTCGCGCGCCAAAGGTCGGGCGGCCGCGCTGGCTTGAGTTGGCGGGGGCCGTGGGGGAAAAACCAGCGCTGCTCGAACTGGCTCGAAAAACCTTGTCAGCTGACAAGGTTTTGGCGCTGCCCTCTGACGAACGCTTTCGGGAGATTCTTGCGGCTGTGCAGCCATCAGGCTCGCCGTCTCAGACGGAAGTCGCGCTGCTTGCCGGGTCCGGAGACCGACTCGGGCGAGCGAGTTTTACGTCCAAAGAGGTGCGCCTCGTCGTTGATCGAGCTCATGCGGCTTCATTCGCAGAGTTCCTCAGGGGCGAACTGCCATCACTGATGGATCGATATCTCAGCCAAGCGAGTGCTGCGAAGGGCTCCAGGTGAGGAGACCTTGTCAGCTGGCAAGGTTTTGAAACGCTGGGAATGAAGGAGAGGAAATGGGAGCAGCTCGGCTAGGCCCGATAGTGTTGAGTCCTCGAAGGCCTGGGCAACAACGAAGCTAACGGCAGTAGGCAAAGAAAAAGGCCCCCGAAACGGTGTTCCGGAAGCCCTTCTCATAGTCGGCAACTTGAGAATCGCACTTCCCTGAATCCCCGTCAAGAGTCCCATTGGGATTTGAGCGCCTTTTCGGCGAGCGGACTTCTTTTGCCCTAATCAGGCGAAGACCCATGGAAAAAAGACTTTCGACGACGCCCTTTGGGCGGCGAACGCTGACGCTTGCGCATGTTGCAGGCCAAGTGATCGCAGACGCTTGCCCGCCCGCCAAGGCGACTCATAAATGGAATGTGTTTCGTGACATCTGCACGGCGAAGACTCGAGTCGGCGTGTCCGAGCGGGCGCTTGCCGTCCTGGATGCCCTTTTGACCTTTCATCCGGAGACCGTGCTGACTGGCGAAGGGTTGATCGTCTTCCCGTCCAACCACCAACTCTGTCTGCGTGCCCATGGTATGGCACCGGCGACACTGCGGCGGCATCTTGCTGTCCTTGTAGATGCGGGGCTCATCGTTCGCCGCGACAGCCCGAACGGCAAGCGCTATGCGCGCAAGGGCAGCCACGGCGAGATCGAGCTCGCTTTTGGGTTCGACCTGGCGCCGCTGGTTGCGCGGGCCGAGGAGTTCGAAGCCTGGGCAGAAGAGGTTCGCGCTGAAGAGCGGGCGCTGAAGCTTGTGCGCGAGCGCATCACAATCTGCCGTCGCGACCTCGCGAAGATGATAGCGATGGGGATAGAAGAGAGCATCCCGACCCAACGCCAGGGGGTAGGCCCCGCTAGTTGGGCCGATATTCAAGGCGAACTCCTCACACTTCTCGGCCGGTTGCCGCGGAAGGGCTCTGCGGTCGTCCTGGAGCCGCTAGCGCAGCAGCTTTCGATGCTCGCGGACGAAGTGCACAGCCTTCTGGAAATGCACGTTAAAAATCAAAATATGAGCGGCAATGAGTCTCATATTGAGCGTCACATACAGAATTCAAAACCAGACTCCCTCACTGACTTTGAACCTAGCTTTCGAGAAAGCAGGGTGGCCGCTTCGGAGGGAGAGCTTGAAACGACGCGCCTGCCAGTTCGCGCTTATCCCTTAGGGATGGTGTTGGATGCCTGCCCGGACATCATTGATTACAGCCGTGGCGGTATCTCGAGTTGGAGGGATTTGGTGGCAACCGTAGCGGTGGTCAGGCCTATCCTCGGAATTAGTCCGAGCGCCTGGGCCGGGGCACTGGCGGTCTTGGGAGAGATAGAGGCATCGATCGTGGTCGCCGCCATTCTGCAGAAGGCTGAAGCTATCAACAGTGCGGGGGGCTATCTGAGAAACCTAACGCGGCGAGCCGAAGTGGGTGAGTTCTCATTAGGGCCAATGCTGATGGCGTTGATTGGATCCCGAACGCGCGAAAAGCGAAGCGCGTAATCGTGCGGGGGAAGTTTGTTAAGGTTAATGAAGCTGCAGCCTGCGCTCGCGTGATGAGGCGATGTCTGGCCCGCGGGTGGGGAGGGAGCCCACAAGAGTGTTCATTTGGGTGGCTCGCATCAATCCGGTGAATCGATGATAGCCAATCGATTCAAGCTTTGCGTTGGACGTCGTCCTGCCGCGAGGATGGAGTGGCGGCATGGAACACGTGCTCGAACCACCTCCTTACAAGTTGCAAATGCTGGTCCTCGAACGGCGGGACCAGGCGCGCAACATGGCGCGCTTTTATGTGCTGGCCGTCGAACCGACTTTGTTTGACGAGTTCGCGCTCGTGCGCGAGTGGGGGCGGTGGGGCAATGTCGGCCGGCGACGGTTGGATCTGTACGGGGATCTCGACCAAGCGGCTGAGGCGCTGGAGGCTTGGTTGCTTAGAAAGACCAAGCGCGGCTATCGCATTGTCGGCACCGCGATAGGAGGAAATGAGCCTGAGTTGGGTCAGGGGAGGGCATTTTAGTTGCCGGGCGGCGACGGCCGCGTGGGGGCTACCGCCATTGTTCCCCTGCAGGAAGCAGCCTTTCAGAAGGAGGCGGTCGCTATGCACCCACCTGAAAGTACGGAAGCCTCAATGGCTCGCATCAACGGAGTTCTGCTTCGGAGTGCAGGGTTGTCGCTATCGCAGCAACTTTACTTCTGGCGCTGCATCGTTGAGCTCTTGCCGCGTTTGTCCGGTGAGGGGTGCTCGACAGGCGCCTCGCGCCCGGGTGCAAGTGCGCCAGCGTGTGTGAAGTCCGCATCACGACTATTTTGTGGGGGTTATGAGCAAGACCTTGGCAACAGTTCTGACCACGGTAAATGCGCTCTACAGCGAACAGCTTGACGGCGCAGCGCTCGCTTGTTGCCTTTCGGATATCGCAGAGGCGAAGCAGCATCCTGGTCAAGTTAGCGTTTTTCTCGGTGAGGTTCCCCTCGCGCTGCAGCTCGAATTTGCTGCCGCGCACCACATTTCGCTCGAAGGGCTGAAGGCCTTGGCCGCGCACTTCGCTGCCTGGTCCGGCGAGAGCTATCAGCTCGCAGCATAATGGCCGAGATTCACAGCCGCCGCCCTTCCGACTGGCGGCGGCTTCTTGCAGTCGCATTCGATTTGATTCGTCAGCTCCGCGCGAACGTGGCGCGGATGGATGCTGTCAATTTCGAAGTGCAAGGCCTCATCCACCAGGCTTGGGGCGGTTGTGATGTTGACTGCAGTAAAAAACGAAGAATAAGGYCGCGATTTCAATGGCCTGTTTCAAATAAGGAGTGCGCGGATTGGCTCGTATAAACCCCTTCGCGAACCTGCTCACCGATGACGTTCCCGAGCAGGAGCAGCCGGCGCTCGATTATGCGGTTAAGGGCGCGTCCAAGTCGTTCCTAAGCTCGCTCAATGAGACGCTGCCCGGGCCGATAAGCTGATGGAAGGCGAGCCGATCGTTGAGCTCGATCTCGGCAGCGTCGACCCCTCATTCGTCAAAGACCGCATCGATGAGAACGAGCAGGAGTTTAACCATCCTGGAGCGTGGGCAGGACTCGGCGATCGGCCGATGCTGGTTTCCCTGACGGCAGCCGCAAGCGCGAGAAGCAACGTTCCTAGTCGCGCGCGCTCCCGAGGTCTCCCATCACCTGCGTGAATCAGTGGCGCCGGACCGATTCAACCTTTGCGTTGGACCGAAACCCGACCTGGGCGCGAAATGCGCAGATGGACCGCACCATTGTGACGACCTCGCCCCGCCTGCAAATGCTGGTGTTGGATCGGACCGATCCGCAGCAGAACATGGCGCGGTTCTATGTGCTCTCGGTCGAGCCAACGCTTTTCGGAGATGCTGCCCTCATCCGCGAATGGGGGCGATGGGGCCGTTCCGGCCAGCGGCGGTTGCATCTGTACAGAGGTCTCGATGAAGCCGCTGAGGCGTTGGAGCATTGGCTGCTCCGGAAGACCAGGCGTGGCTATCGCATCGTCAGGACCGAGGCTGGTGACAATGAGCCTGAACCGGATGGGGGGCGGGGCTCCTAGTTGCCGGGTGGTAACAGCTGCGCGCCGGCTGCCGTGGAGAGGCAATGGCATTGTACCCGGCGTCCGCCTGCAGGAAGCTGCCTTCGATAGGGAGGCCATCGGTATGCGTACGCCTGAAACCGCGGAAGCCTCAATGGCTGGCATTGACACGGTTCGGCTTCGGAGCGCCGTAGTCGTCGCGATTGGTTCAGCTTTGCTTTTGCTATTGCTTCGTTGATTCCTTGAGGTCCGTTTGCCCGGTGATGTCAGCATTTTCTCGGGGACGCTTTCCTCGCGCAGCAGTTCGAATGTGCGACAGCGCACGACATTCCGGTCGAACGGCTGGAGGCCATGGCGGCGCACTTCGCGGCTTGGTCCGGTGAGAGCGATCAGCTCGGAAGGGTAATGGCCGAGATCTACAGCCACCACCGGGCCGGATGGCGGCGGCGCTTTGTGTGGTCGCATTGGATTTGAATCGACAGATACGAGCCAAGCCTGGCGATGGCTGATCGGGGGCGGACCTGTCAGGAGCGCACGCTCGGCCTCGCATAGGGCCTGAGGTTGAAATTGGGCGATGAATGCCATATATTCTGCCAGATGGATGTGCGACTGGATGTGACATAGGGGAGTGGAATGGCTCAAGCTGTGAAGGCTCGGCTGCAGAGCGAATCCCTGGTCCTGTCCTATATGGACCGGGCGGGCAGGATTGCGATTACTCAGCTGGCGGACGGCTTCGGAATGTCCAAGACCCAGCTCGCCGAAACCGCGGGTCTCGCTCGCGAGACGCTTTACCGAGCCGAGCGGAGCGGTGCGCAACGGACCCAGGGCCGGCTCCGCGAAATGCTCGAAATCATCAGCCGCGTCTCGGAATGGGCGGGTGGCAAAGAGCAGGCGATGGCCTGGTATCGGGCTCAGCCCCTGCCGGCCTTCGGCGGACGAACCGCCGAGGCACTGGTCAAGGAGGGCAAGGCTGCGGCCGTTCGGGACTATCTCGACCACATGGCGCTCGGCGGCTTTGCGTGAGGTTTGTCGGCACCTGCTACCGGGCACATGATCCGCGCTGGGCTTTCAAGCCGCTGTCGGGGGATGGTGCGGCGATCAGGGGCGCCCGCTTCAACCCAAAGGGGGTCCCTGCGCTGTATCTCGGCTTGAGCATCATGACCGCGATCAAGGAGGCCAACCAGGGTTTTGCGCATCGCATCGACCCCTGTGTGTTGTGTTCCTATGAGATCGATTGTGAGGATATCGCTGACCTGACGACGGAGCAGGGCAGGAGAGAGCATGCGGTCGAGCGCGATGAGTTGGCCTGTGCCTGGGCAGGAGCTCTTGCCGAGGGCGACCGGCCGGCTTCGTGGTCGGTCCATGATCGGCTCAAAGCACGGGGGATCGCGGCTCTGCGTGTGCCAAGCTTCGCACCAGGCGCCGAAGCGGATGATCTCAACCTCGTGCTCTGGCGCTGGGGACGGGATCTGCCGCACAAGGTGACGGTCTTCGATCCCAGCGGTCGGCTTCCGCAAGATCAGCTGTCGTGGCGCTGACCTCCGATCGGGCTGAAGGGGAGGGGACGTTGGCGGCTATAACCCGGCGGCCTTGGGCAGGTTCACCCTGAACCGATCGCGCCGGCGCTGATCACGGGCGGGGCATGACCGGGTTGGCTGAGCCGCAAGGTGCAGCGTGGCTCCCAAGCTGTTGCGCAGTGAATTGTTGGCTGATTGAGCGATCCGCCCGTTTCGCTTGGCTTGCATTGCCCATAGCATAGCGGTCGGGGATGCGTAGACGAGGGGCGTGGGGTGATGACGAATCGCGTTGAACTCGCTGTCGAAGCGGCAGCGAAGGCTCTTCATGAGACGGTCCGACGTCAGCATCAGCTGCGCTGGGAGCTGATGACGGAACGCTGGCGCGCTGACATGCGGGACTATGTCCGCCCCTGTGTTTTAGCGACGTTGAAAGTCGCAGATACACTCAGCCCTCAGCCCCGTCGGCCGACCGTTCCGAGCAGAATGTCGCTCCGGGCCCGAGGCTAAGCTCTAAAGGCCCGCTGCCTTGGTGAGATTGACCCGGAAGCGATCGCGGCGGCGCTGATAGCGCCGGGTCATTTCGGCACTGGCGTGACCAAGTTGCTTCTGGACATAGCGCTCGTCGACTTCGGCCGAGGACGCGAGTCCGGCCCGGAGCGAGTGACCGGAAAACTTCTCGGCCCGTTGCCCTTCAGGAAGGTCGCCGCGCACGCCGGCAGCCAGGGCCGCGCGCTTGACGAGACGCGCCACCTCCTGATCAAGCAGGCGCTCAGGACCGACGTCCTGGCCCTGGCCGGTCACGCGGCGAAACAGCGGCCCGTGTGCGATCCTGGCGAACCTGAGCCAGGTTTGCAGCGCGGCGATGGGGCAGGTCGTGTCCGACGAGCCGCGGCCGATCTCAACCTCGCGCCAGCCGTTCTTGCTACGCAACGTCACGACCATGCCCTTGTCGAGGATCTCGACCCAGCCCCGGCCGTCCTCGCTGTGGTCCGGACCAACATCGAGGCCGACGATCTCCGAGCGCCGGAGACCTCCGGCGAAGCCAAGCAGCAGCATGGCGCGGTCGCGCAGGCCACGCAGGCTACCGCGATCGAGCGTCTCCAGCATTGCAATCACGTCTTCCGGCAGCACTGCCTCTTTCTGGACTGGCGGACGACCGTGGGTGTTTCGGATCCCGGCGAGCACGGTCGCAATATGGCGATCCTGCCGGTCGAGCGGCTGACCGCGCTGAGCGTAGGTCCAGGCCAATGCAGAGAGGCGCCGTTCGATCGTGCTCACGGATAACGGCCGCCGATCACCACTGGCAGTCCCCGAGGCGAGGGCGGTGATGTAGAGCCCAACAACCTGGGTGTCCGGCTTCACAGTTGGAATGCCCTGGCGACGGCACCAGCCAGCAAATTGCTTCCAGTCCGAGGCATAGGCGCGACGTGTATTGGGCGAGCTGGCCGCTTCGACATAGCGGCGGGCCCGACCGGCAAGATCCTCGAGCTGCGGTGAGAGGACACTTTGCGCAGCGACATCGGGCGCCATGGGAGGTGAGGGGGTGATTGTTCCGGATGACCCCGTCTCGCTGCTCATGACCGCGCCCCCATCAACGGACGTCCCAGGGATTGACGACCGAGGCGCCCATCGTCTCGAACTGGTCTGACCGGCGGCTGACCACGATCATGTCATGCACGATCGCCGTCGCCGCAAGTAGCGCGTCCGCTACGGCATCGGGGGCAGGGGAGGAGATCCGGCCCCACGCGGCCGCGACGCGATCGCAGACCGGCAGGATTCGATCGTGATGGTCATGCCGGAGCTTGCGCAGCCATTCGCTGAGCTGGGCCGCTTGGTCGGGTTTGCGCGGCCGGTGTGCGGCGATGGCCCGGCCGAGCTCACCAAGCGTGATCACGCTCAGATAGACGCCCAAGGGGTAGATGGCGCGCAGCCAAGCGACCGCCGGAGGTGATCCCGTGCGAACCTCGGCAACGAAATCGGTGCTGAGAAGGTACATCAGATGGCCTCGCGACTGGCCGTCCCGTGCGCGGGTGTCAGCGCTCGCGCAAGCGCTTCGTCCCAGAGCGGCGGGGCCACCAAATCATCGACGAGTGTCGGCCGTGCCGCACGCAGCGCCTCATAGGCTTGTGTGGAGAGGACGACCGCCGCCGCTTCGCCCCGCAGCGTCACGACCTGCGGGCCTTCGCTGCGCGCGCGCTGGACCACCTTCGAAAAGTGGTTCTTGGCATCCTGCAACGGCCACTCCATCGCGCGAATCTCCTAGCTAGACAGGCTAGCTTGATAGGCCCGTCGTTAACCATGTGCAATGTGATCGCCGACCGGACGACCGGAGCGGACGCTCGTTGGTTCCGGCTCGGAGGTTGCCCGGGCGTTCCCGCGGCCAGAGTCAGCATTGTCGGATGATGGCAGGAATGAATGATAATGCAACATTATCGTTCATTATCACGAAACGACAGGCGCGGCGCTTATCCGGGATATGCATAGCATTAAGCGCCGCTTCTCGCTATGCTGCTCGCATGCTTCGCCGCGCCGCGCCCCTGACTTTGTCACCCTCGTCCGTCCGGCCGGTCCCCGGCTGGGTGCGGACAAAACCGCAATCCGATCAGGCGCTTGATGCGGCCTTTCAGGCCGGCGCTAGCCTGGCTGTGCTCGATGCCGTCGCCCGCGACACGCCGCCCTGGAGCGGGGTGTTTCGGCAGCGCCTGGCGCTGCAGGCCGCGGCCGCCAGCCTGCGCCTGCTCGGCCGCCGCGAGGATCAAAACCAGTTGCGCGACGTGCAACTGCTGCGCCGACCTGGTGACGACCCTGGTCCGGCCGGGCGTGTCCTGCTCGCCTGGCGGCAACTCGTTGCCCGCTCGCCGGATTGTTCGCCGGAGGCGATCGTGCGAGCCGCCGCCGGCTTTGGTTTGGCCCTGAGCGCTGCAGAGCTCGCGGGGCTCGCCGAGCTGGCCTCTGACGCGGCCGATTCGGCGCGGGCGGCGATCGTCGCCGTGGCCGAACTGAGCGAGCGCGTCGTCAGGGTGCGCCCGGATGCCGAGGTCTTGGCGCTCTGGCTGGCTGACGCCGTGCTCGCTCAAAAGTTCAAATGGGTTTTGCCGGTGCCGCTCCTGGCGACGACGATCCTCGATCCGGCCGCCCGGGTCGGCGCGACCGGAAAACGTCCGCGCCCGGGCGGGGAGGGCTGGCAGACGTCCGTGGCTCTGGCCTATGCGCAAGCGGCGGGTCGCGCGATCGACCTGGCCGGGGAGCTGGCGCGCCGGGCGGATGTTCTCGCCGCGGCGGCGCCAAGACTGCGGGCGAAAGGCTCGGGTGCGGTGATCGCAGCCTTGCTCAGCGACGATGCATTGGCGGGCTCGGCCGAGATCGGCGGCATCTCGGATCGCGGCCTGCGCCGTCTGTTCGACCGGCTCGTCTCGCTCGGCGCTGTCCGCGAGTTGTCGGGCCGGCCGACCTTTCGCCTCTACGGGCTCTGAGCCATGGCGCGTCGCCCCAAACCAGAGAGTGCGCTCGACACCGAACTGGCCGAGCTGCCGCCCGAATTGCGCTGGCGCGAATGGATGGGCCGGGTCGAGGCGGTGATCTTTGCCGCCCCCGAGCCGGTCTCGCGCGAGGTGCTGGCGCAGCTGGTTGGTCGCGACTGCGCGATCGATCTGATCATTGCCGACATCCGCGAGGAGCTGCGCGGCCGCCCCTATGACCTGGTCTCTGTCGCCGGGGGCTGGCAGCACCGGACGCGCGGCGCCTTTGCCCCGGCGATCCGGGCAGTGTCGGGAGCGCCACAAGCGGCCGCCGGCCTGTCACAGAGCGAGATGCTGTTCCTGTCCGGGATCGCCTATCTGCAGCCGATCACCCGCAGCGAGCTCGGCAAGGTCTTTGGCAAGGAGATGAGCCGCGACAGCGTCGCGGCGCTGAAACGCGCCGGCGTGATCACGGCCGGACCGCGCAGCCCGGAGCCGGGGGCGCCCTATACCTATGTGACGACGGACATGTTCCTGTCGGTGTTCGGTCTCGCCAGCCTGCGCGACCTGCCTGACCTGGAAAAGCTCGAGGATGCCGGCCTGCTGACGAAGGACACGCTCCTGGCTGAGGCGATTCCGACGGGTGGCGGCGACGAGGGGGAGGGCGAGGCGGAACGCGACGACCTCCCCTTTGATGACCCGGACCCGGCGGGTGGAACTGAGCCGCGGCTCTGAACTGGGACCGTTCGCCTACCGGCTGCAACGCCCCAAGCCACGTTCACACCGCGCGAAGGTTATCCGCCGATAGTGGATAGAATCTAACGTTAGGTGCCAAGCCACGATCGTCCAAGGTCACTCCCCGCCCCGCTAGACCGAGCGGGGAGTGTGCTATCTCAAGCAACGGTGTCAGCGAGGTCCTTGGCGACTTTGAATTTCACGACCGTCTTGGCCGGAACATCGATCATCGCCCCAGTCGAGGGGTTGCGGGCTTGACGGGCATCGCGTTTCGCCGCGGAGAGCTTGCCGACTCCGCCTAGAGTGACATCGTCACCTTCGTTGAGCGTCTTCGATACGACAGCGGCCAGAGAGGTGAGGATCGCTCCGACATCAGCCTTCGACTTATTGGTCTCTTCGGCAATGGCTGCAATGAGTTCGTTCTTGGTCATCGGAAATCCATCTAAGTTCGGGAAACCCGACATAGTCCAGCGATACCGATATGCAAGGTCCGTCGATATCGCAGGAGGGAGGCCAGCCCCTGGTGACGTGTGTCGGTGGCTCTAAACGTTCGCCTTAGCCAATACCTTGTGGTTGCATCATGGACCATACGGGAGCGCGCCTCATTGGGAAGTCCCTGCAAATGCGCATTCGGCGCCTCGACTTCGATCTCGACGTTTTTCATCGAGATCTCGGCAAGCAGCTCCACCAATGGCAGCTCGCCTTCTCCTGGATAGAGCCTGCCAGCGCGCATCTCGGCGTAAATCGGCAGGCGCTGCAAAGCGGGGCGTCACAGAGCCGCCAGGATTACCCTAGGATCCATCGCCGTCGCCCGCTCGGGAGGCACGCCGGCCGCGGTCGTCGCTGCTTTTTCCTAAGTAGGCACGTTGCTGAGCGGGATGGACTCCAGCCCGACCTTGATAGCGAACGCCTCGGCGTACTCTCGGTGGGGTGGCGCCCGTGCGTGGTCGAGGTGCCGTGGTTGGGAACCTAAAGGTATCCAGTGACAAAGCGTCCGCTCATCGCCGATGATATGGAGCGATATCCGCTCCCATTGATCGTCGCGAAGAATCAGACGGTCCAGAACGCCCATGGCTGCGTCCAATAGACAGCCTTGAATCACGCATCAGCGCCCGTGGGAATCCCAAGAGTCCACGGTTCCTAGTTCAAGGGCGGGACGAACCGTTCCCTGAAAGCCGCTGCGTCTTCCGCATCGGGAAAACTCACGCGGATCCGCCGGTGCTCGGGCTCGATGACGATGCGAGCATGATGAGGAATTTCGTGTTCAATCAACCAAAGCCCGATGTCGAACAGGCGTTCGTTTAGCATGAGGGGTTCGAGGGGAAGGTCGATCGACAATGACCCCGTGGTGCCTAGGAGCCCCACAGCGGCGTCGAACTTCTGCATGCCGCCCTCCTGCGCCACAGGATGAACTCCCAAAAGTTTAGCCCTCTCTGCCGACTTGCTCAATCGAGACGCTCAAGCCGTCGGCGCGTTCTTGGCAAGGGCCGATTAAAGTCCGGAGCGCCGTCGTCCCGCTAGACCGGGCCTCGCTCGCCAAGTGCAACCTTGGCTGCCTCGACTGCGGCTCGGGCGACATGGAGTTCCCCGCTTCCGTGCTTGGCGTCCTTCACCGCTCGACGAGCATCCAAGATATCGGCGACACGTTCATGACGGCTGCAGGAATGGCTCATCGCCGATCTGTCCCGGGACCTAGCCGCCTCCCAAGTCAAGAACATCGTCAGCATCGGCCTCCTCCCGAAGCCCCTTGTAGCTGGCGTGCTGCAGCTTCCCGTCATCGGTCGGCGCGGAATTCTACTTCGACCGGGACCACGGGCGTTACCCAGCGGACTCCCGGGCGCTTCAAAGGGGTCAGAACAAGAGCTGCTCAAAATCGTACGCTAAGGTCGAACGGAGCATGAACCTCATGCGACCCGTCGGATTAGTGCTGGCAGCCTGAGCGATCTGAAGCCTTCGGGCATCTGGTGCTCAGAATCCCAAGCGTAGATGCCGGTGAGGTTGATGTGTTCCCAACTGAGCGGCGAGATATGTTTGAGCAGGTCATCCGGGATAGTCCGACGCGCCGTCCGCAGGTGGCTGACAGCGCGGTCCAGATAGACCGTGTTCCAATGGACGATAGCGCTGACGACGAGATTGAGACCGGACGCGCGGAATGCCTGGCTCTCGAATGACCGGTCACGGATTTCTCCGCGCTCGTGGAAAAACACCGCGCGTTTGAGCTTGTGCGCTGCCTCGCCCTTGTTGAGGCCGGCTTGGCACCGCCGGCGCAAGGACGGGCTCGAATACCATTCGATCATGAACAATGATCGCTCGATCCGGCCGAGTTCCCGCAGCGCCTTGGCCAGCTGGCTCTCCTTCGGCGACGCCGAGAGCCTCTTCAGAACTGTCGAGGGGACGACTGATCGCGTCGTGATCGACGCTGCCAGATGCAGCAGGTCATCCCAATGGTCGAGGATCAATCCGGTGTTGATCGGTGCGCCGATGTGACCCGTCAGCGCCGAGTAGGCATCACCTTTCTCGAATGTGTGGAATTTTCGATCCTTGAGGTTGCGCAATCGAGGTGCGAAGCGCTTGCCGATCAAGGCGAACAGCCCGAAGACGTGATCGCTGGCGCCACCAGTGTCGGTAAAATGCTCCTGGATGTCGAGAATTGTCTCCTGGTCGAATAGGCCATCAAGAACATGGGCCGCTTCGCTCTCCGTCGGGCTGATGGGCAGGATGCTGAAGTAGCCGTACTGATCCGACAGGTGGCTGTAGAACTTTGATCCCGGCTCGCTGCCATAGTGCAGATTGACGTCGCCGCGTTTTGCAGCTCGATCACTCGCACGGAAGAACTGTCCGTCGGATGACGCGGTCGTTCCGTTGCCCCAGAGGCGGGAGTGCGGGTGACCGGTATGTGCGTCCGTGATGCAGGCCTGAGCGGCGCGATAGGTTTCTGATCGGGCATGGAAGGCGCGCATCCAGCCAATCTGATGGGCGCTGATGCCCTTGGATGCGCCGGCCATCCGCTTCGGACCGAGATTGGTTGCATCGGCCAGGATGCCGGCCAGCATGGCGGAGACATTCCGCGGAGCGTCGCCCGTGCGGACATGGGTGAAGTGATCGGCAAAGCCCGTCCAATCATGGACTTCCCTCAGGAGATCAGGAACATCGACCAGCGGATACATCTCGCTGATCGCGGCGTTCAGTTCTTCGGCTGCCGCTGGAACGTCGCCCACGGTCGGCGTCACGATCAGCGTTTCCGCTTCGAGACGAACACCCTCGAGCTTACGAGCGCGAGCGCGATAGGCCAGGCGCTTCAGATTGAAGTCCAGCACCTGCTTTACTTCGTTCAGCCAGGCGGCGCCGTCAGTGCCCACGCCCAGGCCAAGCCGATCCTCTTCCTTGATCGTGGTGAACGTCGATCGCGGCATGAGGTGCTCGTCGATCGGGCGGAACGAGCGACTGCCCTCTACCCAGATATCGGCCGAGCGAAGGCGCTCGCGCAATACGGCGAGCGTGGCGATCTCATAGAGTCGGCGATCAGGCTTCTGCTGCCCAAAGATCAGTTTCCGATCGGTTGGCCTGAGATGGCTGGTCGGAATACGTTCGGGCAGCGCCCGCCGCCCCTCCAAATGAAGCCTGCGGAGCATCGCAACGGCTGTGAGGAGGGAATCGTGGCGGCGCGCTGAACGGAACGTAAAGGTCGTCAGGAAGGCCGTCGCGTATTTGAGGACGCCACTATACTGCTCGGCCGCCAGGACCAGCGGTGGCGCCTCATTGTCCTCGACCATGGCTGCAAGCTCCGGCTTCATCCGGAGCAGTCGGTGCCAACCGACCTTCTGGTCGAGCACCTCAAGCGCGTCCTGACCCCGATCGTTGGCCGACTGCAGCGCAGTTATCGTATCGAGGAACATGCGCAGCGCCTTGGAGGTGTCTGTCCGGTGGTCCATGTGCCGCCGCTTCTTGCGGCTGTGGGCTTGGGAGAACAGCCGGCCGATCAGCTTGATGAACATCGTCACCGCATCATCGGTCAGCTTCTCGCCGAGTTTGATGACCTGCACGACGATCAGGGCGTGACGACGACCTGCATTGAAGTCGTTGGCCAGCCACGCCGGCGTGGCATTGCCCTCACGGACCATTTGGTCCCACCGCCCGGAAGCCACGCGCGCCCGTAAGCCGGGATCAATTCCGAGCGTGCGCAGGAAGGCAATCCGTTCGGCCAGTCCTACCAGATTTGAAGCTGCCGGCGCTTCCGGCGCCGAGCGCAACCAATGGAAGCGGGTCTGACCGATCGCCGCATCAACCTCGAGCAGCCTGTCGAGTGCCTGCAGCTTCTCCGGTGCCAGACCTTCGATGAGCGCACCTTCGGCGCGGCGGCGAGCGATAGCGCGAGCCCCAAGCCCCATTCGTTCGATGAGCTCCACCGCAGGCAATAGTGCTCCGCGTTCTCGCAGCGCAGCGACAATGGCATTCACAATGGAAGCGCCGCTGTCGGACATCGCGGCCGCCTCAATTGCCGACAACAGCCCCGCGCGACGATCCTGAGCTGTGGCGCTTCTAACGCCGAGATAGATCATCAGGCGGGCAATGTGATCGCGCCGGGTCTCTTCCCGGTGGGCATAGGTTGTGAACGCAGTGGGATCGGCACCGATCTGGTCAGCGACGTATTTCAGCATCGCACGGGGCGGAATTTCGCCTGCCGCCAGCACCCGACCTGGATGTCGCATCACGCAGAGCTGTACGGCGAAGCCGAGCCTATTGTGCTCGCGTCTGCGCAGGTCAATCTCGTGTCGATCCGCCGCCGACAATGAATAGTGTCGGATCAGGCTGTCCTCATCGGCAGGAATGTCGAAAAGCTCCCGTCGATCCTGAGCTTTGAGAATCTTGCGCCTGGCCACTACTCAACCCCGCACACAGCACCAACTACTGTTGAATGTTGCCGAGCTGACGGGATGTGGAAACTCCAGCGATCCTGCTGCTACGGTTATCCACTGGGATCAGAGGCCCTGCCGCGGAAGTCGCGAGACACAAGGAGACTTGGTTCACGCTTCGTTCGGCCTTAGCGTACGATTTTGAGCAGCTCTTGTTCTGACCCCGAATTGGCATCGGAGCCGCCAGGACAAGAGTTTTGATCCGACGCCGGTGTTGAAGCTATTCCTGCCATGGGCGCCGGTTACGTGGCTCGTCTCTGAAATGAACCCGCGCGATCGAGACAGCCTATTTGGGCTCGCAATTTTTTCGGATGAGGCGGAGCTCGGCGACTTCAGTCTGGCCGAGATTGCTGCGCTGGAAGGTCCAGCAGATCTCCGCGTCGAGATCGATCAGCACTGGCGGGCTCAGAAGACGCTAAACCAGTACTTGGCCGAGCACTCAGCCTAGCTGCCGGCGATTTGCAGCTTCAAACTAGTCCTGGCCGGTCGGAGGGCGGTGGCCCGACCGATCGCACCGCGCTTGCTTAACGTACGTAATTGAGTACAATAGCGAGATGCGAACAACGTCCTACACCGACCTGCGAAAGAACCTAGCCACCATGCTCGACAGGGTGACGGAGGATCATGCGCCAATGCTCATCACCAGGGACAAGGGAAAACCTGCGGCGGTGCTGATGTCGCTCGAAGATTACGCCTCTTATGAGGAAACGCGCTATCTCCTCCGGAATCCGCGCAATGCCGACCGGTTGCTCAAGGCCGTAAAGGAGCTCGATGAAGGCAAGGGAACCGAGCGCGTCCTTGCCGAATGAAGCTCGTTTTCCACGAACAGGCCTGGGAGGATTACCTGCATTGGCAGGCGACCGATCCCAAGCTCCTGGTCCGGCTCAACGGGCTCATCAAAGAATGCATGCGCACGCCATTTAATGGCACCGGCAAGCCGGAGCCGTTGCGCGGTCCGCTGTCGGGCTGGTGGTCGCGACGGATCACACAGGAGCACCGCTTGGTCTATCGGCCGAGTGAGGGCGGTCTAATGATCGCGCAGTGCCGATATCACTACTGATGGCGCGTCCGCGAGGGCAGGTAGACGGGCCCGTGATACCTAAGAATGTATAAAGTGGAACGATACGCGCCTGAGAGTTAGGGGTCATCTGGCAGTGATCGACAAGAAGTCCATCCACCGGCTGTCTAAGCAGTTTGGCGCGCCTCAGAGCGAATTGGTCAAACTGATCGACGATATTACTAAAATAGTTGTTGAAATGCGGGGCTCCAAAAAAGAAGCCATAAACTGGTTCAAGAACCAACCTATTCCGGGGTACTCAGGGAAAACAGCGTACGATCTCGTTTGCGGGGGTGAAGCAAATCTCGTTCTAGAATATTTAGAGGCGGTGCGTGCAGGGGTATATGCATAAACCTGCTGATGGAGTGAATTACCCTTACAGAGATCATTCAATCATCGCGGCCTCCGTCAAAAGATTGGGCGATTTCAGACGATCGTAGTGCCTCTTTTACGCCGACTGTCGCGGCGCGTTGTAAAAACTCGGCCCGTTCAAGACCCTCAAATTTGGCAGACCGATCAATGCGAGTGAGATCCTCTGCGGAGAATCGTAGCTCGATTGTCACGGGTATGCGTTCGGTGGCGGGATCTTCCAAGCAATCACCATGAGAGAAGAGCGCAGTGAGAATCTGGATTCTATCCGATTTGCATCTTGAAGGGTTCCCATTTCCTTCGGCATTCGCTCCTCCCCGTCCGGCGTTCGATGTCCTGGTGTCGGCCGGCGATATTTGGCAGGGGAATATCCCGGCCGGATTCCAATTCCTGCGCCACCTGGCCGGAGACAGGCCCGTCATTGCAACGCTCGGCAATCACGAGCATTGGCGAGGCGAACCGAGTGCGACGATCGCCGCCGCTCGGCGCGCTGCCGAAGCCAATGACATCTCACTGCTCGAGGGCGACGCAACCAACCTCCAGGGCGTGCAGTTTCTCGGCGCTACGCTCTGGTCCGATTACAGTCTGGCAGGAGCCATCGATGCTACAATGCCGACTGGTGAGGACATTCGGTTTCGCGACGGAACGGGGGAGCGTCCCTTTCGCGTTCAGGATGCTCAGCAGCTGCATCACTCAAGTCGCGAGTGCTTGCGACATCTCATAGACCAGGAGACCTCTTTCCCTCGCGTGGTTGTAACTCATCACGCTCCGCACCCTGCCTGCGTAGCGCCGGCCGACACCGGAAAATGGATCGCCGGAAACTGTGCGTCTGACCTATCCGAGCTGACGGATTCTGGCTGCGCCGAGATGTGGGTGCACGGCCATGTTCATCACAGCATCGACATGCGCCGGCCAGGCGGAACACGGATCCTCTGCAATCCAGCCGGAGCCTTGTTCTCCAATTCGGCGTTTGACGAGAGCCTGGTGGTCGAGGTCGCCAACTAAGCCGGGTCGGTTCGAACTTTGACGTCCGCAAATCAGCTATTCTGTCTCCTCTGAGTGGCAAGCTGGGAGCACATTGATGGAAAGGTCACCTGAGGAACGAGCTCGCGTAAGCGCGCCGGCACTCCGCACGTTCTTGAACATCGCGGACCGCTGGGAATTGTCCTCGGCCGACCGGCTCGCGATTCTGCAGTGCGACGCGGCTCAGTTTCACGACTGGTCGACCATCGCGCGCACACACGGATCACTCGTCCTTGAAACTGCTGTCCTGATGCGGATCTCTGCGCTTCTGGGTCTCTATGCGGATCTGCAGCATCTTTTCGCATCACCGGATCAACAAAGGGATTGGCTGTTTGATGACCATAAGACGGCGCCATTCAACGGGCGGACAGCCCTGGATCTTCTAAGCGGCACACTCGACGACCAGCTTGCTGTGCGGAGCTACGTCGCAGCGATTAGATGGGGTGCGGGGATCGCGCCAAACGCGGTCGACGAGAACTTCACGCCATACACAGAGGCAAATCTGATCTGGCAGGACGCTACGCCGCAGATCCAGGCTGTCTGCTTCGATGGGTTCGGGACACTTGTGGAAATTGAAGACAAGCGCTGGCCGTTCAGAGCACTCATCGGCAGTGCCACTTCATCGAAGGCGGCAACCCAAGCGCTGACAACTCCGATGAGCCTGCGCGATCTTGCCCAGGATCTTGCGACGATCACAGACGATGCGCGGCTTGCCGAGTTGGAGGCTGACTTGTTGGCGGAAACCGCCTCGACACGGCTACGACCGGGAATCGATGCCATTTGGAACACCTTGGGGCAGCTCGGATTGAAAATTGGCGTCTGCTCCAATCTCGCTGCACCATACGCGAACGCTTTGCTCGATTGCCTGCCTGGTGCGCCGGATACGGTCGTTCTGTCGTTTGAGGTCGGCCTGATGAAACCTCAAGCCGAGATTTATCGGCTCGTTTGCCAGCGGCTCAATTTGGAGCCGCATCAGGTTCTTTTCGTCGGGGACAGCATCGAGGCAGACGTAATAGGCCCGCGGAAGGCTGGATTGTTCGCAATGCACATTGACGAATTCGAATCCGGACTTGCTCAGGGAACGGCGCCCGGGGCTCCGAAACCTGTCAACGAGCTCCTTGAACGCGCCGCGGTTGCGCCGAGCCATGTTTGAATGCGCGTGCACGTGCGTGCTTTATGACGCGATCTAACGCGTCATAAAGCGTTCGAACGCGTGTAGGCGCTACAGGAAAGCTTTCAGATTGCGTCATAACGCGTTCGAGCGCGTGTGGACGCTACAGGAAAGCTTTCAGACTGCGTCATAAAGCGTTCGAACGCGTGTGGACGCCGCAGGCTGCAGCTTGCTGGGTCCAAGCGCATCGCGTAGCGCTCCTCGGCGTCAGGCGGCTGAAGCGAGGCGCATTCCGCCAACAATGCCAGATAGATGAGGAAGGGCAGGATGCGCCTTTTGGTGATTTCCGATATGCATCTCGAATTCGGTCCGTTCCTGTTCGCCAAACCGATGCCGGAGTTTGATGTCGCGGTCTTCGCCGGCGATGTGCACAAGCCGATCAGTGCTGCGCTCGAGTGGATGGTGGAGCAGCGGGAAGCCGGGCCGCTCCGTGACCGCGAAATCGTCTACGTCGCTGGCAACCACGAGTTCTACAAGAGCGAGATGAAGGGCAGCCTGGCCGCTGGAAGCGACCTCGCTGACAAGGTCGGCATCCATCTACTGCATCGCCGCACCGTTATGATCGGGCAGGTCCGCTTCATCGGCTGTACGCTTTGGACGGACTACCGCCTTCTCGGGACGCCCAAGCCGTCGATGGTCTTTGCCGGGCAGGAGCTGAACGATCACCGCCTTATCCGCTACCGGGAGGAAAGCGGTCACTACAGCCGCTTTATGCCGTGGCATGCAGCGGCTGAGCATCGGCTCGATCTGGCGTTCATCCGTAGCGAGCTAGGGAAGCCGCACGATGGTCCTACGGTAGTGGTCACGCACCACGCGCCACACCCGCAATCGGTTCAACCGAGGCACCAGGGGAGCGAATTGTCGCCGGCCTTCGTATCGGACCTCGGCGCCCTGATCGAGGAATACCAGCCTGAGCTCTGGATCCACGGCCATGATCATGGGTCACATGACTACAAGGTCGGTCGGACGCGCATCCTGGCCAATCAAGCTGGCTACCCCAACCGCAATGGCGATCGCGAGAATCCATGGTTTGATCCCGGCTGCGTCGTCGAGGTTTGATCAATCCAAGGGCTATGGGCGCTCGTGCTGACAGTGCCTGTCGCCGCGACGTGACGATCTGGAGCGCCATCCGGTCGCCGAAGCCGGTCCGGCCCAGCGTGACATGGAAGAAGAAGCGCAGCGCCGTGCAGGCCTGGTTCATCCGCGAATAGCTCGCACCGAGCGAAGCCAGGTGAAGCTGATAGCGCCGCAGATCTTCCGGTTCGGCCCGGTCGGGCGAGACGCCCAGAAAGGCCGTGAACGCGCGGACCTGCCGAACATAGTCGCGCTGCGTGTGCTCACCGAACTGGCGGATGGTCATGTCCTCGATCATCCGCTGGCGCAGCGGGTTGACGGTGACGGGATCGGTCATGGAGGCCTCCAAGGATCAGGGAAACGACCCCGAAATCCTCGGATGCAGCGCCTCACAGGCGAAATCTCCGCGATAACCGCGCCGCAGCGCCCTGCCGCGAGAGCGGCTTAGAAGCTATGGGCGGCGCAACGAGGCCGGTACCATCGTTGCCGCAATCAGCGATGGAGCACCTTTATGGCACACAGCATCGATGCGAGCAGATGTTCGATTTCACTTGATCAAGGCGCGACCCTGGTCGCCGTGATCGAGATGGGCCAGGCGAGTTGGTTGGTCGCCGGCCTCGTCCCAGGCGTGGAGCGCCAGCC